>MESD01000118.1 GCA_001770815.1 Burkholderiales bacterium RIFCSPHIGHO2_12_FULL_69_20
GGACACAAGCCTAGCTAGTGGCAGTACGTCGGGGCAGCTTGCAAGACAAGGCAAGCCGATGACGTTGCCACGCCCGTACTGAGCCTCAAGCTGCTGTCGGGCCGCGATGGGGTTGCTGGCCTGAATGTGCGCCCACACCACCATCGTGCCCCTGCCGCTAGCGCTCCTGACGCGAACCGTGGCCCGGTACGTGTTCATCGCGCCAAACCTTACTTCTTCTTCGCAAAGCCAGCGCGCAGGGCGCCACTGGCCTGCTCGATCTGAACATCCAGTTCACCGGCCTGGACGGCTTCCTTGACCGCCTCCAGGGCGGCAACCAGCCCGTCCATGTCGCCGACCTCGATGGCATTCTTGCCCTTCGCAATTTCCAAAGGCTTTGCGCCATATCGCAAAGCAAGCACGACCTTCCCGGTCGGTGACTTCCACCACCACTGCTTAACTCGGGTTGACGACTCGACCTGCTTTCGCTCGCCAGTTTCGCCATCCTTGACGAATTTCACACGACTTGCTGCATAGCTGCCACCTTCAATCGCGGCCTTTGCGCTAGCGATCTGGTGGTCAATTTTCCCAGTCAGCTTGTTACGACGCAAAATGGTCGGAGAATTACGTTCGGCTTGAACGCTCACAAGCTTCAGCTTCGACAGTGCACTCATTTTCTAGCTCCTTTGTTAAACACAGTAGAGCTAGTATGTGATCTTCTATGTCATCGGACGACCGGAGATTGATCACCCATCGACTTGACGGGACAATGCTTAGAAGGCCCGTTAATACTCAGGTGGAAGCAGAAGGCAGGTTGAGCTTCTATCGGCCTCTGTAATGCACCAAACCTTGTCATCGCCGACGCGGTAGGAACTGAACACGCGCAAGCTGTACTTGATTGCGTAATTATTGGCATCGAAATCTTCAGAGCCTACGTCACCCCAATCACCTGCGGCATGTCGCTGAATCAAAAGCATCGGATCAACATTGTTTTTCAGGCAATGCCTCAAACAGGATGGGGTGGCCACAACAGCGCCAAGGTCAAATAGCATAGATGCACTCCCGGTAATCAAAGTGCAACTTTACGATTGACTGGCGCCCGAGGGCAACCGAGGATCTCAGTTCAGTTTTCGCGCAATTCTTATCGAGCGATGATAAATAGCGCTGTCCGCGCAATGCGGACGACTGCATGGGTGTCAAGAGGCGAAAATCAAGACCCGCCCCGCTCTCTGTAACAGGATTCCGGGGCTTTTTTTGCGCTGATGGTAAATACTGCTGTGTCTGCATTGTCGCCTCCGCAGCCACTTATGCAGATTAAGGTTAGCACGCCGAGAAAACATTGTGCTGAGACATAGCGCGTCATTTGCGTTCCCTACTCAAACCATATCCCGCAAGGCTGCTTGCGGTCAACGAAGTCCCAACCACCAACGGTTGATCCCTACGCTTACTCCGGTGCTAGGGCTGCGCTCCAGCAGACATTGGGTAGCTTGACTACTCTGTGCTAACTTCGGCGACAAGCATTCAAAGTTGTGAGCGGTATGTGAAAGTCAGGTATGCCCGCTCAGCCGTGTAGCAAGTGATAGAAAGACGAGCTACATATGCGGCGTCCACGTTCAAGTGGCCCTTCCAAGGACGGCACCCAGATAGCTATAGCTATGCTGCGCTAGGGGTTGATATAAGCAAACCACACCCCTGTAAAGTTCTGTTTTCTATCTGTGCGACGGAGTCGCCGGTATGGGCAAAACCCACAACATTTGTTGTGGTGGTTTTGTCTATACCCTGGCTATGCCCATAAGTCAGCCATTCAAATACAAACAATAACTGCAACCAACTGATTGCGCTCTTAGACAATAAGACGAACAACAACGTGTTCTTAGAAATCTGCACATAAGCGAGTGCGTGGAGCGATAGCGAAACGCGACGAACGCAATGTGCCTGTGTGGCAGAGCGCAGCGATGATGCACAGCCTTAGTGCAATGCGACTGCGATTAGCAAATGGCATATAGCGACTTGCGGAAGTGACACAACTTGGTTTCGCTGCTCACTTCAAGTAGTTGGTCCAATGCGTCCGCTTCATTGAGCCAGGGATGTAAAAACGACCCGGGTACGTCCAACAGCGCTCAGCCAAGTGCGCTTTGCGCTGGGTGGCGCTTAAAACCGTCTACGCGCAGTTTATTTGAGGGGTCAGCGGGGATAGTAGCTGGCGCTGAATTTAAAACGCTTGTAGGCGGTTTAAAGCGCCGATGACGTTTTTGTACTGCTAGCGCTGCTGGCGTACGCCCAGAACCAAAGCTAATAGTTATTCTCTTTGATTTGGCTGATAAGTCGTTGAAAACACAGCGAAAAGACGCTCTTGCAAGTTCTGGTCGATTTTTGAAATCAAAGAATGCACACTGCTAGCTAGCAATTCATTTGATTCACTGGAGCACTGCAATGGGGCAAGCGAAAACGTTGACGGATCGGGAGCTAAAAAAGGTGTTGGACTACGTCGCTGTGCATCGCCACGCTGCACGGAACAGGGCCATGCTGTTGATCACTTGCTACGCAGGGTGCCGCGTGTCAGAAGTTGCTGCGCTCAGGTGTGGTGATGTCATCGCTGCAGATGGCACCGTCAAGACCGAGATCCAACTGTCGCCTGACCAGACCAAGGGTGGTCACGCACGAACTGTGTTCGTCAACGATAGGCTGAAAAAGGGATTGACAACCTACGTCAAGACGCTCAAGCACCGGGTACCAGATCAGCCGCTGTTCAGGACGCAGAAGCGAGGGGGCTTCACCGGCAACACGCTCTGCCAGCACTTCCACTGGCTGTATCGACATGCAGGCATTGACGGTGCGAGCAGTCACAGTGGCCGTCGCACGTTCATCACCACACTTGCCAGCAAGGGTGTCAGTGTTCGGGTGCTGGCATCGCTTGCTGGTCACAAGAGCATTGCAACGACACAGCGTTATATTGACGTCAACGATGACATGAAGCGAGCAGCGGTACAGCTGATCTAGCCAGTACCTGCGATTCGCTACTCCATCACTGGTGGGAGGCTTATGCCCCAGCACTGGCCCGCTGCAGGCGTGTCCACTTTGACGGTTGCCTCAACTACTCGCAACCTCAATGTAAGAAGCCGTGCGCTTCCTTGGTTCCGAACATCAAAACCAAGGGAAAACACCGGCGGCTTCGCCTTGCTGGCATGCACCCTGCTGGGCACCATCAAAGGTGGCTACAAGTAGCAAGTTCTGTCTACGGGTGGCGACCAGCTGAAGTCTAAAACACGTTAGGCAACACAAATGCCCGCCAACACCTCCGCCGATGCAACTGCAAAGACCTTCGTTGACTTTGTCAATTTGGTTGAATCCCTTGAACTCGTTTCAAATACTCCAATCTTTCGTGGACAGGCGATAGAAGGGAATCTGCTTCCCGGTATCGCGCGACTAGATCCGTCTAGGAACACCCTAGAACTCGAGCGCTCTATGCTCAAGCAATTCTACCTTTTAGCTGCCAACCAGATTCTCGCGGGACAAACCGAACTCGATCTACTTGTTCTGGCGCAGCATCACGGATTGCGAACACGTCTGCTAGATTGGACAAGTAACCCGCTTGCTGCACTGTGGTTCGCTTGCTCTGATCGGACGCCAGGCGACGTTTTTGTCTATGCGCTCGACACAAAGGACGCTGTATTCAACGATCCATATACGAAAGATCCATTTACTCACGGCAAGACGAAAGTGTTTCAGCCGAGACTGAGTAATGAGAGAATAGTTGCCCAACAGGGCTGGTTTACACTCCACTGCTTTTCCAACAAGAATCAGCGCTGGGTTCCACTGGAAAAGAATACTGAGCTAAAAATGCGTCTTATCACAATCGAAATTCCTGCAATGGCACGTGCTGAAATGCTGAAGTCAATCAGTCGCCACGGAACAAGTGCTCGTACACTATTCCCGGACCTAGACGGCATTTGCAGGCACATCAACTGGCTAGACGGTGTTGCCTAACCATTCGCTCAACCGGACCCATTGCGGCATGTGGCCAAAGGCCCGCCATTGCATTCTGGGCCAATAGCCACACGCCGCAACGGTTCGGTTAGCTCAAACGTTAGGCGTCACCAACCCAACCTTCGCCGTAGACGAGTAGAAAATGGAAGAATCACCGTACTTGAGAGACGCTACTCGCCTAGGCGACGTAATTGCGGCCATACAGGCCATGGCTGTCTACAAGTTCTACAAGCTCACTTTCGAAGAATGGGCTGATCGCATATCAGCTGATAAGGCACAGGCCGACAAATGGAAAGCACTTTTTCTAGAACATCCAGAGTTCTTCAGGCTTGACGGTGCCAGAGAGAAGGCGTCGCTGGTGTGGCGAAGACAGTTTCCACGACGATATGATGTTGACGCTGAGCGCATACTTTCAATGGAAGAGTATGAAGCACTGTCGTTTGAAAAGAATGCACGAGTCTCGCGCACACCACTTTCGTCTTCAGACATCAAGGCGTTAGTCGATACCGCGATCAACTTGCACTCACGGGCTCTTGAACAACACAAAGACAAACGTTGGTGGGTTGCACTTGCGAGTGCGGGTGGCGCACTGTTTGGCTCGATCGTTGGCAAACTTCTGGGCTAAATGCAGTGACCCGTAAAAATTCGGTCGACCGGACCCATTCCGGCATGCGGCTAGAGGCTCACCATTTAATTCCAGGCCTTTAGCCCCATGCCACAACGGTCCGGTAAACTCAAACGTTTATCGTCACCCAATTGACCGCGTAGGACTAAGTCGAGTATATGCCTGCCAGAGCTGTCGCAATGGCAATTTCCAGGAATTCCCCTGAAGACGGGGTCTACCAATTTCACCTCAATCATCTTTCGATCGCCCAGCCATGAAACTCATCATTGCAATGATACTCGCACTATACTCGAATTCTTCACTGGCAGTATCAGTAATGGGGTCGAAGTCTTGCGGCGAATGGATAGCGCAAAAGCCAGTTGGAGACGACAAGAGCTGGCCCAGAATAATATCTGAAGCCTGGCTTATTGGATACATTTCTGGGAGGGCCGCGGCAACTGGGAAGGATGTTCTGCGAGACGCGGCAGCATCGGGACTTATTCTATGGGTTGACAATTACTGCCAATTGAATCCACTGGCGTACACGGACGAGGCTGGAGCTAAACTTTTTCAAGAATTAAGGCGGCGAAGCGGGATTTAGTTAAGTTTGTGCAGATAAAGAGTGAAAAAATTGCAGTATGACAATCAACAGGCAGTAAAGAACAATGCCTTCGCATACACATCCAGAATACGACGCCTAAACATTGGCTCAACCGGACCCATTGCGGCATGCGGCTAAAGGCCCGCCATTTCATTTTGGACCATTAGCCACATACCGCAACGATCCGGTTAGCTCAAACGTTAGGTCTCAAAAATGCTGGCCGGCTCAGACTTGAAGTGCGACAACCCGCATCCTGTAAGGTGTTGCGCACATGGGAATCAACTACTCGCATCTGTCGGCCGACGATCGCACGGCCATCCAGGCACTGATTCTGGTCAACACCAGAGTCAAGCTGATCGCCCAGCGGCTGGGCTTCAGCGCTGCCACGATCTACCGCGAGCTCAGCCGGGGCAAGGCTGACCCGACGTCGCCGCGCGATGGGTACCGTGCCACCCGCGCCAATGACCGGGCTCGTGCCAAGCGCCATTGGGCCGGTTTTGGCCGCCGCAAGCTCGGCTCGGACACCGACTCGCCTCTTTGGCGCACTGTCATCGACGGCCTGCGCTGTCGCTGGTCGCCTGAGCAGATCGCGGGCAAACTGCCCGGCATGAATGCTGCGGCCCCGCCTGCGCTCACCCCATCTCCTGGCTCTTTGCCTTCGGTCTCGCACGAGACCATCTACTGCGCGCTCTACGCCATGCCCCGCACCACCCTGCGCAGCGAGTTGCTGGACCTGCTGCGCAAGGGCCACAAGACCCGCCTGCCCAGGGCGCGGGGCACCGATCGCAAGCGTGGTGGCATCCCCAACATGACCTCCATCGATATGCGCCCGCCGGAGGTGGCTGCACGTATCGTCCCAGGGCATTGGGAAGGCGATCTGATCAAGGGCGCCAACAACCAATCCTCCGTGGGCACGCTCGTCGAACGCCTCAGCCGCTACGTCATGCTCGTCAAACTTGATAGCGCCACTGCCGAGGACATCCTCCAGGGCTTCAAGCGCCGTCTTCAAACCGTCCCAGAATCGCTGCGCAAGACCATGACCTACGACCAGGGCCGCGAGATGAGCAAGCACCAGGACCTGAGCGCCGCGCTCAAGATGGACATCTACTTCTGCGACCCGCGCAGCCCCTGGCAGCGCGGGTCCAACGAAAACGCCAACGGACTGATCCGCGAATACCTGCCCAAGGGCACCGACCTCAGTCAGGTCTCCCAGCAGCAACTCACGGCCATCGAGCACTCTCTGAACAACCGCCCACGCAAGATCCTCAACTTCCACTCACCAGCCGAAGTCTTCACTCAGTTGACTTCTGATCTCATCCGCGGTGTCGCACTTCAGCTTTGAAACCGCCGCTGCAGCACCGCACGCAACCTTCAATGAATGACACGGTCTTCAATTTGATACTTTACTCAACAACCATCTAAGGACTGCCCATGCGTTTCGTCTATATTGCACTAGTAATTGCAATCTCATTACTCTTTGTTGGTGCAGTCCTTAAGTCATTCGACGAGGTTTGGAATTATTTATTCTACGGCACCCCAATTTATGATGAGGCAGCCGGTTTGCTGATTCTGATGTTTGGCTTTTTCAGCGGAGTCATTTCCAAAGATGCGGACAAAGGCTTTGCACACATCGCCACACCATCGTACACGATACTTCAAATATCGCTATCAGTACTGTTCTTCGTCGCTATGGTTGGATCGAGAATTGGTTGGAATCTAGAGGTACCCAACTCAAGGATTTTCAATGCAACCTTGATTGCCTCCTTCTACACAGCACTATGGTGTTTGATGATCATTGGGCCATGGAATAACATGAGAGGAAATGATGAAAAGGAACGGCAAGAGCAAGGGTCCAAGTACCGTTGAGAATTTGAAACGATACAAACATTGAAACTTAACCATTCGCTCAACTGGACCCATTGCGGCATGCGGCATGCGGCATGCGGCTAGAGGCCCGCCATTTCATTCTGAGCCTTTGGGCACATACCGCAACGGTCCGGCTAGCTCCAACGTCAGGTATTTGAATGCGACACCTCTCGATATCGCCGATAAAATTGGCAATCCTAAGTAGTCTCGCGATGTTTAATGGAGTAACTTCGGCGTGCAGCTGTAGTCCCCCATTAGACCCGCTACCTAGCGCCAGCCGCGCGGACGCGGTCTTCGTCGCCAAGATCTTGGCGGTACGCACGTCCAAAAGGGGAAGGTTTGATTTGTCAGGCAAACAGGCTAAAGCAAGTTCAGACAGGCCAAGTGCTGACCATGCTGGCAATGATATTGAAGTTTTGTATGTTATGCAGGAAATCTTCAAGGGTGCTACACGCATCGAGAATAATTTGACAACAAAAGAGGAAATTGACGCCTGCGGATATCCGCATTTTGAAGTTGGCAGTGCATTCCTTGTATATGCTAGTCGGAGTGAAAATCGATCGTTGGTGACGAACATTTGCACTCGGACTAAAAAATTAGTCGAAGCGACGGATGAAATACAATTGCTTCGCAGCAGATACAGTCCAGATATTAGCAATAATAAATAATGGCTTGTTAGCTGTTCTTCGTATCTATTGATGCCAAACACGTGCCTAACCAACCGCTCAATCAGAGCCATGGCGGCATGCGGCTAAAGCCCCGCCATTCCATTCTGAGTCTTTGCCACGTTCGGTCGGGTTGTAAGACCCAAACAAAAGAGCCACCCGAAGGTGGCTCTTTCTTAAGGAAAAGACTAGGGTAAACACTAATTAGAGTGGCGCGGCTAGCAGGAATCGAACCTGCATTTGACCCTTAGGAGGGGCCTGTCTTATCCATTAGACGATAGCCGCATCGCTGCTCAAGTGTAGCCGCGTCAAAGACTGTACATATATACAGTATATTAAAAGCGCAGTGTGTGACAAACGAGTGACGATGCTGTGGTAGCGCTTAAAAAGCGTTATGAATCAATGCACTACGCAGCCACTGCTATATCCATTGAACTATGGCCGCCGGGCCCACGAGATTCTCGCATGGGGCCGGCAGCCAACCGGGCTACCAACGCCACGACCAGATCAGGTCGACCGCGTTCTCGGCGCCCGATTGCGCCCGCAGCGTGAAGCGCTGGGCGATGCGGTAGATCAGTTGCCAGGTGCCGGTGGTGGCTTGCATGCTGCGTTCGTAGCCCACGTACCAGCGCCGTGACAACTGCTTGCCCAGCGTGACGATGGTGTCGCGTGTCGTGCCCTCGGTCTGGCGCAGCGAGAAGTCGGTCAGGCCGATCGCGTCGAGCAACTGGTCGGTGGGGCCCGGCGTGTCGCCGGCCAGCAGCGCAAAGGCGGCGCGCTGCAGCAGCGCGGTGTCGGCGGTGCCCAGGCCGTCGGGGCTGCGGCCCATCACCAGCCACGAGAGCTTGTCGTACTCGGCCATCTCGGGCTCGCTGTAGAGGCGGATGCGCGGGTTGTGGGCCAGACCGTCGACCAGCACGCCCACCGTCACGTCGAGGTTGGGGCGGATGGCCAGCACGTCCAGGCGCGGGTTGTCGGGCTCGCCGCTGAAGATGAAGCGTCCGCGGACGATTTCCATCTTCTGGCCATAGGCGGCATAACGCCCATCCTGGGTGCGCACGGTGCCGTTGATCGCCAGCTTGCCGCCGGGGGTGCTGAGCTGCAGGTCGCCGCGCAGGCCGGTGTCGACACCGCGGCCACGCAAGCGCAGCTGCTCGCCCAGGCCGATCTTGAGGTCGACCTGCGCCTGGCGCAGCACCGGCGGCGTGGGGGTGGCGGGCCTGGCGTTGTCGGCGCCGCGGCCGTTGCCGTTGGCGGTGGCAGGGGTGACGCTGTGGGTGACGGTGACGTCGGCGTCCAGCGCGGGCGCATCGCCGCGGCCGATGTCGAACAGGCCCTCGTCGACCGTGAAGGCGCCGTCCAGGCGCAGCCGCTCGGCGTCCAGGGCCAGGTTGGCCTGGCCGGTGGCCACCAGCCGACGATCGAGCCGGCCCAGCACGCGGAAGTGGTCGGCCACCAGCCGCAGCGTGGCCCGTGGCTGGGCGCCCAGGGTGGCGCCGCCGGTCAGGGTGAGCTGGCCGTCACCACCCTTGAAATCGAAGCGCTCGATGCGGGCGTTGTCGCCTTCGAGCACCAGCGCCAGTTCGCCCTCGCTCAGGCTGACGCCTTGCAGCACGTTGCGCACGCCCAGCCCGCTGCCGCGCATGGCGCCGTTGACCTGGGGCGCTGCCAGCGTGCCGGAGAACTGGGCGATGGTGTCGAGTGCGCCCGACAGCCGCCAGCCCGGCGGAATCCAGGCGCCCCACACGCCCAGGTCGGCCACCCGGGCCTCCAAAACGCCCTGCAGCGGCGCATGGCCCGGCGGCCAGTGGCGCTCGGGTGTGGTGCGCAACACCTGCGCGCCGGCCAACGTTCCGACGCGCCGGCCGGCCAGGCCTTGCGCCAGCTGCCACAGCCCGTCGTGGGCGCTCAGCGCCACCCGCAGGTCGGTCAGCCCCAACGCCCGGGTCTGCCCCAGATCGTCGGTGACGCTGAGGTCGCCGCTGCCACGCTCGAGCACGATGTCGGCATCCAGCCGGTCGGCGCTGTGGATCTCGATGCGCCCGCCCAGCGTCAGGTTGCCGCTCCAGCCCATCTCGGGCTGTAGACGCGCCAGCAGGCGGGCCAGGTCGATGGTTTCCAGCTCGGCGGCCACGTCCAGCCGGCCGGGGTCGGGCTGGGCACCCGGCTTGGCGCCGACCGCGGCCTGCCAGCGCAGTTCACGCCAGTTCAGCGCCGTGCTCAGCAGTTGCACCCGCCCGGGCGCCAGTTGCAGGGATTGCAGCGCGCCTGTCGGGCCCAGCAGCAATTCACCGGTGAGACCCTGCGCCGCCAGCCAGGGACGGCTGCCGCCTTGCGCGTCGCGGGCGCCGCCCTGCAGCTGCAGGCCTTGGACGTTGTAGCGACCGGCGCTGCCGGCGCCGGCGATGGCGCTCTGCCATTGACCGCGGGCCTCGGCTTCCAGCCGGGTGCCACTGCCGGCCGGGCCGAGCAGGTTCTCAGCCCAGGCGGGTGGCCGAACCGGGCTGTCGACCAGCAGGCTGATCGCATGCGAGCGCAGCGTGCCGTCGAGCCTGGCCGTCAACTGGTCGATCTGCTGGGTGCCGCTGCGCAGGCCCCCGGCCTTCAGTCGCACCTGCATCGGATCGTCGAGCTGCTCACCGTGGCGCCAGTCGAGGCTGGCGCTGCGCACCGCCAGGCCCGTCAGCGCCAGCCCCTGCACCTGCAGCGCCCCCTCGCTGCGCAGCGCCGGCCAACGGCCCTGCGTCTGCACCTCGGCGCTGAGGCTGCCGGCCCGCGGCCAGGCCGCGGCGCTGCCGGGCGCCAGCGCGTCGAACAGCGGCGCCAGTGGCGCCAGCCTGGCCAGGTCGGAGGCTTTCAACACCGCGTGCCATCGGTCGTCCGCCGGCAGCGCGCCGCCGCCTTGGCCCTGCAGCGTCAGCCGATTGCCGGCCAGCGTGAGCTGGCCATCCACCTGCGCTGCCGGGCCGGCGCTGTGCAGGCGCAGTTCGCCGGCCACGGGCACCCCGGCCAACTGGCTGTCCTGCACGGCGATCGACGCATCGCCGTTCACCGCGGCCAGCAGCCGGTCGATGGCCAGGCTGCCGGACGGCGCTGTGGGGCCGGCCGGCGCGCGCACCAGCAGGTTGGCCTGCGCCTGCGCCGTCAGCCGATGCGGGCCGCGCCGCCAGGCCGAGCCTTCGGCGCCGGGCCACCACGGGCGGGGGTCGAAGTGGGCCAGCGCCGCCTGGCCGCGCAGGCGCCAGCCGCCCGCTTCGATCTGGGCCTGGCCACTGAGCCGCGCCAGCGCATCGCCGGCCCGGGCCTCGGCCTGGGTGATCTTCAAATGGCGCGCGCTGCCGTCGGCCACCAGGCGCAGGCTGACGCTGGGGCGCGACGCGGCCGTGCCGCCGGCCAGCCAGCGGCCGGTGAGGGTGCCATCCAGCGCCAGCGTGGGCGGCGCCGCGCCGGCGGTGGCGGGCCCCAGCGGCAGGCCCTGGGCCCGCAATTTCAGCGGCCCGCCCAGGCTGATCGCCGCCGCACTGCGGTGCAGCCGGGCCGGCAGCAGCTGGTCGATCTGCAGATCCAGCGCCAGGGTGTCGGCCAACCAGCGGCCCTGGCCGGTGACGCGACCCGCGGCGCCGGCCGCACCGACCGCATTCGCCAGCTGCAGCTCGAACTGGTCGAGCACCAGCCGATCGGTCTGGCGCGGCTCGCCGCTGGCCTGCAGGCGCAGGCGCTGCACCGGCAGCCGGCCGGTGTCCCAGGCGCCGGGCAGGGCGTTGACCAGCGTGATCACCGCGGTGGCCGGCTGGTCCAAGCCGTGGGTCTGTATCTCGGCATCACCCGACAGCCGGGTCTGCGGCAGCGCGGCCGACAGGGCTGCCAGGTCCAGCGCCTGGGTCTGCAGCGACAGCGCGCCCAGCGGCCAGGCCGCAAACGGCAGCAGCGTGGCGCGGGCTTGCAGTGATGGCGGCGCGGCGTCGGCAGGGGCGTCGGCACGCGCCTCGCCAGTCAGGCGGGCCTCGGCGGCCAGTCGCGCCAGTGGACCGCTGGCCTTGAGCGTGCCCTGCCAGGCCGGCGCCATCGGGCGCCGCGCCTGCAGATCGGCGGTCACCTCCAGCGGGGCGCCGGTGGCCACGGCCAGGCTGCCGCTGAGCTGAACCGGGCGCGAGGCCTGGTCGCTGCCCGCTTCCAGCGTGAGCGACAGGTCGTCGATCCGGTGTTGCAGCCCGGCCTTGGCACCCAGCGAGAGGGCGGCGCGCGCCTGCTGCACCAGGGGCCACTGGTCGATCTGCACCTCGTCGATCTGCAGCTGGTCGACGCGCAGGTCGATCGGCAGGTGCAGGTCGACCGGCGCCTGCAGTGGCTTGCCCGTGGGCGGCGCGCTGTCGAACTGCAACCGGGCAGCCTGCACCCGGCCCAGCAGCACGGCGCCCTTCACGCCTGGGCGCGGCAACAGTGCCATGCGACCGCCGTCGACCTGCAGCTGCCACAGCTGCAGCCGACCGGCGTTGCCGGGCAACTGCCAGTCGAGCTTGGCGATGCGCAGGCTGCCCGTGGCCAGCGTGCCCTGCACACCGCTGGCCTGCAGGCCCGGCACGCGTTGCAGCAGCCAGGGCAGCACGGCCTCGTGCCGCCAGGCCACCAGGGCCGTGGCGCCCACCACCAGCAGCGCCGCCAGCGTGGTCCACCACAGCGCACGGCCCAGCCGGCGGACGGCGCTGCGCCGTGGCCGGGCTGCCGCCGCGGCGCCCGTGACCGCGCTGCGCGTGGGCAGCGGGTCTGGCGAGGGCGGTGCGGCGGCCATGGTCAGAACGCGATGCCCACGGACAGGTGCAGCCGCAGCTTCTTCAGCTCGTCGGCCCAGGCCAGATCGGCGCGCAGCGGGCCGATCGGGCTGCGCCAGCGCAGGCCCACGCCGTAGCCCAGCGCCGGCTTGAAGTCGCGCCAGTGGGTCACCGCCCGCCCGGCGTCGATGAACAGCGCGCCCCACACCGACGGCATCGAGGCCAGGATGGGCCGCGCCACCTCCACGCTGGCGGTCAACACGTTCAGGCCGCTGACCGTGCCGCCGGCCTCGTCGACCGGGGTCAGCGAGCGGTAGGCATAACCGCGCACCGAGTCGTCGCCACCGGCACGAAAGCCCAGCGCATCGGGCACCACCACGGCGTCGCGCTTGATGATCTGGCCGGCTTCCAGGCGGGCCTGGCCATACCAGTTCTGGCCCAGTGGCAGGTAGCCGGTGAAGCGGCCGTGCAGGCGGGCGAACGGGCCATCCGGCACACCGGGGTGGCGGGCCTGGCCGGCGCCGCCTTGCAGCGCCAGCGTGATGCCGCGGGTGGGCAGCAGCACGCTGTCGAGATCACGCCAGACCAGGTGCAGGTTGGCGCTCAGCGCGGTGGCGGTGCTGGCCGCTGCCGACGACGACAGCACCACGGCCGCGCCCGGCAGCTCGGCCTGCCGCGAGCGCAGCAGTTCCAGGAAATACAGCCGCTCCAGCCGCGGTGTGTCCTGGGTGCGGCCCAGGCGCAGCCGCTGCGACAGCACCACGTCGGTGTCGCTGCGCAGCCGGTCGATCTGCACGCCCAGCAGGTTGCGGTAGAAGCCGGCACCGGGGTGGGTCTGGAAGTCGCCCGCCCAGCTCTGGCTGTCGCGGGCCCATTCGAGCTTGTTGTAGGCCACCACTGGCCAATCGAACGGGCGGCGGTGCAGGTGCTCCAGCGTCACCCGGGGGCCGGTGTTGGCGCTGACGCCCACGCCCACCGTGGCCTGTTGCAGTGGCAGTTCGGTCAGGCGCACGCGCACCGGCGTTTGCGCGGCACCGGCCGGGTCGGGCTCGAAGCCGACGCTGATCGACTGGAACAACAGCGTCTTCTGCAGCCGGTCCTGGTAGGCCAGCAGCCGCTCTTCGGTCAGCGCCGCGCCCTCGCCGAAGCCCGCGAGATGCCTGACCATGGCCTCGTCATGGCGCTGCAGTCCGGTCACCACCACCGGGCCGGCGCCAAACAGCGGGCCGCTGTCGAGCACCACCATCAGCCTGGCGGTCTGGGTGCTGGCATCGATGGCCGCACTGCTGCCGCTGAGGGTGGCGGCGGCATAACCGGCACTGCGCAGCCGGGTGAGCAGTTGCTGCTTGCTGGCTGCCCAGTCGGCGTTGCGGAACACCTGCCCCGGGCGCAGCGCGCCGACGGTCTGCAGCGTCTGCTGCAGCGCCAGCGCATCGGCATCGCCCACGCTGGCGCGCCGGGCCAGTGCGCCTTCGGTCTCCACCCGCCGCTCGGTCACCCGGGTGGGCGGGCCAGGCTGTACCTGCAGGCGCACACGCGCGGGGGTCAGGGCCGACGCCTGGCTGGCACGTGGCTGGCTGGCCGTGCTGGTGGCGCTGCGGCCATCGTTCTCGCGCTGCACGCTGACCTGGGCGTCGAAGTAGCCCTCGGTCTGCAGCAACTCGCGCGCCTGCGACGGGGCGGCGGCGATCAGGCGGTTCAATTCACCATTGCCCAGGCGCTCATTGGCGGGCAATTGCTGCAGCCGCGCCAGATCCAGGTGGCGCTCCAGCAGGTTGCGCAGCGGCGTGGGCGCGTCTACCGTCAGGATCAGGGCCGCGCGGGTGGTGGATGGCAGCGACGCATCGGCGTCGGCGCCGGCGGCGGTGGGGGGCTGGATCAGCGCGCAGCCACCGCCCAGCAGCAATGCACCGGCGGCGGTGTACACGGCCAGGGCCCGTGTGATCCCGCGCAACTTGCCCACTTCAGCGGCCCGCCCGGTGGCGGTGCGCCAGCCTCGACGCCCAGGCGCCGTCATGCCGGGCAACCATTCACTTGGACAGCAGGCGCATCGCCCCTTCCAGGCCCGCCAGCGTGAGCGGGAACATGCGCTGGTTGACGAGTTGCTGCATCACCGAGATGCTCTGCCGGTACTGCCACACGCCCTGCGGCTCGGGGTTGATCCACGCAAACTTGGGGAAGGCGTTGGTCAGCCGCTGGATCCACTCGGCGCCCGGTTCCTCGTTGTTGTACTCGACGCTGCCACCGGGCTGCAGGATCTCGTAGGGGCTCATGGTCGCGTCGCCGACGAAGATGAGTTTGTAGTCCTTGTTGTACTTGCGGATGATGTCCCAGGTGGCCGTCTTCTCGCTGAAGCGGCGGCGGTTGTTCTTCCACATGAAGTCGTAGACGCAGTTGTGGAAGTAATAAAACTCAAGGTGCTTGAACTCGCTCTTGGCCGCCGAGAAGATTTCTTCCACCCGGTGGATGTGCTCGTCCATGGTGCCGCCCACGTCCATCAGCAGCAGCACCTTCACCTTGTTGTGGCGCTCGGGCACCAGCTTGATGTCGAGGTAGCCGGCATTGGCTGCGGTGCAGTGGATGGTGTCTTCCAGGTCCAGCTCTTCGGCCGCGCCTTCGCGGGCAAAGCGGCGCAGCCGGCGCAGCGCCACCTTGATGTTGCGCGTGCCCAGCTCGAGCGTGTCGTCGTAGTCCTTGTAGGCACGCTGGTCCCACACCTTCACCGCGCTCTTGTTGCGGCCCTTTTCCTGGCCGATGCGGATGCCCTGCGGGTTCTGGCCGTAGGCGCCGAACGGGCTGGTGCCACCGGTGCCTATCCACTTGCTGCCGCCTTCGTGGCGCTCTTTCTGCTCCTCGAAGCGCTTCTTGAGCGTCTCCATCAGCTCGTCCCAGCCCATCTTCTCGATCTTGGCCTTCTCCTCGGCGCTGAGCTCCAGTTCCAGGTTCTTGCGCAGCCAGTCGAGCGGCACTTCCTTGGTGAAGTCGGCCAGCATCTCCACACCCTTGAAGTAGGCACCGAAGGCGCGGTCGTACTTGTCGAAGTGGGCCTCGTCCTTGACCAACGTGGTGCGCGCCAGGTAGTAGAACTGGTCGACCGAGGTGTCGATCACGCCGGCCTTCACCGCCTCGAGCAGGGTGAGGAATTCCTTGACGGAGACCGGCAGCTTGGCGGCGCGCAGGGTGTAGAAGAAGTTGATCAGCATGGGGCGGCTTTCATGGGACCTGAGGGCCCTTGGGCTGAAGCATACCCATTTCAGCGCCCGGACTTGCGGCGCCTGCCGTCGCGCCCCGGCGCGCTGCCGTGGCGCTCGAGCCAGCCGAAGAACTCCGAATACCAGAGCTGGCTGTTGCGCGGCTTGAGGATCCAGTGGTTCTCGTCGGGAAACCACAGCAGCCGCGCATCCACCTCGCGTGCTTTCAGCGTGTTGTAGTAGGCCAGGCCCTGGGCATCGGGCACGCGGTAGTCCCGTGCGCCGTGGATCACCAGCGTGGGCGTGTGCATGGTCGCGGCAAAGGCGTGCGGGCTCTGCGCCTGCACCCGCGCCAGGTCGTCCCAGTACCAGCCGCCCAGTTCCTTGGCATGCCAGGCCCAGGCGTCGTCGGCAAACATCGCCGTCCAGTCGAAGCAGCCGGCATGGCACACGTAGGCGGCGTAGCGGCCGGCGGGTACATGGGCGTTCATCCAGGCCACCATGTAGCCGCCGTAGCTGCCGCCGGCGGCATACACCCGTTTCGGGTCGATGTAGGGGCGCTGGAGCAGCTCGGTGGTGGCCGCCTCGATGTCCTGCAGTTCCAGCTGACCCCAGCGGTGGGTGATGCTGTCGAGGAAGGCCTGGCCGAAGCCCGACGAGCCGTGGTAGTTGACCACCGCCACCACTTGCCCGCAGGCACCCCCAGTGGCACCGCCGGCGGCGAGCAGCCGGTTGTTCCAGCGGTAATGCCAGTTGTCGCCCACGGCGGTGTGCGGCCCACCGTGGATCACCTGCAGCAACGGGTATTGCTTGCGCTTGTCGAAGCCGGGCGGGAAGAACAACCACACCTGCACCGGATCACCCAGCGCGCCGGTGATGCGGATCACTTCGTGGTGGCCCAGCGCCAGCCGGGCCATGACGGGGTCGTTGAACGACTCGATGCGCCGAGGCGCCGCGCCCGGCAGGTGGGCGTGGCATTGCGCCGGATGATCGGCCGCATCGGCCACCGTCACCAATGTGCCGGCGGCCTTGTCGAAGGACTGCACCGTGCCGCCGCGCACCACCACCTCGGCGCGCCGGTCGGCCAGGTCGAAGCGCCACAGGTGACGCTGGCCGTGCTGCTCGGCGGCCAGCAGCACCGCCTGGCCGTCGTCTTCCCACTGCAGCGGCGCGGCCACGGCGTGGTCCCATTCGGCGCTGACCACCTCCACCGGTTCACCCGGGCGCACCAGCGCCAGTTGCCCCGGCATGGTGTGGCGCAGCGCCTGGTGGCTGGCGATGAAGGCCACCTGCCGGCCGTCGGGGCTGTAGCGGGGTGCGCCGAAATCCCAGCCCAGGTCTTGCGCGATGGTGTCGATGCGGCCGCGCTTGAGATCGAGTTCGGCCAGCGCCAGCCGGCCGTCGATGCGCTGCTCGGGCGCCGGGTCGAAGGCGAACACGATGCGCTTGCCATCCGGCGAGATGTCGAAGCTGTTGGCATCCGGCTCGGTCCAGGCCAGCGAGTAGCGCGTGCCTTCGAACAGGTCGCGTACCTTGCCGGTTTGCAGATTCATCCGGAGCAAATGCGGTACCCGCCCCACCGGCAGGAAGTGGTCCCAGTGCCGGTACTGCCCCTCGCTGGTGGCGATGCCGGTTTCCTTGCGCGCCTTGAAGGCCTTCATCGCCTTGGCCTGCGCCTTCTCGCCCTTCAACGCCGGCCAGACCCACGAGACGAACACGATGTGTCGGCCGTCGGGGCACCAGCGGAAGGCGTCGATGCCGGTGGCCACGTCACCCACGCGTTGGGCTTCGCCGCCGTCGACCGGTATGACGTAGAACTGCGGTGCCTCGTCCTTGTGGCCCTGCTGCTCGCGCTGCGCGACGAAGCCGACCAGGTGGCCGTCGGGGCTGAAGCGCGGCTGGCCGTCCTTCTCGCCGCAGTGGGTCAGGCGGCGCGGCGCGCCGCCCAGCGTGGACAGCAGCCACAGCGCGCTGTCGGACTTGTTCTCATCCATCGAGAACGACGCCAGCGCACACACCACCTGCGCGCCATCGGGTGACACGCTGGGCGGGCCCAGCCGCTGCAGTTGCCAGAGATCGTCGATCGTCATCTGTTGGCGCTTGGGCATGGGGCCTCGCTTTGCTGGCGCCGAGTGGCGCCGAAATGACCAGGGGCCGCTCATGGCGGCCCCTCATTGTGGCTTGGCGGCGGGCGCTTTGGGCCCGCCGTGGCGCGCGCTAGGCCGTGACGCGGAAGCGATTGACCAGCCCCGACAGGCGCTGCGTCTGACCGGTCAGGCTCTGCGCCGCGGCCGCCACCTGCTCGACCAGCGCGGCGTTCTGCTGCGTGGTGCCGTCGATCTCGCGCACCGAGCCGTTGACCTCGCGGATGCGCTCGTTCTGTTGCCTGGAGGCCGCCGAGATGTCGCCGATCAGCGCGCGCACCCGGGTCACGCCGCCGACCAGTTCGGTCATCGTGCTGCCCATCTGGCCGACCAGGCGCGTGCCGTTGTCCACCCGCTCCACCGATTCGGCGATCAGCGTTCGCACCTCGGCCGAGGCCGCCGAGACACGATGCGCCAGCGCGCGCACCTCGCTGGCGACGACCGCGAAGCCACGGCCCTGCTCGCCGGCGCGGGCGGCCTCCACCGCGGCGTTGAGTGCCAGGATGTTGGTCTGGAACGCGATGCCGTCGATCACGCCGATGATGTCGGCGATGCGGCGCGACGAGTCGCTGATGCCTTGCATGGTGCCCACCACCGCGCCCATCGCGCTGCCGCCCTGCTCGGCGATCTGGCCGGTGCGCTCGACCACCTCATGGGCGTCCTGCGCATGGCCGGCGTTGCTCGCCACGATCTCGATCAGCAGCTCCAGCGACGCCGAGGTCTGCTGCAGCGAGCTGGCGGTGCGCTCGGTGCGCACCGACAGGTCGAGGTTGCCGCTGCTGATCTCGGACGAGGCATGGCCGATCGCTTCGCTGGACTCGCGCACCGCCTGCACCATCGCCGCCAGTTGCTCGGTCATGGTCTGCAGCGAGCGCAGCAGCTGCGCGGCTTCGTCGTTGCCCTCGACCTCGATGCGTGCGCTCAGGTCGCCCTGGGCCACGCGGGCGGCCAACGCGGCCGCGGCACGCAGCGGACGGGTCACCGATCGCGTCAGCAGCACGGCAAACACCACGGCGCCGGCGGCCATCACCGACAGCAGTGCGGCCAGGCCCAGCGTGCGGCGATCGTTGCGGTCGGCAATCGCCTGCGCGCTCTGCGCGGCCCGCTGACGCTGCAGTTGGGTGAGCGTGTTCAGCTCGGCGGCCCACTGCGCCTGGATCGGCGCGAAGCGGCCGGTCAAGGTCTTGGCGGCTTCTTCGCCGGCGAAGGCCAAGGTGTAGTTCACCGCTTCGTCGACCACCGGCTCGGCCTGTTGGCGCAGCGTGGCGGCCTTGCCCAGCGCTGCCTTCTCGTCGGCGTCGAGCTTCAGGCGGCCGAACTCGGCCTCCTTGTCCTTGATCGACTTCAGCAGCTTGCGGTAGGTCTCGACCTCGACGTTGACCAGCCCACCATCGGTCTGCAGGCCGGCATTGCGCACGGCCGACACCAGCCGCAGCTGCGATTCCAGCATGGCATGCACCGTGTCGACCCGTGACTGGGCAACGCGGGCGGCGTCGGCGGTGTCGGCCTGGCTCTGGCGGCCCAGCAGCACGGCGGCGCCGAAGGCGGCCACCGCCGCGACGATCACGCCGCCGATACCGATCGCCAGGCGGGTGCCAATTCTCAGGTTCGAAAGCATGTCGGGATGTCCGGTGTGGTCAGGCTGCGACGGCCATGGCGTCGCGGATTCGGCGCTAGGTCGGTCACTCCTTGGTGATCGCCACGCCGACGAAGCCATCGATGCCCGGCGCCTTCTTGACGAACATCGAACGCGCCTCGAGCTTCTTGCTCGCCGGGTTGATGAACTGGTAGTCGACCCAGCCCTCGCCCTTCTGCGCCGTGGCGACGAAATCCTTGACGAAGGCCTTGCCCGACGGGTCCTTGGACTCCAGCGTGTTCTTGCCGATCAGCTTGTCGTTGAGCGAGCTGGCCAGCACGTCTCCCTTCATCAAGGTGACGATCACGTTCATGCCGTTGGCCTTCCACTGGGCGGCGGTGTTGAAGTCCTTGACGGCCTGCTCGGCGCCAACTTTCTTGAGGTGGTCGAGCGCGGCATTGACCTGTGCCGCGGCGTCGACGCGCGAGGCGCCAGCCCAGGCGGAGACGGTGCAGACGGCCGACAGCAGGGTGGCAGCGAGGAATCGATGGGTGGATTTCATGGAGGCTCCGGAGTGAGAGGGACTGGATGTCCCAATTTCGGAGCCGGCCATCGGAACTTGAGGCCCGCCTTGCGCGCAATCCGGCACGGCGGCCGCGCCGGTTGCTGCCGTCGCGGGGCGGGCTAGCGGGCGCGCTCGAGCTGGAAGTCGAGGTGCCCGCGCACCGTGGGCCATTCGTCGGCGGTGATGCTGTAGACCGCGGTGTCGCGCAGCGTGCCGTTGGACGCGCGCTGGTGATTGCGCAACATGCCGTCGAACTGCGCCCCCAGGCGCTCGATGGCGCGGCGGCTCGGGGTGTTGAAGCGGTGGGTGCGGAACTCGACCGCGATGCATTGCAGCGCGTCGAAGGCATGGCCCAGCAGCAGGCGCTTGGCCTCGGTGTTGAGCGGTGTGCGCTGCACCCGGCTGGCGTACCAGGTCGAGCCGATCTCGACGCGCTGGTGCGCGTTGTCGATGTTCATGTAGGTGGTCATGCCCACCGGCGTGCCGCCGGCGTCGAGCACCGTGAACGGCAGCATCGCGCCCGCCGCCAGCAGGCCCAACCGGCGTTCGATCTCGGCGGCCATGCGATCGGGCGCCGGGATCGCCGTGTACCAGAGTTGCCAGAGTTCGCCGTCCTTGACCGCCTCGGCCAGCGCCGCGGCGTGATCGCGGTGCAGCGGCGCCAGCCGCACATGCCGGCCCTGCAGCGTGACCGGTTCGGTGATGCGGGGCAGGGCCATGGCCGCGGGCTCAGCGGTTGTGGCGCTGCATGAACACCAGCTTCTCGAACAGGGTCACGTCCTGCTCGTTCTTCAGCAGCGCGCCCACCAGCGGCGGCACCGAGACCTTCTCGTCCTTGCTCTGCAGCACCTCGAGCGGGATGTCCTCGGCCACCAGCAGCTTCAACCAGTCGAGCAACTCGCTGGTGCTGGGCTTCTTCTTCAAGCCGGGCAGGTTGCGCACGTCGTAGAAGGTCTTCATCGCCGCCGACAGCAGCTCTTTCTTCAGCCCGGGGAAGTGCACGTCGACGATGCTTTTCATCGTGTCGGCATCGGGGAACTTGATGTAGTGGAAGAAGCAGCGGCGCAGGAAGGCGTCGGGCAGCTCCTTCTCGTTGTTGCTGGTGATGAACACCACCGGGCGGTGCTTGGCCTTGACCAGTTCACGCGTCTCGTAGACGTAGAACTCCATGCGGTCGAGCTCACGCAGCAGGTCGTTCGGAAACTCGATGTCGGCCTTGTCGATCTCGTCGATCAGCAGCGCCACCTGCTGGTCGGCGTTGAAGGCCTGCCACAGCACGCCCTGCACGATGTAGTTGCGGATGTCGCGCACCTTCTTCGAGCTTTCGTCGTCGGCCAGCTGGCTGTCGCGCAGGCGGCTCACGGCGTCGTACTCGTACAGGCCCTGCTGGGCCTTGGTGGTGCTCTTCACGTGCCATTGCAGCAGCGGCATGCCCAGCGCGGCCGACACCTCCTCGGCCAGCATGGTCTTGCCGGTGCCGGGCTCGCCCTTGACCAGCAACGGCCGCTTCAGCGTGATCGCCGCGTTCACCGCCAGCATCAGGTCTTGCGTGGCAACGTAGTTGTCGGATCCTTGAAACTTCATGGCGTGTGCGGCGGTGCGGGCCGTGGCAGAGGGTGAGGGGAGGGGGTTCAAAGCGGCGAAATCAGTATAAGGGTGGCCTCTATAATCACGCGTCATCCGGTTGACAGCCATCAAGTGGCGACCGGACCCCAAGAGGTGCAGCTGCGGCGGGGTCCGCTGGTTGCATCGTCCACCCGCAGCGACATCACAAGCCCGCGAGACAATGAAAAAAGCGCTCTCAATGCTCCCTCTGGTGCTGGCCCTGGCCGGCATGAGCACCGTGTCACAGGCCCAGGATGCCAAGGGCGGTGATGCCGCCAAGGGCGCCACCAAGGCCGCCATGTGCATCGGCTGCCACGGCCTCGTCGGCTACCAGGCCACCTTTCCCGAGGTCTACAAGGTGCCGATGATCTCGGGCCAAGGCGCCAAATACATCGTGTCATCGCTCACCGCCTACCAGAAGGGCGACCGCAAGCACCCGACGATGCGCGGCATCGCCGCGTCGCTGACCGAGCAGGACATGGCCGACCTGGGCGCCTACTACGAGCAGCATGGCAAGGGCGTGGGCACCGCCGCCCCGGCCACACTGGCCAAGCCCGCACCCGATGCGCTGAAAGACCGCATGGCCGCCTGCGTGGCCTGCCACGGTGCCAACTTCAGCGCACCGATCGATCCCACCTACCCGAAGCTGGCGGGTCAGCATCCCGACTTCCTGTTTGCCGCGCTGAAGGCGTATCACACCGACGGCAATGCCTACGTGGGCCGTTCCAACGCCACGATGCGCAGCCAGGTGGTGCAAGAGGCCGACGGCAAGAAGAAGCTGACCTTCAGCAACGCCGAGCTCAAGCAGGTGGCGCAGTACCTGTCGTCGCTGCCCGGCGATCTGCGCGTGGTGCCGCAAAGCCGCTTCCGCTGAACGTCAAACCCGCCCAAACAAAGCCGCTGGCCACCCCAGCGGCTTTTTTGTGCACGGATTGTGCTCAAGCGCAGCGGGCGCTCTGCCGATAACCCACGGAGACCATGGGCCAGCGCCACCTGAAGAAGATCCCCGTCACCCAACTGCAGTTGGGCATGCACCTGCACGCGCTCGAAGGCAACTGGCTGGACCACCCCTTCTGGAAGACGCGCTTCGTGATCAAGGACGGCGCTGACATCCGTCGCCTGCTCGACAGCCCCGTGCGTGAATGCTGGATCGACACCACATTGGGCCTGGACGTGCTGGCAGCGCCCTCGCCAGCATCGGTGGTGCTTTCCTCGCCAGCGTCAGCGGCGGCAGCCATCCCCGAACCGGCACCGGAGCCCGCCCTTGCGGACGTGGCGCCGGCCTCGCCCGAACGACCCGCCCGCGCCTCGATGGCCGAGGAACTGCGCCAGGCGGCGCAGCTGTGCCACCGCTCGCGCGAGGCGGTCACCACGATGTTCGCCGAGGCCCGGCTGGGCCATGCGCTGCAGGCCGAGCGCTGCCTGCCGCTGGTCGACGACATCACCCGGTCGGTCTACCGCAACCCGGGCGCGCTGGTCAGCCTGGCGCGGCTGAAGACCGCCGACGACTACTCGTACATGCATTCGGTGGCGGTGTGCGCGCTGATGGTGGCGCTGGCCCACCAGATGGGCATGGACGATGCCGACAGCCGTGAGGCCGGCCTGGCCGGCCTGCTGCACGATCTGGGCAAGGCGGCGATGCCGCTGAACATCCTGAACAAGCCGGCCAAGCTGACGGACAGCGAGTTCGACATCATCCGCACCCATCCCGAGCGCGGCTATCGCATGCTGCAGGAAGGGCGTGGCGCCAGCGAGGTGGCGATGGACGTGTGCCTGCACCACCACGAGCGCATCGATGGTCGCGGCTACCCGCACCGCCTGGCGGGCGACAAGCTCTCCACCTTCTCGCGCATGGGCGCGGTGTGCGACGTGTACGACGCCATCACCTCCAACCGGCCGTACAAGGCGGGCTGGGATCCATCGGAGTCGATCTCGCGCATGGCGTCGTGGAAAGGTCAGTTCGACCCCATCGTCTTCCAGCACTTCGTGCGCAGCCTGGGCATCTACCCCAACGGCTCGCTGGTGCGACTGGCCTCGGGTCGGCTGGCGGTGGTGATGGAGCAGAACCCGCACGCGCTGACCGCGCCGATGGTCAAGGCCTTCTTCGATGTGGCGGCCGATCGGGCGATCACCCCGCTGCTGCTGGACCTGTCGGCCGGTGCACCCGACCGCATCGTCGACCGCGAGCCACCCGGGCGCTGGAACTTTCCGCACCTCAACGCGCTGTGGGCTGGTGAAGAGGTGCTGGCCGCCAAGGCCTGAGCAGGCTGCGGTCGCGTCGGCCGCTCACACCTTGGGTTTGAAGCGCCCCAGCAGCAGCGCGTTGCTGATCACGCTGACCGACGACAGCGCCATCGCACCACCCGCCACCACCGGGCTCAGCAGCCCGAACGCGGCCAGCGGGATGCCCACCACGTTGTAGGCGAAGGCCCAGAACAGGTTCTGCCGGATGCGCCGGGTGATCGCGCGCGACAGCTGCAGCGCTTCGGCCACCAGCAACGGATCGCCGCGCAGCAGCGTGAGGCCGGCGGTCTGCATCGCCACATCGGTGCCACCACCGTCGGCATGCGTCATCGCCAGGCCCACGTCGGCGGCGGCCAGCGCCGGCGCGTCGTTCACGCCGTCGCCCACCATGGCCACGCGCTGGCCCGGCGCCAGGCCGTCGCGCAGCTGCTGGATGACGCGGGCCTTGTCGGCAGGCAATACCTCGGCACGCACTTCGATGATGCCGACCTCGCGCGCCAGCGCCTCGGCCGCGCCGCGGTTGTCGCCGCTGACCAGCACCACCCGCAGGCCCTCGCGCTGCAGCGCGGCCACGGCCTTGGCAGCGCCCGGCTTGGCCTGGTCGCCGAAGGCCAGCAGGCCCAGCGCGCGCGGCGCTTCGCCGGCCGGCCGTTCGGCCAGCCACGAGACGCTGCGGCCCAACGCCGCCCAGGCCTGTGCCTGCGCACCGAGCTGGGCATCGGCCACGCCCAGCTCGGCCATCCACACGCTGCTGCCCAGGCACAGCGATCGGCCGGCCACCTCGCCCTCGATGCCGCGGCCAGGCACGGCGCGCGGCAGGCCGCCCGGCGCGGCGGCAATGCCTTCGGCCGACGCGGCCTGCACCACGGCGCGCGCCAGCGGGTGCTCGCTGGCGGACTGCAGCGCGGCGGCCAGCGCCAGCAGCTCGGCGCGGCCGCCGGGCAGCGCGGTGCTGGTGCTGGCGTCCACCAGGCGGGGTTGGCCTTCGGTCAGCGTGCCGGTCTTGTCGAACGCCACCACCTTGACCGCGCGCATCAGCTCCAGCGCCTGCGCGTCGCGCACCAGGATGCCGCGGCGCGCGGCCAGGCCGGTGCCCACCATCAGGGTGGCAGGGGTGGCCAGGCCCAGCGCGCAGGGGCAGGCGATCACCAGCACCGACACCGCGTGGATCAGCGCCTCGGCCCAATCGCCGTTGGCCACGCCCCAACCCAGCAAGGTGAGCAAAGCCACGCCGAACACCACCGGCACGAAGACCGCCGCCACCCGATCCACCGTCTGCTGGATCGGCGCCTTGCGCGCCTGCGCCGACTCGACCATCAACACGATCTGCGACAGCATGCTGGCCGCACCCACCGCGGTGGTGCGCACCACCAGCGCACCTTCGCCGTTGATGGCGCCGCCGGTGACACGATCACCCGGTTCACGTGCCACCGGCAGGCTCTCGCCGGTCAGCAGCGATTCATCCAGATGGCTGCGGCCTTCGACCACCACGCCGTCGGTGGGCAGGCGCTCGCCGGGGCGCACCAGCACCTCGTCACCGGGCTGCACCTGGGCCAGCGGCACGCTGGTCTCGGCGCCATTGCGCCGCACGCGGGCGGTGTCGGGCCGCAGCGCGCGCAGGCCGTCCAGCGCCACCAGGGTGCGGCGCTTGGCGCGCGCCTCCAGCCACTTGCCGAACAGCACCAGCGTGATCACCACCGCGGCGCTCTCGAAGTACAGGTGCGGCATGCCCTGCGGATCGCGCCACCACATCACCAGGCTCAGACCGTAGGCGGCGCCGGTGCCGGTGGCCACCAGCAGGTCCATGTTGCCGGC
This sequence comes from Burkholderiales bacterium RIFCSPHIGHO2_12_FULL_69_20, assembly GCA_001770815.1. Lineage (GTDB taxonomy): Bacteria > Pseudomonadota > Gammaproteobacteria > Burkholderiales > Burkholderiaceae_C > Pseudaquabacterium. Next base: position 25,612 of record MESD01000118.1, read on the forward strand.
GCGGTTGCGCAAGGCCTTCCAGCCGGCGACGAAGAAGCGCGCGCCGAAATAGAACAGCACCGGCGTGGCCAGCAGCCACTGCCACAGCGCCGGCAGCATCCAGTGGCGGCCGATCAGGTCGCCGACCATCGGCAGCACCAGCGGGGCGGACAGCGCCGCGGCCACGGCCACGCGCCAGCCTTCGTCGCCGCGGTGGATGGGCGGCGCGGCGCTGCCGCTGTCGAGCACTGCCGCTTCGTAACCGGCGCGCTGCACGGCGGCCAGCAGCAACTCGTCGGCGGCACTGCCGGCCAGCCGGCGCACCTGCGCAGTGCTGGTGGCCAGGTTGACGCTGGCGGCCAGCACGCCCGGCACGCGGCTCAGCGCCTTCTCGACCCGGCTCACGCAGCTGGCGCAGGTCATGCCGTCGATGCGCAGGTTGCGCAGGTCTTCGGGGATGCCGTAGCCGGCCTTGGCCACCGCGTCGGCCACGGCCTGGGCAGTGGCGCCGGCGCTGCCAGCATCCAGCACCAGCCGGGCCGAATCGGTGGCGCCGTTGACGCTGGCCTGCTGCACGCCGGGCACGCGGGCGATGGCTTTCTCCACCCGCGCCACGCAACTGGCGCAGGTCATGCCGGTGATGGACAGCTGCAGGGTCAGAGGGTCGGCCATGGCCCGCATGCTAGCCCCGGGCGCAAAATCAATGCTTTACCCAACGCATCGCCCGGAGATCCCCACCATGATCGAGATGACCCTGCCCACCATGACCTGCGGCCACTGCGTGCGCAGCGTGACCGAGACCGTGCAGCGTGTGGATGCCGATGCCACGCTGCAGATCGACCTGCCCACGCACCAGGTGAAGATTGAATCGGCCAAGCCGGCCGAGGTGTTTGCCGCGGCGCTGACCGAAGAGGGCTACGCGCCAGCCTGAACATTGCGCGATGGTCACGAGGTGGCGCGTCGGCGCACTGCCTCGATGTAGGCTTGGCCGTCGGGCGGCAGGCCGCTGCGCTGGCTGACCCAGATCATTTCGCCCAGGCACTCCATCACCTCGTGATGTGCGGCGTGCAGCGCGTTGCGGCGCGCGGCCAGCAGGCCCACCGCCTGGCGGATGCCGGTGGGCTGGTCGATGTCGCATTGCTCGGCGATCGACAGGTGCATGGCCAGATGCAGAAACGGGTTGGTGCGGCCGTCTTCCACGCTGTAGCTGGCGGCGATCGCGGCATCCACATCGGCCAGGTCGGCGTGGTACTCGGGGTGCTCGCTCACCCAATCGGCGGCCATCGCTTCCATCGGCGTCAGCGGCAGGCGTTCGCGCTGCTTGCGCCAGGTCTCGCAGAAGAATCGCCGCACATCGTGCTGGGAGGGTTGGAACATCCCACAATTGTCGGTTGTCTGCGATCCCCCACTCCCACAAGGCTCCCATGACCCTGATGAACCCGACCACGGCCCAGCTCTTCACCGAGGCCCGCACCCAGAACGGCTACCTCGATCAGCCGGTGGCCGATGCCACGCTGCGCGCGCTGTATGACCTGGTGAAGTTCGGCCCCACCGCGGCCAATACCAGCCCGGCGCGTTTCAAGTTCGTGCGCACGGCCGAGGCCAAGGCGCAACTGCTGGCCTGCGTGTCGCCCGGCAACGTGGCCAAGATTCAGCAGGCGCCGGTGACGGTGATCGTCGGCATGGACCTGGCCTTCTACGAGCACCTGCCGCGGCTGTTTCCGCACGTCGACGCGCGGCCGTGGTTTGCCGGCAAGCCGGCGGTGATCCAGGAGTCGGCCTTCCGCAACTCCAGCCTGCAGGGTGGTTACCTGATCATCGCCGCACGTGCGCTGGGGCTGGATTGCGGGCCGATGAGCGGCTTCGATGCGGCCAAGGTCGACGCTGCCTTCTGGGCCGGCACCGAGGTCAAGACCAACTTCATCTGCACGCTGGGCCACGGCGACCCGAGCAAGGTGTTTGCGCGCAACCCGCGGCTGGATTTCGACGAAGCCTGCACGCTGGTCTGATCGCGGGCCGGTGTTGCCGCTGATGGCGCTGATGGCGCTGATGCGCGGACTGGGCGGGGTTTCGTACTAGGCGGCGGGGCGGAATGCTCTCTTAACATAGCAGCATTCATCCAACCCACACTGCACGCCTGGGAGGGCCTCATGCCGGTGATCGTGGTGGCCAATCCCAAGGGCGGGGTTGGCAAGAGCACGGTAGCCACCAACCTGGCCGGTTGGCTGGCGCGCCAGGGCCATGCCGTGATGCTGGGCGACCTGGATCGCCAGCAGAGTGCACGCCACTGGCTGGCGCTGCGCCCGGCGCAGCTGCCGCCCATCCGCGGCTGGGACGTGATCGACGGCGACCTGGTGCGCCCGCCCAAGGGCACCACCCACCTGGTGCTCGACACCCCGGCCGGCCTGCACGGCAAGCGGCTCGATGCGGTGATGAAGCTGGCCGACCGGCTGCTGGTGCCGCTGCAGCCCAGCCCCTTCGACCTGGCCGCCACCCATGCCTTCCTGGCCCAGGTGCGCACCCACAAGCGCGCCGACAAGGTGGCGCTGGGCCTGGTGGCGGTGCGGGTCAAGGAGCACACCCATGCCACCGAGCACCTGCACGAGTTTCTGGCGGCGCTGAACCAGACGCCGCTCACCCACCTGCGCGACACGCAGAACTACGCCCACCTGGCCGCCCGCGGCCTCACGCTGTGGGACGTGGCCGCCGGCCGCGTCGAGCGTGACCTCCAGCAATGGCAACCCTTGATCGACTGGCTGCAGACATGACCGATGCTTCTCCCGATACCCGTGTTCACTTCGCCACCCTGGCTTCGATGCAGGCCCTGGTCGGCCAGCACCTGGCCACCAGCCCCTGGGTGACGGTGGACCAGGACCGCATCAACCTGTTTGCACAGGCCACCGGCGACCACCAGTGGATCCACGTCGACGTCGAGCGCGCCAAGGCCGGCCCCTACGGCGCGCCGATCGCGCACGGCTTTCTCACGCTGTCGCTGCTGCCCGAGCTGGCGGCCACCGCGATGTGCATCGACGACGTGAAGATGAGCATCAACTACGGCCTGAACCGGGTGCGCTTCACTGGCCCGGTGCCCGCCGGCAGCCGGGTGCGCGGCGTGCTGAAGCTCAAGGCCTACGAGCCGATCGAAGGCGGCGTGCAGCTGACCACCGAGGTCACCATCGAGCGCGAGGGCGCCGAGCGGCCGGTGTGCGTGGCCGAGACCGTGGCGCGCCGCTTCACCTGAGCAGGACCGTCGTTGTCGAACCCGGAGGCCTTGAACCCATGAAAGTGCTGCTGGTCGACGACCACCCTCTGATCCTGTCTGCGCTGCAGACCATCATCAACACGCTCGACGACGCGGTGGCGGTGGTCACCGCTGACAACCCCGCCGATGCCTTTGCGCTGCTGGCGCGCGACCCCGAGGTCGAACTGGTGCTGCTGGATCTGGGCCTGGGCCAGGACGTGGACGGCTTTGCGGTGCTGGCCGACCTGCGCGCTCGTTACCCGGCGCTGCCGGTGGTGGTGGTGTCGGCCACCGAACAACTGGCCGACATGGTGCGGGCGGTGGACATGGGCGCGATGGGCTTCGTGCCCAAGCGCACCCCCACGCGCGAACTGTTCGAGGCGCTGGCGCTGGTGCTCTCCGGCGGCGTCTTCATCCCGCCCGCGCTGCTGGGGCTGGTGCGCCTGCCGGGCGTGAACCTGATCGACCTGGCCGTGGAAGCCGATGCCGCTGCGGCGCGGCGTGCCGCCAATGCCGCGGCCACGCCCGGTGCCTGGTCGCCCGCGCCGCTGCCAGGCAGCGATGCCGCCTCCGCGGTGATGCGTCCGATGCCGGGCGATGCCCCACCCGCGCTGGTACTGGCCGTGGGTGCCACGGGCGTGCTGCCGCGCGCCGCCATGGTGGCGCTGGGCCTCACGCCGCGCCAGGGCGACGTGCTCACGCTGCTGCTCAAGGGCCTGCCCAACAAGCTGATCGCCCGCGAGCTGAACGTGTCGGTCGACACCGTCAAGGACCACGTGGCGGCGGTGCTGCGCGCGCTGGGCGTCAACTCACGCACCCAGGCGGTGCTGACGGTGAGCCGCATGACGCAGCAGGTGGGTGGTGGGCCGGTGGCGGCCCCAGGCGCCTGATCGGATCGGCGCGCAGCCTCGCCGTCGCCCCAGCCAAGGCTTCGACGATCAGACTGCGGCGGTCGGCGGTGGTGCGGTGGTGCAGGCCGGGGGCGGGGCCACCGCCGCGCGGGCGATGTCGCGGCCCTCGTTGCTCGGCCCGGCGGCGCGCACCACGGTGACGGTGCAGTCAGCCTGCGCCACCACCTGCGACGACACGCTGCCCAGCAGCCGCCGCAGTGTCGAGCTGCCGCGCGCGCCCATCACCACATGGTCGATCTGGTTGCGCTGGGCGAACTCGATCAGCGCCCCGGCCACGTCGGAGGCTTCCAGCACATGGAAGGTCAGCCGGCCCTCTTCGAGGTTGAGCGCCTTGCTGATCGGCCGCGCCCAGTGCTTGAGCCCGACCAGCTGCTTGACATGGCGGCTGCGGCCGTCGGCGTCGACCAGGTCGTCCATGCCGATGCGGGTGATGCGCATCACGCTGACGCAGGCCAGCCGCGCGCCGGGCTCGGTCAGCACGATGCGGCGCACGGTCTCACGCAACTGCTGCAGCAGTTCGGTGGTGGCATGGTCCAGGTCGACCGCGGCCATGATGATCGGGCTGCGGTCGAGCTGCTCGACGATGTTGGCGCGGTCGTGGGCCGGTTCGGCGCCCAGCGCGAAGAACCAGCGCTTGAAGGTCTTGAGTGCGCCGCTGCGCTGCAGTTTCTCGGCACGCCGGGTCAGCGCCACCTGGCTGGGGTCCTGCAGGTCGAGCGCCAGTTGGGCGGCGCTCTGGTAGCGGCGCTCGGGCTTGACCTCCAGGCAGCGCAGGATCACCTCCTGCAGCCACGGCGGGCAGTCGGGGCGCAGGCTGCGCGGTGGCACCGGGTCGACATACAGGCGGCGGCGCAGGCCGCGCACCGTCTCGGGCTGGCCGAACGGCCGCTCGCCGGTGGTGAAGTGGTAGAGCATCACGCCCAGCGCAAACAGGTCGCTGCGGGGATCGTTGCGTACGAACTGCACCTGCTCGGGCGACATGTAGGGTCCGGTGCCCATCGGCAGGCTGAACTCCTCGTCCAGCAGGTCGGGCAGGTGGTCGTGCCGCGACAGGCCGAAATCGACCAGCACCGCGGTACCGTCCTCGCGGAACATGATGTTGCTGGGCTTGACGTCCAGGTGCACCAGGTGCTGGCGGTGCAGCTCGTGCAGCGCGGTGGCCACGCGCGAGCCGATCTCGATCACCTCGTCGAGCGCCAGCGGCGCCTCGTCAAGCCGCGGGCGCAGCGAGGCGCCCTCGATGCGCTCCATCACGATGTAGGGCTGGCGGGTGAAGTCGCCCTTGGCGATGAACTTGGGCACATGCCGGCCGGCCAGCATCGGCAGGATCATCTGCTCGACCTCGAAGCCGACGATGGTGGCCGGGTCTTCGCCACCCTTGATGCGCGGCACCTTCATGATCAGCGGCAGCCGCGAGTCACCCTGGTGGTTGACCTCGACCACCTGCCACAGGTGGGCCATGCCACCCAGGTGCAGCTTCTGCTGCAGTTCGAAGCGGTCGATCACGCGGCCCGGGGCCAGCGTGCTGGGCGCGTCTTCGCCACCCTGGCCGGTATAGCCCAGCGTGCGGCTGTAGAGCTTGGAGTCCATCAGTGGCCGTCTTCGAGCCGCGCTGCCAGGCGCTGCGGCAGGTTGGCCGCACGGATCTTGAAGCCGGCGCTCTCGTGGTCGTAGGGCACGCGGTGGAAGGTCAGCGTGCCTTCGGCCTCGTCGAGCATGGCGTAGCAGGCGGCCGGGTTGCCATCCCGCGGCTGGCCGGCCGAGCCGGGGATCACCAGCCACTGCCGGTGCGGCGGCACCGGGATGGCCACGCCCGGCGTGGGCACGAAATCACCGGCCTTGCCGGCGGCCGACAGGTGGTAGAGCCGCGGCTCGTGCACATGGCCGCAGAAGGTGTAGCGGCAGTCGGTGGCGCCCAGGCTCTTCACCGCCTCGCTGCGGCCCAGGATGTAGGCCCATCCGGTGGGTGCCCAGGCATTGGCATGCACGTAGAGCTGGTCGGCGTGGCGCTGCAGCATCGGCAGGCTGGCGAGAAAGTCGATCTGCGTGGCGTCCAGTTGCGCGCGGGTCCACTCGACCACGTAGCGGGCGTCGGGCCGCATGCCCGGCGCCGCTCCGCGCACCACCGCCTCGTCGTGGTTGCCCATCACGGCCAGCGCGCCCGTTTGCACCAGCGCACGCACCTGGTCGACCACCCAGCCGGGGTCGGCGCCATAACCGACGAAGTCACCCAGCAGCACCCAGCGCTGGGCACCTTGCGCTCGGGCATGCGCCAGCACGGATTCAACCGCTTCGCGGTTGGCGTGCAGGTCGGCGAGGAAGGCGGTCTTCAAGGCGGCGCGGCCCGCCAGCCGACGGGGTGCATGGGGTGGCCATCCAGGCGGCCATCCAGGTGGCCAATCGGGTGGCCAATCGGGTGGCCAAGCGGGCGGTCCGTCGTCACCCGATGCGGCCGATCAGCAGGTATTCCATCAAGGCCTTCTGCGCGTGCATGCGGTTCTCAGCCTCGTCCCACACCACCGATTGCGGGCCGTCGATCACCTCGGCGGTGACCTCCTCACCGCGGTGCGCCGGCAGGCAGTGCATGAACAACGCATCGGGCCGGGCGGCGGCCATCATCTCGGCATCCACGCACCAGTCGGCAAAGGCTTTCAGGCGGGCCTCGTTCTCGGCCTCGTAGCCCATGCTGGTCCACACATCGGTGGTCACGAGATCCGCGCCGCGGCAGGCTTCGAGTGGGTCGGCGAACACCTTGTAGCAGTCGGTCGACGAGATGCCGGCCACTTTCGGGTCGACCTCGTAGCCGCCGGGGGTGCTGACATGCACGGTGAAGCCCAGGATCTCGGCGGCCTGCAGCCAGGTGTTGGCCATGTTGTTGCCATCGCCCACCCAGGCCACCACCTTGCCGGCAATGCTGCCGCGGTGCTCGATGAAGGTGAAGATGTCGGCCAGGATCTGGCAGGGGTGGAACTCGTTGGTCAGGCCGTTGATCACCGGCACGCGCGAGAACGCCGCGAAGCGCTCGATCTTGGTGTGCTCGTAGGTGCGGATCATCACCAGGTCGACCATGCGGCTGATCACCCGCGCCGAATCGTCGATCGGTTCGGCACGGCCCAGCTGGCTGTCGCCGGTGGTCAGGTGCACCACCGAGCCGCCCATCTGGTACATGCCGGCCTCG
>MESD01000119.1 GCA_001770815.1 Burkholderiales bacterium RIFCSPHIGHO2_12_FULL_69_20
AGTCGTTCCCCGAACGCTTCGGCCTCTGGCAGATGGGGTCGCTCATCGGCGACCTGATGCAGCCGGCGCTCCAGTACAACGCCCCGTTCCTGCTGACGATGGGCGTACATGTTTTGGATCCCAATGCGACCCGGACCACGGTGACCGCCAACCACGTGCGGGCCACGCAGAACGCGGGCAGCAAGATGGCAGTGGTCATGCCCGACGTCGGCAAGAAGGCACGCGACTGGACTGCGGCAGCCGACGTGATCGATGCCGGCGGCGCCATCGTGAGCCTGTATCACCAGCTCGCGCTGTTCACGCAGCCCGACAGGGCGGTGCAGGCCCAGGAGACAGCGAAGGCGATCTGGCGCGCGCGAGGTTTCGAGCTCAACGCCGATGTGTACATGCACCGCCAGGCCCTGATCGCGAGCCTGCCGATGACGATGTCGCCGCGCTTCCATGGCGACCTGCGGAAGATGCGCCGCGTCACGCGCAAGACGATGGGCAATGCCATCCATCTGGCGCCCCTCATCGCCGAGTGGCGCGGCACGCGCACGCCCACGATGCTGTTCGGCGGACGCCGGGGCCAGCTGATGACGCTCGACGTCTACGACAACGACCTGGGCAACTACAACTTCGCCATCATCGGCGCGCCCGGTTCCGGCAAGTCGGTGCTGATGAACGAGATGGCCTGGTCCTACCGCTCGATCGGTGCGCGCGTATGGATGCTGGACCTCGGCCGCTCCTTCGAGAAGCTCTGCAAGAAGGCGGGCGGCACCTACATCGAGTTCCGGTCCGACTCGAAGATCAACCTCAATCCGTTCAGCGTCGTCACGGACGAGTGTGTCGCGGCCGATGGCACGGTGGAAGGGGGCATCAACGAAGACATCGACATGCTCAAGCCGGCGCTGGCCAAGATGTGCTCCATGGGACGGACGCTCGAGGAGGTGCAGCTCAAGGCCCTGGGGGCGATGGCGCTCAAGCTCTACAAGGAATACGGGCGCGATCTGACGATCACCGGCCTGCGTGACGCCTTCAAGACCGGCAGCATGCCCGAGCTCGGCCTGAACGGCGATCAGCGCGTCAAGGACCTGGCCGTCATGCTGAACCCGTACACCCGTGACGGCGAGTACGCCCGCTTCTTCGAAGGCCGCAACAACATCGACTTCTCGAACGACTTCATGGTCATCGAGAACGAGGAGCTCAAGCGCAAGCCGGAACTGCACGCCGTCGTCAACATCCTGCTGATGTACCAGATCACGGGGCAGATGTACCTGTCGCGCGACCGCAAGAAGGTGCTGTTCATCGACGAGCTGAAGCAGCAACTCGGCGACATCGGCTCGGACGACCCGGTGAAGGCCGCCGTCGTCGAGGAAGCCGCGCGCCGGGCACGCAAGTACGGCGGCGCGCTCGGCACCGCAACCCAGAGTGCCGACGACTTCTACGGCTCGGCCCAGATGGAGGCCGCGCTGAACTGCTCGGACTGGGTCTTCCTGTTGCGCCAGAAGGCCGAGTCGATCGAACTGCTCGGGCGGCGCGGCCGCATCACGATGGACGAGTCGAAGAAGCGCCTGCTGCAGTCGCTGCGCACCGAGCCCGGCGTCTTCTCGGAGTGCTACGTGTCGTCCCCGGTCGGCGAAGGCGTTGCACGCAACATCCTCGACCCCTTTAGCCACCTGCTGTTCAGCAACAAGCTGGAGGACAACGCGCCGCTGGACGAATTGCGCAGCGCCGGCCTCTCGATCGACGACGCCATCACCGAACTGCTTCGCCGCCGGGGGCACAGCGTATGAAGCAGACACTGCTCGGTGGCGCCATGACCGTGTGCGTATCCGTTCTCGTCACGGCCTGCGGCCTGCTGGCCTACGACCGCTTTGTGGTGCGGCCCTCGCAGGTCATCGGGGTGGTCGATGTCGCGGAGATCTACCGGCTCAAGGAAGCCGAGTTCGCCGCGCTGATGACCCGCGGCAACTCGGATGCGGACCGGCAGCAGGCCATGGACCTGGCGACCAGCTTCGCGCGGCGGTTGCCCCGGGCACTCGAGGAATTGCCCGCGGACTGTCGCTGCCTCGTGGTGCTGAAGAGCGCAGTGGCCGGGCCTACTGCACGCACGCTCGATCTGACAGCAGTGCTGAAGACCAAAGTGGATGCTCGATGAACGTCATCACACGCCCCGGTCTGCGCTACGGCAGGTTGCTGGCCTGGCTGGGCGTCGGCGCCCGGACGGTGATCGCCGACGCCAGGCGGCACCGGCTGGTGTTCGTCGCCTTCGGTGCGATCTGGGCACTGGCGCTGACCCGCGTCTTCATCCACCACACGCCGATCCTTCCCGTCCTCTTCAACTGGACGGCCAGCCTCCCATACCGGATCGTCCTCGTTGATCACAGGCCCGCGCCGCTGGTGCGAGGCGACCTCATCGTCTACGCCTTCGATGGCGAGGCCGCGGAGCGCGACTACCCCGGCCTGAAGCGACAGCCCTTCTTCAAGCGGATCGTCGGCGTCGCTGGCGATGTGGTCACCGTCGACGGTCGCGACGTGTTCATCAACGGCCAACACGTGGGCCGGGCCAAGACCCACACCTTCGACCGCCGGCCGCTGGACCCGATTGCGCCCACTGTCATCCCGCCTGGCCATGTCTACGTGCAGGGCACCAGCGCCGACAGCTTCGATTCGCGCTACCGCAACAGTGGCCTGGTCAGCACGGCTGACGTCGTGGCGCGGGTGCGGCCGCTGCTCTGAGGAGAACGTCGTGAGCTTTCTGACACGCACCGCCTTGCTGCTCGCCATGCTGTCGATCCTGACGACCCCAGCACCCGCGCATGCCCAGGGCGACGCCGCGGCGATCGAAGGTGACCTGCCGATCGAGTCCTATTTATCCCTGCTGACCCAGGTCGCCCCTGCAGCGCGCGACGGTGCAGAGGCCTACATGGCGGCATTCCGCAAGCGCTGCGGCCGTGCCCTGCAGACCGTCGAACTGCGCCGCGCCTTCGCCGAAGGCAGCGGCGATCCCACCCTGATGGCGATGGTGCGGGCCACCTATCAGAAAGACACGGCGGCCGTGCAGCGCCTCGGCGCCACCATCGCCTGCCCCAGGGGCTGAGATGCGCGGGCGCACCGTATCGGTCAGGGCTGTGGCCATCGGCTGCGCCCTGGTCGCGTGCGGTCTGGGCCAGGCCGAGAACCTCGGCAGGATCGGCCCGACCTACCCGATTGCCGAACAGAATCTGCTGGACCACATCATGGCCCGGCTGCGCGAGAAGGAGCGCAGCGGAGAACTCGCGAAGTTCGAGCAACTGGCCAGGGCGCGGGCCAGCGAGTCCGTGCTGAACCCCAAGCCCGTGCCGGGCCTGCGCCTCAACGAGGCGCCGCGCACCTACTACTTCGATCCGAGCTTCACGCTCGACCGCAACGTCGTCGACGAGACCGGTGCCGTGCTGTTTCCGGCCGGCCTGCGCAAGAACCCGCTCGACGTGGTGTCCCTGTCCAAGCACCTGCTGTTCTTCGACGCCCGTGACGCACGCCAGATCGCGAAGGCGCGGGAGCTGATAGCGCGCTACCAGGGCCGCGTCAAGCCGATCCTGGTCGGTGGCAGCTACATCGACCTCATGAAGGCCTGGAACACGCCCGTGTACTACGACCAGGAGGGCACGCTCGTCCGGAAGCTGGGCATCACCGGCGTCCCGGCCATCGTCTCGCAGGAGGGTTCCAGGCTGCGCATCGACGAGGTGACCGTGCGATGAAGACCGCTCTCAGACCCCTACTCTGTGCCCTGCTCTGCCTGGCATCGTTCTGCGCTCCGGCTGCGTCGATCGCCACCTGCACGGGGCGTTTTCCGAACCCGATTACCGACATCTGCTGGTCGTGCATCCTGCCGCTGTCGATCGGCGGCGCCACGATCGGCAACTTTGGCGGCCAGGAGGACAACGGGAACCCGGGCACGCCGGTCTGCAGTTGCGGCGTCAACCCGACCATCGGCCTGTCGGTCGGCTTCTGGGAGCCCGCCCGCCACGTCGAGGTCGTGCGCAAGCCCTTCTGCCTGCCATCCCTCGGCGGCCTGAACCTCGACCCCGGCATCGCAGCACCGGAAGCCGCACGTTTCACTCGCCCCGAGGGCGATGGCGACGGTGGCAGCTTCTACCAGGCGCACTTCTACGTGAACCCGGTCCTCTACTGGCTGGAGGTCGTGACCGACTTCCCCTGCCTGGAACGCGGCAGCTTCGATCTCGCCTACCTCACAGAGGTGGATCCGCTGTGGAACGACGATGAACTGACCCTGCTGCTGAACCCGGACGCCGTCCTGTTCGCGAACCCGGTGGCGATCGCGGCGTGTGCTGCCGACTGCGTGGCCGCGACCGTGGGCTTCGGCCTCAACACCTTGTTCTGGTGCGCCGGCTGCCAGGGCGCCATCTACCCGATGGACGGCCAGGTCCCGTACCACTTGGGTGGCGTGCGGTCGGCCGCCCTGCTAAGCCAGCGCCTGACCGCAAAGATGCACCGCGAGTTGCTCGCCTGGGGATGGCACGGCACGCCGGGGCTCTGCGGGCCGTACCTCGAGCCGATCATGGACAAGACGGCCTACAAGACCCAGCTGACCTACCCGACACCGACGACCGACAAGATCGACGGCAAGTGCTGCCAGCCCTTCGGCCGGACCACCGTGCTGTGGGGCGCCGGCAAGGAGTTCCCGGTCCGCGGCGAGGACTTCGCCTTCATGCTCTTCCGCAAGAGGAACTGCTGTGTGGGCTACTGACCGCACCCCCTCCTGGCCCCAGCGCGCACGCGGCGCCTGCATGGCAGGCCTGTGCGCGATCCTGCCGATCGCGCCGAGCGCCCAGCCTGCGCAAGCTCCGAAGCCGATCGTCTCCGAGGCCGATGTCGCGCGAGCGGCGAAGTCGCAGCCGGTGATCACCGACCAGGACATCGAGCGGGCAGCGAGGAAAAACCGCATGCCCACCGACGCGGAACTGGACCGCGTGCCGGTGCCGGCGGCCCCGAGGCTCGATGCCCTGCCCCAGCCGCTGACCCAGCGGCGGATCGACCTCGGCGCGATCGCGAAGGGCTACGAGGCGATGGGGCAGCCGGCGCCCGGCGCGGCCACCATCAACGAGGCGCCGGCCCTGCTGGTGTTCGTCAGCTTCTCCATGCCCGACGCGACCCTGGCCCGACTCGTCGACCAGGCTGCTCGCGCACGGGCGACGCTGGTGCTGCGCGGGTTGGTGGACGGCTCGCTACAGAAGACCGTCCTGCGCGCACAAGCCCTCATAGGGCAGCGCAAGGTCGGCTTCCAGATCGATCCGCAGGCCTTCGACCGGTTCTCCATCACCGCCGCGCCGACCTTCGTGCTCCTGAAGGCGGGAGCCGTCGCAGCGCCGTGCGCCGCCGGAACGTGCTTCCCGGCATCGAGCTTCGTGGCGGCCGCCGGCGACGTCAGCATCAACTACGCGCTCGAGTACTTCAGACGTGCGGCGCCCTCGTTCAGCCGCGATGCCGGGGTCGTGCTCGCCGCACTGAAGAAGGGGGGACCATGAAGTTCAGACGCTTCGTCGTGTGGCTGATGATCTCCTCGTTCCTCCTCGCCCGGATCGAGGTCTTCGCCCAGTCGCATGACCAGGGCGTGGCCGCCGGCACTGCCGCCAATGCGGTGATCCGGGGACTGGTCAACGCCCCCAGCGCCACCGCGGTCGTGCCCGGCTACACGAATGCGCCGCCGGAGACCGCCTACGCCGGCAGGCCGAGCCTGGGCGCCGACGCCAATGCCAAGCTCGCCGCGTGTGCACTGACACCGAACGACCCGACCTGCCAGGCGCTGCGCAACGCGGTCAACTCGGCCAACACACCCCGCCCTGCCATCGGTGCGAACGACCCGGCCGTTGCCGCCGCGAGTCGCATCGCACGCAATCCTTCGATCGATCTGGGCAGCCTGGCCGCGTACTACAGCGGTTGCACCACCAGCGAAGTCGCCACGCCTGCCGGCACGACCACGAAGCTCTGCCAGATCTACAGCGGCATCGGCAACTTCACGACTCGGCGTGATCTGAGCGTCGAGGTCGAACTCGTTCCGAGCTGCACCGCCGGCGACTGGTTCGCCCATGGCGAAGCCCACCGCAATGGCGCCGACTACATGGTTGCCGACGCCCAGTGCCGTATCCGCGCCGACAACCAGCAGCGTTTCCGGCTCTATGCGGCCGGTGGACGCGGCGCCTGCATTGGGTGGCAGGAGGTCGACCTGCCGACCGATCCGATCGCAAGCCCCCGCTTCGTCACGGACCTCTCTCCCCACTGGGCCGGCTACTGCTGGAGTCCGTTCAAGGCCGTGCTGGCCGCAGGATCGGGCTGCACGGCAGGCAACTGCAACTACCAGTTCCAGTTCGGC
>MESD01000120.1 GCA_001770815.1 Burkholderiales bacterium RIFCSPHIGHO2_12_FULL_69_20
AGCGCAAGCTGCTCAAGGAGCTGGACGAATCGCTGAAGAAGGGTGGCGAGAAGCACTCGCCCAACGCCAAGAGCTGGACCGACCGGGTCAAGGACCTGTTCAAGTAGCAGTCCGGGCGTCGATGCCACGCCGGCAACCGCTGGCATTCGCCGGCGGTCGCGGCTCAAGCCGGCGCCGCAGCGGCCGATAACCAGAGAGGCCCGAGGCTGTACCGAGGCCCGCAGCCACCGTGCGCCGTCACCGGCGCCGGTGTCCCTTTCTCTGCGACCGAACCTACAGCCCGTGCTGACCGATCCGCAGTCGCTGGGCGCCCGTGCGCTCGTCATCGACGGCAACCCGACCCTGCGCCGCGCCACCGTGGCACAGCTGCGCGAGCTGGGCATCGCCCAGGTGCGCCAGTGCAAGGGGCTGGCCGACGCGCGTTTGTCGCTCGAGCAGATGGACTTCGACTTCGTGCTGTGCGCCGACTTCATCGAAGGCAGCGAGCTGAGCGGCCAGGCCCTGCTCGAAGAGCTGCGGCGCGACGCGGTGCTGCCGCACAACACGGTCTTCGTGATGCTGGCCAGCGAGGCCACCTACGCCCAGGTGGTGGAGGCGGCCGAGGCGGCGCTCGACTGCTTCGTGCTGCGGCCCTACAAGCTCAGCGCGCTGGCCGAGCGGCTGGGCGTGGCGCGCCGGCGCAAGCAGGAGCTGGGCGCCATCTTCGACGCGCTGGAACGCCACCAGCATGCCCGCGCGGTGGCCGCCTGCCTGCAGCGCCACGAGGCCAAACAGCCCTATGGCCTGCACTGTGCGCGCATGGCCGCCGAGATCCTGCTGAAGATGGGGCGGATCGACGAGGCGATGGCCCTGTTCCAGCAACTGGCGCAGGACCGCGACCTGCCCTGGGCCCGGCTGGGCGTGGCGCGCTCGCACTTTGCCGCCGGCGACACGGTGAACGCCCGGCGCCAGGTCGAAGCGCTGGTGCGCAGCCAGCCCCACATGGCCGAGGCCTACGACGTGCTGGGCCGCGTGCAGGTTGACCAGGGTGAACTGGCACAGGCGCTGCGCAGCTACCACGCGGTGACCGAGATCACACCGGGCTGCAACCTGCGGCTGCAGCACTGCGGCACGCTGGCCTTCTACCTGGGCGATCGTGAACTGGCGCTGGAGATGCTGGAGCGCGCTGTCGCCATCGGCACCCAGTCACGCCTGTTCGATGCGCTGACATTGATGCTGCTGGGCATGGTGCGCCACGACATGGGCGATGCGCGCCGCCTGCTGACGGTGCACACCCAGCTGCAGCAATTCTTGGCGACCTACCCGGCCTCGCGCCGGCTGCAGCGCTTCGACCGCGCCGCCGGCGCCTTGCGCGCCCTGCTGGCACGCCAACTCGACGAGGCCCAGCGGATCGCCCAGGCGCTGGCCGACGAGGCCGCCCACGAGGACTTCGACCTGGAAGCCGCCAACCTGGTGCTGGCGCTGTGGACGCGACTGCCGCAGCGCGACGTGGCCGCCGGCCTGCAGGACAAGATGGTGCGCGGCATCGGCATGCGCTTTTGCGTGTCGAAATCGATCACCGAGATCCTGGTGGCCTCGGCCTTGCATCACGAGGCCATCACCCAGATGCTGCGCGCCTGCCATGCCGAGATCACCGGCGTGGCCGAAGAGGCCATGCGCCTGGCCCTGCAGGGCGCGCAGCGCAGCGCAGTGGAGTCCTTGCTCGCCAAGGGCGAGGCCACCCGCAACGCCCGCCTGATCGAGATGGCCGGCCTGCTGCTGCGGCGACACCGCGAGCACATCACCGACAGCGGTGTGCTGCAGGCCATGGCGGCCAGCCTGCAGCAGCGCTACTGCAGGCCGATCACCCACATCGCCGGCATCCGCCGCAGCGGACGCTCACCGGGCGGGCTGCTGCTGCGTGGGCAGCGCCTGGAGCCTGCGGCGGAAAGCGGCCCCACCCTGCCGGGCCATCCCTTGCCAGACGACAGCCCCGCGGCACCGGCAGCGGTTGACGCGCCGGGCCGCTGACGCCAGGCCATCGCCTAGAACAGGCTGGCCTGGGCCGAGGCCACTGCCGCCGCCCGGCGCGCGCTGCGGAACTGCGTCAGATCCAGCTCGACCCGCGCCCGATCGAGCCCCAGCCGCGCGCTGGCCTGGTGGAAGCGCTGGCGCAGCAGTTGCGCCCAGACACCGCTGCCGGTCAAACGCTCTCCAAAGCGGCTGCTGTTGTCGGCGCCGCCGCGCATCTCGCGGATGCGGGCCATCACCCGTGCAGCGCGATCGGGAAAGTGCTGGGCCAGCCATTGCTGGAACAGCGGGTTCACCTCCCAGGGCAGGCGGATCACGATGCTGAAGGCCGAGGTGGCGCCGGCGTCTTTGGCGGCCTCGAGGATGCGCTCGAGCTCGGGTTCGTTGATGAACGGGATCACCGGCGACACGCTCACCCCCACCGGGATGCCTGCGGCCGCCAGCCGGCGGATGGTCTGCAGCCGACGCTCGGGCGACGCGGCGCGCGGCTCCATCACCCGGGCCAGCGCCGGATCGAGCGTGGTGATGGACACGTAGGCCGCGGCCAGCCGCTGCGCGGCCATCGGCGCGATCAGATCGATGTCGCGCTCGACACCCGATGATTTGGTGATCAGCGAAAACGGGTGCTTGAACTCGTTGCAGACCTCGATCACCGAACGGGTGATGCGCAGCCGGCGCTCGGCCGGCTGATAGGCGTCGGTGGCCGAGCCGATGTTCAGCAACATCGGCGAGTAATTGCGCGCCGAGAACGCCTCGCGCAGCCGCTGCGCGGCGTTCACCTTGGCGATGATGCGGGTCTCGAAATCGAGGCCGGGTGAGAGGTTGAGGTAGCTGTGCGTGGGCCGGGCGTAGCAGTAGATGCAGCCGTGCTCGCAGCCCCGGTACGGGTTGATCGACAGGTCGAAGCCGATGTCGGGTGAGTCGTTGCCGGCCAGGATGGACTTGACCTGTTCTTCGAGCACCCGGGTGGCCGACGGCAAGGCCTGCTCGGCCACGGCCTGGTCCAGCGTGCCCCAGCCGTCGTCGCAAGGGTGGCGCTCGTCCTTGGCGAAACGATGCGCCAGCGACCAGGCGGTGCCTCGGCCCTTGAACGGCATGTTGGCCATGCCGGCAGGCGGCATGGGGCGGGCGGGGTAGACGGGGATGGTTCGCATGACTGTCAATATAGACAGTCACTGTGGATTCGTCCAGTACTTTGAGGCGAGTGCTTTCAGTACTCGCCAGAGCCGCTGCTGCCCGGCGCCAGGTTGTCGAACTTGGTCAGCGGCTTCAGGAAGGTGAGCTTGACCGTGCCCACCGGCCCGTTGCGCTGCTTGCCGATGATGATCTCGGCGATGCCCGGCTCCTTGCACGCGTCCTTGGTGTAGTACTCGTCGCGGTAGATGAACATGATGACATCGGCGTCCTGCTCGATGGCGCCCGACTCCCGCAGGTCGCTCATCATCGGCCGCTTGTCGGTGCGGGTCTCGACCGAACGGTTCAGCTGCGACAGCGCGATCACCGGGCACTGCAGCTCCTTGGCCAGCGCCTTCAGCCCGCGCGAGATCTCGCTGATCTCGGTGGCGCGGTTCTCGCCGTCGCTCTTGCCCGTGCCGCTCATCAGCTGCAGGTAGTCGACGACGATCAGCCCCAGCGTGCCACCGAACTGCCGCGCCATGCGGCGCGAGCGGGCGCGCAACTCGGCCGGGTTCAGCGCCGGGGTCTCGTCGATGAACATCTGGGCCTTGCCGAGCTTCTCGGCGGCCTCGGTCAGCCGGGTCCATTCGTCGTCACGCAAGCGACCAGTGCGCAGGCCGGATTGGTCGATGCGGCCCAGCGAGCCGATCATCCGCAAGGCCAGCTGCGAGGCACCCATTTCCATCGAGAACACCAGCACCGGCAGTTCTTCGTTGACCGCCACGTACTCGGCGATGTTCAGCGCAAACGCGGTCTTGCCCATCGACGGGCGGGCGGCCAGGATGATCAGGTCACCCTTCTGCATGCCGGCCATCATGCGGTCCATGTCGTAGAAACCGGTGCGCACGCCGGTCACGTCTTCGGCGCCGTTCTCGGCCAGCTCGGTGACGCGGTCGATCAGCTGCATCGTCAGCTTGTCGATGCCGATGAAGCCCTGCTTGTTGCGCGAGCCCTCTTCGCCGATCTTGAAGATGCGGCCCTCGGCCTCGTCCAGGATCTGGCTGACCTGCCGGCCCTGCGGGTTGAAGGCATTGGTGGCGATCTCGTCGCTGGCCGAGATCAGCTTGCGCAGGATGGCGCGCTCGCGCACGATCTCGGCATAACGCCGCAGGTTGGCCGCGCTGGGCACGCTCTGCGCCAGGTCGTTGAGGTACTTCAGGCCGCCGCAGCCCTCGGCCTTGCCGGCGTTCTGCAACTGCTCGAACACGGTGATCACGTCGGCAGGCTTGTTGGCGTTGATCAGCGTGGCGATGGCGGTGAAGATCTCGCGGTGCTCGTAGCGGTAGAAATCACTTTCGGTGACCTGGTCACCAGCCCGGTCCCAGGCCAGGTTGTCGATCAGCAGGCCGCCCAGCACGCTTTGCTCGGCCTCGACCGAATGCGGCGGCACCCGCAGGCGGGCCACCTCGTCGTCGGGCAGCGAAGCGGGTTGGGCAGAGCGGAAGACAGCGGACATCGGCGGGGCATTCAAGTGGGGTGGTCAGGGCGGCGGGGCACTGCCCGGACCGCCTGGGGATGATACGGCGGCCCCCGCCGCGCGCCTGTGGGCAAGGCTGTGGAAATCCGGGGGAACAGCAGGGGACAGCCATCGCCAACCGGCGCCTGCCGAATCGGCGCGGCCATGAAAAAGGGCCGGCGCAATGGCCGGCCCGGGATGCGATGGCGCGCTGTGCCGAATCAGGCGGCGGGCACCACGTGCACGGTCACTTCGACCACCACGTCCGTGTGGGTGGCCACCGACACCGGGAACTCACCCAGCGCCTTCAGCGGGCCGTTGGGCATGCGCACCTGGGACTTGGCAACCTCGAAGCCGAGCCTCTTCAGGCCCTCGGCCACGTCGGCGTTGGTCACCGAGCCGAACAGGCGGCCGTCCACACCGGCCTTCTGGGCGATGGTGACGGTCTTGCCGGCGAGCTTGTCGCCCTCGGCCTGAGCGGCGGCCAACTTTTCAGCGGCCGACTTCTCGAGCTCGGCGCGGCGGGTCTCGAACTCCTTGATGGCGGATTCGGTGGCGCGGCGGGCTTGCTTGGTGGGGATCAGGAAGTTGCGGGCAAAGCCGTCCTTGACCTTGACCACATCACCCAGGTTGCCCAGGTTGGCCACTTTTTCGAGCAGGATCACTTGCATGGTTGCTGCTCCTTCAGACGCGATGCTGGTCGCTGTACGGCACCAGCGCCAGGAAGCGCGCGCGCTTGATGGCGGTGGTCAGCTGACGCTGGTAGAAAGCGCGCGTGCCGGTCAGGCGAGCGGGCGTGATCTTGCCGTTTTCACCGATGAAATCACGCAGCACGTCCACGTCCTTGTAGTCGATCTCTTCGACGTTGGCGACGGTGAAGCGGCAGAAACGCTTGCGCTTGAACAGCAGCGACTGCGTATTGCGCTTGGGCTTGCGATCCTTGGAAAACTTACCTTTTCCTCTTGGCGGGGGCATGGTGAACCTCTTTCAAATGGTTGCCGAGTGCGGTGCGGTCGGCGGTGAATCTGATGACGATAACCCTGAAGCGGTGGCCGGGTCGGCAGCGCCAGGGGTCAGCTCGGTGATGTGAAACAACAGTCCGCGTCCGTTGCGCGCCGTGGAGAGAAAGCCACCGAACAAGCCGGTGCTGCCCAACATCAGCGCGCCCAGCGGCCGTGACATCGCCCCGATCGCCAGCGCCTTGATCTCCAGAGAGACCTTGCGTGGTTGCCCGTCTTCGGTGAGCGTCGACTCGTGTTGCAGTCGGCAGTCGATGGCCGGAAGACCGGCGGGCGTGTAGCGCACGGCGCCTCGTTCAACCAGCTGGGCCGACAGAACCATGCGGTTCATTGGCGCGACCGGCAACAACGCGGCAGCGGTTGTTTCAATCAGGCGCTGGCCTCCTGGGGTGCCGGTGCCTTGCGGGCCTCTTCGCGCTCGACCGCCTTCATCATGACCGACGGCGTGGTCTCGGCCTTGGCCTTGGCCACCGTGAGGTGGCGCAGCACGGCGTCGTTGAACTTGAAGCCGGTCTCGATTTCAACCAGGGTTTCCTTGGTGACTTCGATGTTCAAGCACAGGTAATGCGCCTTGCCCAGCTTCTGGATCTGGTAGGCCAGCTGGCGCCGACCCCAGTCCTCGACACGGTGCACCTTGCCATTGGCGGCGGTGACGATGCCCTTGTAACGCTCCAGCATGGCCGGAACCTGCTCGCTCTGATCCGGGTGGATCAAGAGCACGATCTCATAGTGACGCATGAACACTCCTTGTGGTTTCCGGCAATTGGAAGATGCCAGGGAAGCTGCCCGGATGCGTCATTAGCTTTTGGGGCTAACAACCGGTGCAGCAAAGGGAAAGCCGATGATTATAGCGCGGAAGGCGGGCCGTAGCGACGGGTCTCGTCCGGCAGCGGGCCGGGCCGACGCATGTCGTCGGCCATCGCGCGCTCGGCGGGCTCGGGCGGGGCGGTGAGCAGGCTCACCACCACCAGCATCAGGCAGCCCGCGGGCACACCGAACACCCCGGCGGCCACCGGATCGATGCCGAACCAGCGCAGATCGGCGGCGGCCTCGCCCAGCCCCAGCATGGCACGCGGCCCGGCCAGGTTGCGCGCCATGTACCACAGGCACAGCAGCGCGCCGGTCAGCATGCCGGCCACCGCGCCTGCGCGGTTGGCGCGGCGCCAGAAGATGCCCATCACCAGCGCCGGAAAGAAGGTGGCCGCCGCCAGCGAAAACGCCGCCGAGACGAAGGGCAGGATCGCCGCGATGCGCAGCGATGCCACCCAGGCCGCCAGCACTGCGGTGACCAGCACCATCAGCTTGCTGAACATCACCCGCTTGATGGCCGAGGCGCCGGGCCGCACCACGCGAAAGAAGAAATCGTGCGACAGCGCGTTGCTGATGGTCAGCAGCAGGCCGTCGGCGGTGGACAGCGCCGCCGCCAGGCCGCCCGCGGCCACCAGGTAGGTGACCACCAGCGGCAGGCCGCCCAGCTCGGGCGCGGCCAGCACGATCATGTCGGCACCCAGGCGCAGCTCGGCGAACTGCAGGAAACCGTCGCCGTTGATGTCCTGGATCGACACCAGCGACGAATCGAGCTTGCTCCAGCGCCGGATCCAGTCGGGCAGGCTGCCGAACGAGGTGCCCACCAGCTCGGTGAACACCTGGTACTTGACCATCACCGCCAGCGCCGGCGCGCTGATGTAGAGCAGCACGATGAAGCTCAGCGACCAGGCCACCGAGCGGCGCGCATCCGACACCGACGGCGTGGTGTAGTAGCGCGTCAGCACATGCGGCAAGGCGGCCGTGCCCAGCATCAGGCAGAACACCAGCGCCAGGAAGTTGCTGCGTGCATGCTGGCCGGCCTGGCCCGGCGCTCCGGACTTGCCGGCCTGCGGTGCCAGCCCGGCCAGCGGCAGCGATTGGGCGCGCGCCAGGTCCTGCTCGCGCTGGTAGGCTGCGCGCGCCTCGGCTTCGCCGCGCGGCGCACGCTCGAGCCGGCGCTCGGCCTGCTGGATCTGCGCCAGCGGGGCGTTTTCGCCACGCATGCGCTCGATCTCGCGGCCCAGCAGCTCGATGTCGCCGGCCATCGCCGCCGGCACGTCGCGCAGCTTGCGCTGGGCATCGTCGGCCCGCTCGACCAGCAGGCGGCGCACCTCCAGTTCGGCCGGGTCGACCAGCAACCGGGCCTCGCGTTCGCTCACCGCCTGGAGCTGCTGGTTGTAGGTGAACACCGGGAACCACGAGCCGGTCTGGTGCAGGCTGAGCCACATCACCGGCACCGTGTAGGCGATGATCAGCACGATGTACTGGGCCACCTGGGTCCAGGTGACGGCGCGCATGCCGCCCAGGAACGAGCACACCAGCACGCCGCCCAGGCCGACGAAGATGCCGATCTCGAAGCTGAAGCCGGTGAGGTGCGAGGTGACCAGGCCCACGCCATAGACCTGCACTACCACGTAGACGAAGGACACCAGCACGGTGGCGGCCACCGCGATCAGCCGCACCGCCTGGCCGCCGTAGCGCGCGCCCAGGAAGTCGGGGATGGTGTACTGGCCGAAGCGCCGCAGGTAAGGCGCCAGCAGGATCGCCACCAGGCAGTAGCCGCCGGTCCAGCCCAGCACGTAGGCCAGCCCGTCGAAACCCTGCAGGTACAGCACGCCCGCGGTGCCGATGAAGGATGCCGCCGACATCCAGTCGGCCGCGGTGGCCATGCCGTTGTACATCGCCGGCACGCGCCGGCCGGCAACGTAGTACTCGGCCTCGTCGGTGGTGCGGCTGGCCAGCCCGATGCCGGCGTACACCAGCACCGTGCCGATCAGGAAGCTGCCGCCGATCCAGCCGCGCGACCAGCCGCTGCGCTCCATCATCGCCAACGCCACGATGAACAGCACCACCGCCAGCGTGAACAGCGCGTAGCGCCAATGCAGCTTGTTGGCGAAGCGCCGGGTGGATTCGACGCTGCCGGAGCGGGGGCTGGACATCGGCGCTCGGGCTGGCAGCGGGTGCAGGTGCAGTTGCTTGGGGCTGAAGTGGGCCGAGACCTGGACTAGCGCGCGGCCAGCCGGGTCCAGGTGTCGACCACCGAATCCGGGTTCAGCGAGATCGAGACGATGCCCTCCGCCGCCAGCCAGTCGGCGAAGTCGGGGTGGTCGCTGGGGCCCTGGCCGCAGATGCCGATGTACTTGCCGGTGGCCCGGCAGGCGGCGATGGCCCGGCTGATCAGCGCCTTGACGGCCGGATCACGTTCGTCGAAGTCCTCGGCCAGCTGCGCCAGGCCGGAGTCGCGGTCCAGCCCCAGCGTGAGCTGGGTCAGGTCGTTCGAGCCGATCGACATGCCGTCGAAGTGCGCCAGGAACTGGTCGGCCAGGATCGCGTTGCTGGGCACCTCGCACATCATGATCAGGCGCAGGCCGTTCTGGCCTCGCGCCAGGCCACGATCGGCCAGCAACTGCCCCACCCGCTCGGCCTGCCGCACGGTGCGCACGAACGGCACCATGATCTCGACATTGCTCAGGCCCATGTCGTTGCGCACGCGCTTCAGCGCCTCGCATTCCATCGCGAAGGCGTCGGCAAAATCGCCGCTGATGTAGCGCGACGCACCGCGAAAGCCCAGCATCGGGTTCTCTTCGTCGGGCTCGTAGCGCGAGCCGCCGATCAGCTTCTTGTACTCGTTGGACTTGAAGTCGGACAGGCGCACGATCACCGGCTTGGGCCAGAAGGCCGCGGCGATGGTGGCGATGCCTTCGACCAGCTTGTCGACGTAGAACGCGCGCGGGCTGGCATGGCCACGCGCCACCGATTCAACCGCCTTCTTCAGATCGGGGTCGATGTTGGGGTAGTCGAGGATCGCCTTCGGGTGCACGCCGATGTTGTTGTTGATGATGAATTCCAGCCGCGCCAAGCCCACGCCGCTGTTGGGGATCTGCGCAAAGTCGAAGGCCAGCGTGGGGTTGCCCACGTTCATCATGATCTTGACCGGGCAGTAGGGCAGCTCGCCGCGCTTGACCTCGGTGATCTCGGTCTCGAGCAGGCCGTCGTAGATGTAGCCGGTGTCGCCCTCGCTGCAGACCACGGTGACCAGCGCGCCGTCGGCCAGCTTCTCGGTGGCGTCGCCGCAGCCCACCACCGCCGGGATGCCCAGTTCGCGGGCGATGATGGCGGCGTGGCAGGTGCGACCGCCGCGGTTGGTGACGATGGCGCTGGCGCGCTTCATCACCGGCTCCCAGTTGGGGTCGGTCATGTCGGTGACCAGCACGTCACCGGGCTGCACCTTGTCCATCTCGCTGATGTGCGAGACCAGGCGCACCGGCCCGGTGCCGATCTTCTGGCCGATGGCACGGCCTTCGGCCAGCACCGCACTGTGGCCCTTGAGCTTGTAGCGGTGCTCGACCTGGTTGCCGGCCTGGCTCTTCACCGTCTCGGGCCGCGCCTGCAGGATGTAGAGCCGGCCGTCCTCGCCGTCCTTGCCCCACTCGATGTCCATGGCCCGGCCATAGTGCTGCTCGATGATCACCGCGTACTTCGCCAGCTCGACCACATCGGCATCGTTGAGCGAGTAGCGATTGCGCTGCTCGGGCGGGTTGTCCACGGTGCGCACCAGCTTGCCGGTGGCCAGGCGCTCTTCGGTGCTGGCGAACTCCATGCGGATCAGCTTGCTGCCCAGCGTGCGGCGGATGATCGGCAGCTTGCCGGCCTTCAGCCCCGGCTTGTGCACGTAGAACTCGTCGGGGTTGACGGCGCCCTGCACCACCGTCTCGCCCAGGCCATAGCTGGCGGTGATGAAGACCACGTCCTCGAAACCCGACTCGGTGTCGATGGTGAACATCACACCGGCCGCACCCACGTCGGAACGCACCATGCGCTGCACCCCCGCCGACAGCGCCACCTCGGCATGCGCAAAGCCCTTGTGCACGCGGTAGCTGATGGCGCGATCGTTGTAGAGGCTGGCGAACACCTCCTTCATCTTGTGCAGCACGTCGGCGATGCCGTGCACGTTGAGGAAGGTCTCCTGCTGGCCGGCGAACGAGGCATCGGGCAGGTCTTCGGCCGTGGCTGACGAGCGCACCGCGAAGCTGGCGCCGGGGTGGCCCGCCGTCAGTTCAGCGAACGACGCGCGCACCGCCGCTTCGAAATCAGCCGGGAACGGCGCGTCGATCACCCATTGGCGGATCTGCGCGCCGGCGGCAGCCAGGGCGTTGACGTCGTCGGTGTCCAGCGCATCGAGCCGGGCGTTGATCTTGTCGGTCAGGCCGCCGTGGTGCAGAAACTCGCGAAAGGCATGGGCGGTGGTGGCAAAGCCGCCGGGCACACGCACGCCGGACAGGGCGAGCTGGCTGATCATTTCGCCGAGGCTGGCGTTCTTGCCGCCGACCACCTCGACATCGGTCATTCTCAGGTGTTCGAACGGGATGACCAGGGCGGCCGCCAGATGGGTGGATGACATGGGAAAGCTCCGGGATGGTGAGGAAATCGTGCGGCGCGGCGGCGGTGGCGGATCCACGCGGCGGCGCATCGGCAATCGGGTGCGAGGCGGGCGGGACACATGGCAACGGCGGCGGGGCGGCTGAGGCTGATAGGGGCCCGGCGGCACGGCGTGCGGCCAGGCAAGTTGGTGATTCTAAGGACCCAGCCCCTATCATTCCCGAACATCGTTCCAGCGGCCTCGCCCGGCCGACCGCCATGCCCAATCGCAGCGTGTTCTTTGTCTCGGACGGCACCGGCATCACCGCCGAGACCTTCGGCAACTCGATCCTGGCGCAGTTTCCGGGCAAGCCCCGGCATGTGCGGCGGCCGTTCATCGATTCCGTGGCCAAGGCCGGCACCGTGCTCGACGAGATCAACCAGGTGGCCGTCACCGAGGGGTACAAGCCGATCGTCTTCATCACGCTGGTCAACGACGAGGTGCGGCAGATCCTGGCCAGCGCGCAATGCCGCGGCCTGGTGCTCGACATGTTCCGCACCTTCGTCGAGCCGCTGGAGCTGGAGTTCGGCGTCAAGAGCAACCACCGCGTGGGCCGTTTCTCCGACGCCGCCAAGAGCAGCGAGTACCACGACCGCATCGAGGCGATCAACTTCTCGCTGGCGCACGACGACGGGCAATCCTCGCGCAACCTGGACATCGCCGACGTGATCCTGCTGGGCGTCAGCCGCAGCGGCAAGACGCCCACCAGCCTGTACCTGGCGATGCAGCACGGCATCAAGGCCGCCAACTACCCGCTGATCCCCGAGGACTTCGAGCGCCACAAGATCCCCGGCGCGCTGACGCCCTACCTGGGCAAGTGCTTCGGGCTGACGATCGACCCTGAGCGGCTCTCGCAGATCCGCAACGAGCGGCGGCCCGGCAGCAAGTACGCGGCGATCGAGAACTGCCGCTACGAGGTGCGCGAGGCCGAGGCGATGATGCGGCGCAACGGTGTGTCGTGGCTCAGCTCGACACACAAGTCGATCGAGGAGATCGCCACCACCATCCTGCGCGACATCCGCCCCGACCGACTGATTTACTGATCGCAGCGCCGCATCGATTCGTAGAGGCACACCGCCGCCGCTGCGGCGACGTTGAGCGACTCTTCACCACCCGGCTGCGGAATACGCACGGTGAGCGCGCAGCGCGCCAGCAGCGCCGGCGCCACGCCCTGCCCTTCATGGCCCAGCACCCAGGCGCAAGGATGCGGCAACGCCGCGCTGGGCAGCAACTGGTCGGTGTCCAGGCGGGTGCCCACCAAAGGCACGGTCAACGCGGCCAGATCGTCGATCCGCAGGCCCTCGATCAGCCGCAGCCCGAAGTGCGCCCCCATGCCGGCGCGCAGCACCTTGGGCGACCACAGCGCCGCCGTGCCCTGCAGCGCCAGCACCTGGCCGACGCCGAAGGCCGCGGCGCTGCGCAGGATGCTGCCGACGTTGCCAGCGTCCTGCACCCGGTCGAGCACCACGCTGGCGGTCGCCGCGTCGAGGGTGGGCGCGGCCGGCAACGCCAGCACGAAGCCCAGCCGCGCCGGTGATGGCAGCGCGCTCAGGCCCTCGAACAGCGCATCGGGCACCCGCACCACGCGCGGCGCCCACAGCGCCAGCGCGCGCAGCGCCGGTTGCGCCCAGGCGCTGTCGCCCACCACCGCCTGCAGCGGCCGCTGGCCGCGCTGGCACAACGCCGCGCACAGGTGCTCGCCTTCCAGCCACAGCTCGCCGGTCTTGCGATAGCCGGCCGGATCACGCGCCAGCTTGCGCAGGCGCATCAGCAGCGGGTTGTCGCGCGAGGTGATCAGCAACGGCTCGGTCACTGGCGCCCCTCGCCCGACGGGTACGTCGGCCGGTCCCCCGAGGGGACAGCGGACCGGCTTGGGGCGGCCCGGCGCCCGGTCCGCGGCGTGGACGCGGCTTGTCTCATGTGTCCACGCTTGTGGCCGCATCGATGACCGCGCGCACCGGCGCAAAGCTGCGGCGGTGCACCGCGCAGGCGCCATGCAGGCGCAGCGCGGCCAGGTGCTCGGCGGTGGGATAGCCCTTGTGGCCGGCGAAGTTGTAGGCCGGATGCAACTCGTGCAGCGCCAGGCACAGCCGGTCGCGGTGCACCTTGGCCAGGATGGACGCGGCCGAGATCGCCGGCACCGTGGCATCGCCCTTGACGATGGCCTCAGCCGGCATCGGCAACACCGGCAGCCGGTTGCCGTCGACCAGCACCTTGCGCGGCAGCAGGCGCAGGCCGGCCACCGCACGCTGCATCGCCAATAGCGTGGCCTGCAGGATGTTGAGGCGGTCGATCTCTTCGACCGTGGCCTCGGCGATGCAGCAGGCCAGCGCCTTGGCACGGATCTCGTCGAACAGGCGTTCGCGCTTTCGCGCGCTGATCACCTTGCTGTCGCCCAGGCCGCGGATCGGCTGCAACTCGTCGAGGATCACGGCCGCGGCCACCACCGGCCCGGCCAGCGGACCACGGCCCGCCTCGTCGACGCCGGCCACCAGCGCCGGCACGTCCCAGCGCAGCCGCCGCTGTTCCGGCCGCTTTTCAGCCGGCTTCGATGACTTGCGCGATGGCATCGGTGGCTTTCTGCGCGGTGTTCTGGCGCAGCGTGTGGTGAAGATCGATGAAGCGACGTTCCAGCGCGGCGCAGCGCGGGGCGTCGTCCAGCCAGGCCAGGCCTTCGCGCGCCAGCGCCTCGGGTGTGGCGGCGTCCTGGATCCGCTCGGGCACGACGAACTCGCCGCACAGGATGTTGGGCAGGCCGAACCAGGGCTGGTAGGCCAGGCGCTTCATGCGCTGCCAGTTCAGCCAGGCCAGGTGGTAGGTGATGACCATCGGCCGCTTGAACAGCGCCGCCTCCAGCGCGGCCGTGCCACTGGCCACCAGCGTCACATCGCAGGCCGCCAGCGCCTCGTGCGACTGGCCATGCAACAAGGTGATGGCCGCGCCGTTCGGAGGTTGGGTCAGCAGCGGCTCGACCAGCGGCCGCAGCCCCGGCACCACCGGCATCACGAAGCGCAGGCCCGGCCGCGCGCGCTGCATCAAGGCCGCGGCCGCGATCAGGCGCGGCGCGATGTGGGTGATCTCGCTGCGCCGGCTGCCCGGCAGCAGCGCCACCACGGTGTCGCCCTCGTCCAGGCCCAGCCGGGTGCGCGCCGCTGCACGCGGGGGCACCAGCGGGATTGCATCGGCCAGCGGGTGGCCGACGAAGGTGGCCGCGATGCCATGCCGCTGCAGCAGCGCCGGCTCGAACGGAAACAGACACAGCACGTGGTCGGCCGCGGCCCGGATCTTCTGCACCCGCTCGCCGCGCCAGGCCCAGATCGACGGGCAGACGAAGTGGATGGTCCTGAGCCCGCCCTGGCGCAGCCGGGTTTCGAGGCCGAAGTTGAAATCGGGCGCGTCGATGCCGATGAAGGCGGCCGGCCGCTCGCGCAGCAGGCGGTCGCCCAGCTGGCGGCGGATGCGCAGCAGCTCGGGCAGACGCTTGAGCGCATCGATGTAACCGAACACCGACAGCCGCTCGTGCGTCCACCAGGCGTCGAAGCCCTGCGCGGCCATCTTCGGCCCGCCGATGCCCGCGGCTTGCAGCGCCGGCCAGCGGCGTTGAAGCCCCGGCAGCAGCAGGCCACCGAGCAGGTCACCCGAGGCCTCGCCGGCCACCAGACCGAGCCGCAGCCCTTCGACAGCCATGGGTGCCGTCAGCGCACGATGCCGCGCTCGGCCAGCGCGAGGAAGTCGAGCATCAGCGCGAGGTCGGCCTCGCTGCCGTCGAGCTGGCCGCGCAGCGCCTCGATGGCGGCGATGCCCGCGGCCAGCGTCAGGCCCTGGCGGTACAGCAGCTTGTGCATCTGCTTGACCTGCGCGATGCGCTCGGGCGTGAAGCCACGCCGGCGCAGGCCTTCGGCATTGATGCCGGTGGCCGCGGCCGGGTTGCCGGCGGCGGTGACGTAAGGCGGCAGGTCTTGCGACAGCCGGGTCTGGAAGCCGGTCATCGCATGCGCGCCCACCCGCACGAACTGGTGCACACCCGACAGCCCGCCCAGGAAGGCCCAGTCACCCAGGTGCACATGGCCGCCCAATTGGGTGGCGTTGGCGATGATGGTGTGGCTGCCCACCTGGCAATCGTGCGCGATGTGCACGTAGGCCATGATCCAGTTGTCGTCGCCCAGCGCGGTAAGGCCGCCGTCCTGCACCGTGCCGGTGTTGATGGTGACGAACTCGCGAATGGTATTGCCGTCGCCGATGACCAGGCGCGTCGGCTCGCCGGCGTACTTCTTGTCCTGCGGGGCACCGCCGATCGACGCGAACTGAAAGATGCGGTTGTCGCGGCCGATGGTGGTGTGGCCCTCGACCACGCAGTGCGCGCCGATGCTGCTGCCCTCGCCGATGCGCACATGCGGGCCGATCACGGCATACGGGCCCACCGTCACGTTGTCGGCCAATTCGGCCTTGGCATCGACCAGGGCCGTGGCGTGGATCTGCGTCATGGGCTGCTCCTCACGCCACCTTGCGCATGGTGCACATCAGCTCGGCTTCGACCGCCGTCTCGCCGCCCACACTGGCGCGGGTCTTGTACTTGTAGATGCCGGCCTTGGCGCGCTCGAGGCTGGCCTCCAGGATCAGCTGGTCGCCCGGCTCGACCACGCGCTTGAAGCGTGCGCCGTCGATGCCGACGAAGTACACCACCGTGCTCTCGTCGGGCTCCTGGCCCATCGACTCGAAGGACAGCAGCGCGGCGGTTTGCGCCAGCGCCTCGAGCATCAGCACACCCGGCATCACCGGCCGGTGCGGAAAGTGGCCCATGAAGAACGGCTCGTTGATGGTGACGTTTTTCAGCGCCTTGATGCGCAGGTTCTTCTCGAGCTCGAGCACACGATCGACCAGCAGGATCGGATAGCGGTGCGGCAGCAGCTTGAGGATGCGGTGAATGTCGAGCATGTCAGCCCCTCGTCCGACGGATACGTCGGCCGATCCCCCGAGGGGATGCGGGCCGGCTTGGGGCGGCCCGGCGCTCGGCCCGCCACGTCGATGTGAAGACTTTCATTTTTCGGCTTTCTCCAGCGCGCGGATGCGGTCGCGCAGGGTGTGCAGCTGGCGCAGGGTGGCGGCGTTCTTTTCCCAGGACGCATTGTCATCGAAGGGAAACAGGCCGCTGTACTGGCCCGGCTTGAGGATCGAGCGGGTGACCACCGTGGCCGCGGTGATGTGCACATGGTCCACCAGCTGCAGGTGGCCCAGGATGATGGCGCCGCCACCGGCGGTGCAGTGCTTGCCGATGCGCGCGCTGCCGGCAATGCCCACGCAGCCGGCCATCGCGCTGTGGGCGCCGATGTGCACGTTGTGGCCCACCTGGATCAGGTTGTCGAGCTTGACGCCGTCGTCGAGCACCGTGTCGTCGAGTGCGCCGCGGTCGATGCAGGTGTTGGCGCCGATCTCAACATCGTCGGCGATGCGCACCGCGCCGAGCTGCTCGATCTTCACCCAGGCGCCCTGGTCGGGCGCAAAGCCGAAGCCGTCGGCGCCGATCACCACGCCCGCATGCACGATGCCACGCGCGCCGATCACGCAGGCCGCGCCCAGCGTGACATGGGCCGCCAGCCGGGTGCCCTCGCCCACCGCGGCATCGCCTCCGATATGGCAATGGGTGCCGATCACCGCGCCGGGCCCGATCACCGCACCCGCGCCGACGTACGCCAACGCGCCGACCGAGGCGCTGGCGTGGATGCGTGCACCGGGCTCGACCACCGCGCTGGGGTGCACGCCCGCCGCCGGCGCATGACGTGTGCGGGCCGCCCACCACTGGGTGAGGCGGGCAAAGTACAGGTAGGGGTCGGGCGTGACAATGGCCGCGCCACGCACCACGGCCATGTCTTGCAGCGCGGGCGCGACGATCACGCAGGCCGCCTGCGAGGCGGCCAGTTGCGCCGCGTAGCGCGGGTTGGCCAGGAAGCTCAGGCTGGTGGCGTCGGCCGATTCCAGCGGGGCCAGCCGCACGATGGCCAGCGCATCGTCGCCGATCAAGGTGCCGCCCAAGGCGGCCACCACGTCGGCCAGCCGCACCGGGGAGGCCACGGCCGCCTTACTTGCCGGCGGGCGCGGTGTTGAGCGCCTTGATCACCTTTTCGGTGATGTCCACACGCGGGCCGGCGAACACCACGTCCTGCAGGATCAGGTCGTATTTCTCGCCTTCGAAGATCGACTTGATGACCTTGTTGGCGCGCTCGACGATGCCGGCAGTTTCTTCGTTGCGGCGCTGGTTCAGGTCTTCCTGGAACTCGCGGCGCTTGCGTTGCAGGTCACGGTCCTGCTCAACCAGATCACGCTGGCGGCGGTTGCGCTCGGCCTCGGGCAGCGTGGGCGCATCCTTCTCGAGCTTGTCGGCCGAGGCCTTGAGCTTGCCGGCCTGCTCGTTGAGGTCCTTGTCGCGCTTGCTGAAGTCGGCCTCCATGCGGGCGAGCGCGGCCTTGGCCGGGGCGGCTTCGCGCAGCACCCGCTCGCTGTTGACGTAGCCGATCTTCAGCTCTTGCGCTTGCGCCAGCCCGGTGCTGGCCAGCAGGGCCGACAGGCCGATCAGGGCGGCGGCGGCCAGGGACTTCAAGGTCATCGTGATCATCAGAACGCAGTCCCGATCTGGAATTGGAAACGTTGGATTCTATCCGTGGGCAACTTCTTCAACGGCACCCCCCAGCTCAGCTTGAGCGGGCCCACCGGCGAGATCCACGACAGGCCGAAACCAGCCGAAGAACGCAGGCTGTCGCCGGTGATCTTCTCGCCATCGCGCCACACGTTGCCGGCATCGGCAAAGGCGAAGATGCGCAGCGACTTGTCGTTGCCGGTGCCGGGTACCGGGAAGTACAGCTCGGTGTTGAGGTTGATCTTCTTGGCCCCGCCGATGTAGGCGCCGGTGGGGTCGATCACGCCCAGCGAGTTCTGCTCGAACACCCGCACCGAGCCCAGGCCACCGCCGTAGAAGTTCTTGAACACCGGGTACGGCCGGCCGCCCTGGCCGATGCCCCAGCCGACCTCGCCGTTGACGCCCAGCGACAGCTTCTGCCACAGCGGGAAGAACTGCTGGTATTGCAGGTTGGTGCGCAGGAAGCGCACGTCACCGGCAACGCTCCACTCGACATTGGCGCGTTGGTAGCGGCCGGCGGTGGGGGTGAGCGCACTGTCGCGCTGATCACGCGCCCAGCCCAGCGTCAGTGGCAATGACGTGGAGCGCGCACCGTAGCGGAAGCGGTAGTCGAAATACTGGTTCGGGATGCCGGTGTTGGCGCCGATGTTGGTCTGCTCGATGCCGATGCCGAAGAACACCGTGTCGTACTCGGTGAACGGCACACCGAAGCGGATGGCCGCGCCCGGATTGGAGATCTGGTACTGGTCGCCCAGGCTGTTGAAGGGCCGCGAGGTGCGGTAGTACAGGTCGATGCCGCGCGAGATGCCGTCGACGGTGAAGTACGGGTCGACGGTGGAGAACACCAGGCTGCGTCCGGTCTTGCTGGTGTTGATTTCCAGGCCCAGGTAGTTGCCCGAGCCAAACACGTTGTCCTGCTTGACCGAGGCGCTGAGCGCCAGCTTGTCGGCGCTGGAGAAGCTCACGCCCAGCATCAGGTTGCCGGTGGGCTTTTCGGTGACATTGACGGTCAGGTCGACCTGGTCGACGGTGCCGGCGACCTCGTTCTCGGCGACCTCCACGTCCTTGAAGTAGCCCAGTCGCTCGACACGCTCACGCGAGAGCTTGATGCGCTCACCGTCGTACCACGACGACTCGAGCTGGCGGAACTCGCGCCGCACCACTTCGTCGCGGGTGCGGGTATTTCCGGCCACGTCGATGCGGCGCACGTAGACCCGGCGCTGCGGGTCGGCCGCCAGCACCACCGCCACCCGGCCGTTGGCACGGTCGATCTCGGTGCGCGCCTCCACCCGGGCGAAGGCATAGCCGAAGGTGCCGAAGCGGTCGGTGAAGGCCTTGGTGGTGCCGGTGACGACGGCGGCACGGTAGGGCTCGCCGGCGCGGATGCCGATCAGCCGCTTGAAGTCGTCTTCCTTGCCGAGGTAGTCACCGGACAGGCGCACCGAGGTCACCGTGTAGGGCTGGCCTTCCTTGATCGTGACGATCAGGCTGATGTCCTGCTTGTCGGGCGAGATCGTGACCTGGGTCGATTCGATGCTGAACTCGAGGTAGCCGCGGTTGAGGTAGTAGGCGCGCAGGGTGTCGAGGTCGGCGTTGAGCTTGGCGCGCGAGTAACGGTCGTTCTTGGTGTACCAGGTCAGCCAGCCCGAGGTGGTCAGGTCCATCAGCCCGGTCAGCGTGCTCTCGGGGAACACCTTGGCGCCGATGATGCGGATCTCGCGGATCTTGGCCGCATCACCCTCGGTCATGGTGAAGCTGACGTTGACGCGGTTGCGCTCGGTGGGGGTGATGGTGGTCACCACCTCGGCGCCGTAGAGGCTGCGCGACAGGTACTGGCGCTTGATCTCCTGCTCGGCGCGGTCGACCAGCGCGCGGTCGAAGGGCAGCCCTTCACCGATGCCCGAGTCCTTCAGCGACTTGATCAGGATGTCCTTGTCGAACTCTTTCAGGCCGACGAAGGTGACGGTCTCGATGACCGGGCGCTCTTCGACGATCAGCACCGCGATACGGCCGTCGATCTCGATGCGCACGTCCTTGAACAGGCCGGTGGCGAACAGCGCGCGCAGCGCAGCGGCGGCCTTCTCGTCGGTGTAGGCGTCGCCCACCCGGAACGGCAAGGCGGCAAACACGGTGCCGGGGTCGGTGCGCTGCAGGCCTTCGACGCGGATGTCCTGCAGCTCGAAGGGCTCGATGGCACGGGCAGCAGGGGCGGCCAGCGCGGTGACGATGGCCACCAGGGCCGTGGCCGGGCGAAACAGGCGGTTGTCGGGAAAGGGGAGCATCAGACTCGTTCAGTGCAGGCCCAGCAGGCGGGCAACATCGTTGAAGAGGGCCACGGACATCATCAGCAGCAAGACTGCGACGCCACCGCGCTGCAAGCGCGCCAGCCATTGGTCGGAGACCGGTCGGCCGGTCAGGCCCTCGAAAATGTAATACATCAAATGGCCCCCATCGAGCATGGGCAGGGGCAGCAGGTTCAGCACCCCCAGGCTCACGCTGACCAGGGCCAGGAAGCCCAGGTAGTAGGCCAGGCCCTGCTGGGCCGACTGGCCGGCCACGTCGGCGATGGTCAGCGGCCCGCTGAGGTTGCGCAGCGAGGCCTCGCCGATCAGCATGCGGCCGATCATGCGCACCGTCAGCGACGACACCTCCCAGGTGCGCAGTGCGCCTTGCTGCAGGCCTTCGATCGGGCCCAGCTGCACCGTCACCATCGCCGGCGGCGCGCCGATGAAGGCATCCACCCGGCCGATGCTGCGCTCGCCGTCGCGCACGATGCGCGGCGTGACCGCCAACTCGACCTCCTGGCCGGCACGCTGCACCCGCCAGGCCATCGCCCGCGACTGGCCGTCGTGCACCACGGCACGGATGCGCTCGCGCAGCGCTTGCGCATCGGCCACCGGCTGGCCGTCGACACGCAGCACGCGGTCGCCCTGGCGCAGGCCGGCGGCCGCGGCCGGGCCGCCGGCCTTGACCTCGCCCATCACCGGCTCGCTGTAGGCCGCGCCCAGGCCGATGCGCTTCATCAGTTCGGCATCCATCTGCTGGGTGCCCAGTTCGTCCAGCGCCAGCCGCACCTGGCGATTGCCACGCCCGTCAGCATCGCTGACCTGCAAGGGCAACGGCCGGCCTGCCATCAGGTGCTGGGTCAGGTGCCAGCGCAGGTCGTTGAGCGAACGCACATCGGTCCACTGCCCGTCATCGTCCTGCCAGGCCTGCACCCAGTCGCCCGCGCGCAGGCCGGCACGCTCGGCCAGGCTGCCGGCCACCGGTGAGCCCAGCACGGCCTTGGGCTCGTCGACGCCGAGCCAGTGCGAACTGGCGTACAGCAGCACGGCCAGCAGCAGGTTGGCCAGCGGCCCGGCCGCAACGATGGCCGCCCGATGGCGCAGCGGCTTGCGGTTGAAGGCCTGTGACAGCTCCTGCGGCCCCACCGGCCCTTCACGCTCGTCGAGCATGCGCACATAGCCGCCCAGCGGCAGCGCCGACAGCACGAACTCGGTGTGCGCGGGCGACTTCTGGTGCCGCCACACCACCTTGCCGAAGCCGACCGAAAAACGCAGCACCTTGACGCCGCAGGCCACCGCCACGCGGTAGTGGCCGTACTCGTGCACGACGATCAGGATCGCCAGGGTCAGCAGGAAGGCGAGTGCGGTGATCATCGGGCCAATCCCAGTGCGAAGGCCTCGGCGCTGGCGCGGGCCCGTTGATCGAGCGCCAGCAAGTCGTCGATGGACGCCGCGTCGGCCGGCCCGGGCAGCAGCGCCGCCACGGTGGCCGCGTTGATGCGGTGGATGTCGGTGAAGCGCACCCGCTGCGCCAGGAAGGCGGCCACCGCCACCTCATTGGCGGCATTGAGCACCGTGGTGCAACCCTCGGGGCCGCGCAGGGCGTCGTAGGCCAGGCCCAGCCCCGGAAAGCGCAACTCGTCGGCCGGCTCGAAGGTCAGCGGCTGGGTGCCGAGGAAATCCAGCATGTCGGCGCCCGACGCCACCCGGTCGGGCCAGGCCAGGCCCACGCTGATCGGCACCTTCATGTCGGGCGTGCCCAGTTGCGCCAGCACGCTGTGGTCGCGGCACACCACCATCGAATGGATGATGCTCTGCGGGTGCAGCACGACGCGGATCTGCGCGGGTTGCAGGTCGAACAGCCAGCGCGCCTCGATCACCTCGAGCGCCTTGTTCATCATCGTCGCCGAGTCGACCGAGATCTTGCGGCCCATCACCCAATTGGGATGGGCGCAGGCCTCGTCGGGCGTGACGGTGTGCAGGCTGGCCGGGTCTCGGCTGCGAAACGGACCACCCGAGGCGGTGAGCACGATGTGGTCGATGCGCTCGGCCCAGGTTGCCGGGTCTTCCGGCAGGCACTGGAAGATCGCCGAATGTTCGCTGTCGATCGGCAGCAGCCGCGCGCCGCCTTCACGCACGGCCTGCATGAACAGCCGCCCGCCGACCACCAGCGCCTCCTTGTTGGCCAGCATCAGGCGCTTGCCGGCACGCGCCGCGGCCATGCAGGCGGGCAGGCCGGCGGCGCCGACGATGGCGGCCATCACGCTGTCCACCTCGGGATGGCCGGCCAGCTCGCACAGGGCTTGCGGGCCGTGCAGCACCTCGGTGCGAACCTCTGCAGCCAGCAGCCGCGAGCGCAGGTCGGCGGCTTGCGCCGCCGTGCCCACCGCCGCGAAGCGCGGCCGCCAGCGCAGGCACAGCGCGGCCAGCTCGGGCACCCGGCGCAAGGCGGTGAGCGCCAACACCTCGTAGCGATCGGGGTGCAGCGCCATCACGTCCAGCGTGCTGCCGCCCACCGAGCCGGTGGCGCCGAGGAGGCA
>MESD01000121.1:0-22463 GCA_001770815.1 Burkholderiales bacterium RIFCSPHIGHO2_12_FULL_69_20
CACAACCCCCTGCGTCTACGAGGTCCGATCGGCCGCGCACCACCACCGCGTCAGCGGTTTGGTCCATCGACCCTTAGCAGTCGCCGGTCCAAAGAGGGAGCGGTCATTCGTGGGCAGAAAAGCCGCTGCGGCCAAGCGAGCTCACGCACGGCGAAGCAGCCGAGAATCTGATGCTCGAGTTCCGTCTGCGGCCGACGCAGGACAGGCTGGTCGCTTGCCTATGGTCGAAGCGGACCGGGCACGGTGAGCCTAACCTGCTGCCCTTCGCCGCGATCACCGACGAGCTCCGCCAGAGGTCGCGACTGCTGGATGCGATCGTTGCATCTTGCCGATCAAGCCGGAGAGCGTCGCCGCGTCGCTGTATTCAGCAGCCTAAAGCACTGACACCCTGTTGGGCATCCATCCCGGCCAATGGAGAATTCGCCCATCACGTTGATGCAGATCAAGCGTCCGTGAGGGGTCAGCTTACATAGTCGACAACGCAAGTCTGTACCGTCTGAACCAAACGATAGTCATGATCCGTCATCGCCAACCCCTACGCCGCTGGGCAGCCCGTGTGCTGTTCCTGTGGTTGTTCGGTGTGGTGGCCGGCGTTGCGAATGCATGCCTGATCCCCGCGCTGAACGCGCCAGCTGAACACACAGCGCAGTTCGAGGACCAAGCACCTTCGCCGCATCACGGCGATGTGATCAATTCTTCGACCACCTCCCTGGCAGGGAACCAGGTCCCCGGTGGCGACGAGTCATCAGGGACGGCGAACTGCCTGGATTTCTGCGACAAGGCGAGCATCTCGATTCCGCCCTTGAAGTCCGCCCTGGACGACGGGCAGGCCCAGGCACTGGCACCGCCAGCGTTGCCAACGTTTCTGCCTGTTCCCGCGTTCGTGCCAATTCGCCAGCAGCCGCTGCGTCGAATTGACGTTGCGGCTCCGCCGATTCCCATCGCGTTCCTGCGCTTGGCGCTATAGCGCCTGACGCTGGCAGACGGCCTCCCGGCCGCTCTGACCAGTGCACCTTTGCCGAGTCCGTGCCGCCATCGTTCGATGGCAGGCATCGCGGCCCCCTCTCCTCCCGAATACACCGATTCCGTGCCGCCCGCTGGCGTGCCGGCACATCGGCTGCATCCGTCCCCAAATCGGCGCAGAGGACCGAGCCGACTGGCAGGTGCCACAGGAACGGCAGTGCAACAGCGTGTCCATCAGCCAAAGAGCAAGGAACCGATCGATGAAGCCGCCTCCGACACAACGCAACCTGAACAAGGTTGATACCCGAAACGGCGACTGGCCACGGGCGCGACGTTGCAGCAGAACGCTGGCGCTGCTTTGTGCCGCGCTCGTCGCCGCCCTGGTGCACATCCCCGCGCGAGCACAAGAGCCAGCGCTTGGGGCAAGCCTACAAGGTCTGCTGGCCCATGCGCGAGCACAGAACCCCGAATTCAACGCAGTGCGTCTGGAAGCCGATGCAGCCGAGCAGCGCATCGGGCCGGCCGGTGCACTGCCCGACCCGGTCTTGCGGGTCGAGCTGATGAACATCAACAACTTCGGCAGCGACGCCTCGCCCAACCTGCTGCCCTCGAAGATCGGCGAAACCAAGTACACGCTGATGCAGTCGCTTCCCCTGTGGGGCAAACGCGACCTGCGGCGTGATGTCGCGGCGGCCGACGCCAGGCAGGCCGCGGCCAGGACCGATGCGACCTGGGCAGAGCTGGCATCGCGCATCAAGGCCACGTATGCGGCGTACTTCGCAGCAGCCGGCAATGAGCGCCTCGCCAAGGAAGTGCTGGGCCTGATGGCGCGGCTGGAACAAGTGGCGCAAGCGCGCTACGCCGGCGGCCTGGCCGGGCAGTCGGACGCGATCAGGGCGCAGCTGGAGCAGACGGCGATGCGCGCCGAACTCATTGCGCTGGAAGGCGAGAAGCAGCAACTGAAGGCTCGGCTCAACGGCCTGCTCGCACGCGACGGTGCTGCACCCCTCGCCGAACCCGACGGGTTGAAGCCGTTGCCACCACTCACCACAGCCGATGCCACGTCGCTCGCCGAGCGCGCGCGCGAGCGCAACCCGCAAATCGCGGCCGAACTGGCGCGGCTGGCCATGGCGCAGAAGAGTCGCGACCTGGTGCAGGCCAACCGCTACCCGGACCTGCTGGTTGGTGTCTCGCCCTCTCAGGTGGGCTCGCGCATCACCACCTGGGGCCTGATGTTCGAGATGAACATCCCGCTGCAACGGGAATCGCGGCGCAGCCAGGAGCGAGAAGCCGAAGCCATGATCCAGGCCGCACGCGCCCGGACCGATGCACTGTCCCACCAACTGCTGGGCGAGCTCGCCGGCAGCCTGGCCGGGCTGGAGGTTGCCCGCCGCACGGAAGCTCTCACAAAGACCCAGTTGCTGCCGCAGTCTGAACTCGGCCTGCAGTCTGCACTTGCCGCCTACGAGAGCGGCAAGGCAGAGTTCGCCATGCTGCTGGAAGCCCAGCGCCAGATCCGCAAGTCCCGGCAGGCGTTGCTCAAGACACAGGTCGAGGCCCAGATGCGCCTGGCCGACATCGAACGCATTCTGGGAGAAGACCTGTGAAAGCCATCCACGTCGCACTGGCGGTCGTCGTGCTGAGCGCCGTCGGCGCCGGCAGCTACTGGCTCGGCACCCGCGCACCGGCCGCGGCGCCGGATGGTGCCAACGGCGCTTCGGCGACCGCCGATTCACCGAAGCCGCGCAAGCTGCTGTACTACCGCAACCCGATGGGCCTGGCGGACACCTCGCCGACGCCCAAGAAGGACCCGATGGGCATGGACTACATCGCCGTCTATGAGGGCGAGGACGAGTCCGGCTCTGCCGGTCCGGCCGGCGCTGCGGCGTCACCGAACCAGGTGCGCATCAGCACCGAAAAGATTCAGAAGCTGGGCGTGCGCACCGAGGCCGCCCAAATGCGCTCGCTCGGCCGCACGGTGCGCGCCTCGGGGCGCGTGGAGCCCGACGAACGGCGGGTCTACGTCATTGCGCCCAAGTTCGAGGGTTATGTCGAGCGCCTGCATGTCAACGTCACCGGCCAGCCCGTCACCAAGGGCCAGCCCTTGTTCGAGGCCTACAGCCCCGAGTTGGTGTCGGCACAACGGGAATACGCGATCGCGATGCAGGGCACCCAGGCGATGAAGGACGCCGGTGCCGATGCACAAAGCGGCATGCAACAGCTTGCCGAATCGAGTCTGACGCGCCTGCGAAACTGGGACCTTTCGTCAGCGCAAGTCACGGCGCTGATCAATTCGGGGCAGGTGCAGCGCAGCATCAGCTTTCCGTCGCCGGTGTCGGGCGTGGTGACCGAGAAGAAGGCGCTGCAGGGCATGCGTTTTATGCCCGGCGAAATGCTCTACCAGGTGACCGACCTGTCGTCGGTCTGGGTCATCGCAGACCTGTCCGAGCAGGACATCGGCAGCGTCAGGACCGGCGCCAACGCCAAGGTCACCGTCACGGCCTACCCGAACGAGGTGTTCCGCGGACGCATCACTTATGTGTACCCCACGCTGAAGGCCGACACTCGCAGCGTGCCTGTGCGTGTCGAGCTGGCCAACCCGGGCCAGAGGCTCAAGCCGGCGATGTTCGCGCAGGTCGAGCTGGCCGTGGGTGGCAGGACACCGGTGCTGACGGTGCCGGACTCTGCGGTCATCGAC
This sequence comes from Burkholderiales bacterium RIFCSPHIGHO2_12_FULL_69_20, assembly GCA_001770815.1. Classification (GTDB taxonomy): domain Bacteria; phylum Pseudomonadota; class Gammaproteobacteria; order Burkholderiales; family Burkholderiaceae_C; genus Pseudaquabacterium. The sequence continues at coordinate 3,662 of MESD01000121.1, forward strand.
ACCGGCACCCGGCGCCTTGTGCTGGTGCAGGTCGGCGAAGGGAGGTTCGAGCCTCGAGAGGTCGAACTGGGCGGGCGCGGCGAAAACTTCGTCGAAGTCATCAAGGGCGTGAGTGACGGCGAGCAGGTCGTCGTGGCCGCCAACTTCCTGATCGACGCCGAGAGCAACCTGAAGGCAGCCGTCGGAGGCCTCAGTGGGCACTCGGGGTACGGAAATGCACCGAAGGGGTCTGAACCTGCGGCATCGGGCGCGACGCCATCGGCCCCCATTGCACCCACTTGGCCGGCAACGGCGCCGGCACCGGCCAAAGTCGGGCACAAGGCCACAGGCACCGTCGACAGCTTCGACCCGAAGACTGGCACTCTGAGCCTCAGCCATGGCCCCGTCGCCACCCTGAAGTGGCCAGCCATGACCATGAAGTTCAAGGCCGCGAACACGGCGCTGCTGAAGGGCCTGCTGCCCGGTCAGGCGGTGAGCTTCGAGTTCGTGGAGCGACAGCCCGGTGAATACGTCGTGACCGCCATCGCGGCCGCGCCGGGCATCGGAAGCACGCCACCAGCACCCAAGGCAGCGCCGGCAGCTTCTGCAGCCGCCGGCTCGCACAGCGGCCATTGAGCAGAGGACGCCATGCTGGCCAAGATCATCCAGTGGTCGGGACGCAATCCGTTCCTCGTCCTGCTCGCCACCCTGTTCGTCGTCATCGGCGGTGTGATTGCCGTGATGAAGACACCGCTCGACGCCCTGCCCGACCTGTCGGACGTCCAGGTGATCGTCTACACCGAGTACCCGGGCCAGGCGCCACAGGTCGTCGAAGACCAGGTGACCTACCCACTGACCACGGCGATGTTGGCGGTGCCGAAGTCGAAGGTGGTGCGCGGCTTCTCGTTCTTCGGTGCCTCGTTCGTGTATGTCATCTTCGAGGACGGCACCGACATCTACTGGGCCCGCAGTCGGGTGCTGGAGTACCTGAACTTCGCCTCCAGCCGCCTGCCCAAGGGCGTGTCGCCCTCGCTCGGGCCGGATGCCACCGGCGTCGGCTGGGTCTACCAGTACGTGCTGCTGGCCAAGGACAAGACGCTGGCCGAGTTGCGCACCATCCAGGACTGGTACGTGCGCTATCAGCTCACCAAGGCGCCGGGTGTTGCCGAAGTGGCCTCGTTGGGCGGCTTCGTGCAGACCTATCAGGTCACCGTCGACCCGCTTAAGCTGCGCAGCTTCGGCATTCCGCTGATGAAGGTGTCGCAGGTCATCCGCGATTCCAACCGCGACGTCGGCGGGCGCGTGGTGGAGATGGCCGAAACCGAGTACATGGTGCGCGGCAAGGGCTACCTGCGCGGCAAGGCCGACATCGAGATGCTGGTGGTCAAGAGCGAGGGCGGCACGCCGGTGTTGATCAGGGACATCGCCCGTGTGGAGATGGCGCCCGACGAGCGGCGTGGCCTGTCCGAACTGAACGGCGAGGGCGAGGTGGTCTCGGGCATCGCGATGTCGCGTTTCGGCCAGAACGCGCTGGAAGTGATCCACAACCTCAAGGCCAAGGTGACCGAGATCTCGGCAGGCCTGCCAGAGGGCGTGACGATCCAGGCGGTCTACGACCGGTCGGACCTGATCCACCGTGCGATCAAGAACCTGTCCTGGACGCTGTTGGAGGAGAGCGTCATCGTGGCCGTGGTCTGTGTCGTGTTCCTGATGCACGTGCGCTCGGCGCTGGTGGCGATCCTGATGCTGCCGGTGGGCGTGCTGATCTCGATCATCGCGATGCGGATGCTGGGGATGAACTCCAACCTGATGAGCCTGGGCGGCATCGCGATCGCGATCGGCGCCATGGTGGACGCAGCCATCGTGATGATCGAGAACGCCCACAAGCACCTGGAGCGACTGGACCGCCTGAGGCCCGTCCACAGCCTGCGTGACCGGGCCGACGCGATGATCGCCGCCTGCCAGGAGGTGGGTCCGGCCCTGTTCTTCTCGTTGCTGATCATCACCGTGTCGTTCCTGCCGGTCTTCACGCTCGAATCACAGGAAGGCCGGCTGTTTTCGCCGCTGGCCTACACCAAGACCTTCGCGATGGCCGGCTCGGCGCTGCTGTCGGTGACGCTGGTGCCGGTGCTGATGCTGCTGTTCATCCGCGGCAAGATCATGCCGGAGGCGAAGAACCCGGTGAACCGCTTCCTGATCTGGGTCTACCGCCCGATCATCGAAGCCGTCATGCGCTGGAAGAAGCTGACCATCGCGCTGGCACTGATCGCCATGGGGCTGTCTTACTACCCGGCGTCCAGGCTCGGCAGCGAATTCATGCCGACCCTCAACGAGGGCACGCTGCTGTACATGCCGGCCTCCCTGCCGGGCATGTCCATCACCAAGGCCGCCGAGGTGCTGCAGACGCAGGACAAGATCATCAAGAGCTTCCCGGAAGTGGCCTCGGTGTACGGCAAGGCCGGCCGGGCGAACACGGCCACCGACCCGGCCCCGACCGAGATGTTCGAGACCGTCATCAACCTGCAACCCCAGGAGCAGTGGCGGGCCGGCATGACCACCGACAAGCTGATCGCCGAGATGGACAAGGCGCTGCAGTTCCCCGGGGTGTCCAACGCCTGGACGATGCCGATCAAGGCGCGCATCGACATGCTGTCCACCGGCATCCGCACGCCAATCGGCATCAAGGTCTTCGGCAAGGACCTGGGCGAGATGGAAAAGCTCGCCAAGCAGATCGAGGCCGTGGTCAAGACGGTTCCCGGCACCACCTCGGCCTTCGCCGAGCGCCTGACGGGCGGCAGCTATCTGAACATCGAGCCCGACCGCGTGGCGCTCGCCCGCTACGGCTTGACGGTGGGTGAACTGCTCGATGTGATCGGCACCGCCCTGGGCGGCGAGATGGTCACCACCACCGTGGAAGGCCGCGAGCGCTTCGGCGTCACCGTGCGCTATCCGCGGGAGTTGCGCACCAACCCGCAGCAGATCGAGCGCGAAGTGCTGGTGCCGATCATGGGCGGGGCTATGGTGCCGCTGGGCCAGGTGGCCAAGGTGGTCGTCGCGCGCGGCACACCCGGCATCCGAACCGAAAACGCCCTGCTGTCTGCGTACATCTTCGTCGACATCCGCGGTCGCGACATCGGCTCGTATGTCGCCGATGCGCGCAAGGCCGTCGCCGAGCAAGTGAAGTTCCCGGCCGGCTACTACATCACCTGGAGTGGCCAGTTCGAGTACATGGAGCGCGCCGTCGAGAAGATGAAGGTCGTCATTCCGGTGACCTTGCTGACCATCTTCCTTTTGCTCTACCTGAACTTCCGGCGCATGACCGAAACGCTGATCGTCATGTTGTCGGTGCCCTTCGCGCTGGTGGGTGGCGTGTGGCTGATGTGGTGGCTCGACTACAACCTGTCGGTGGCCGTGGCGGTGGGCTTCATCGCACTGGCCGGTGTGGCCGCCGAGACCGGCGTCGTGATGCTGATCTACCTCGACCACGCCTGGCAGGATGCGCAGGAACGGTGCCGCCAGGAAGGCCGCCATCCCGGACCCGCCGATCTGTACGCCGCAGTCATGGAAGGTGCCGTCGAACGTGTGCGACCCAAGATGATGACGGTGGTGGCCATCATGGCCGGCCTGTTGCCTATCATGTGGGGAACCGGCACCGGCTCGGAGGTGATGAGCCGCATCGCCGCACCGATGGTCGGCGGCATGATCTCGTCGACCGTGTTGACGCTCGGCGTGATTCCGGCGCTATACGCGCTGGTCAAGCAGTGGCAGCTGCGGCGTGCGTCGGCTGCGCCTGCGGCCGCGGTGGTCAAAGCGGTGGCCAGCGCATGACGAGCCTAGCCCTCTCTCGGCATCGCGGATATGTGAATCCGATGGTCTGGGCGTTGGCCGCCTTGGCCGTGATGCTGGGCGGTTGTGCGTCGCTGGAGCCTGGCCATCAACGCCCGCCATCGTTGAGCATCGCCGATACGGGCGCGACCACGCTGAGCCGCGCTTTCGCCCGCTACGCAGCGGTGCGTAACGGGCAGTCGGGATTCAAGGTGATTGCCACAGGGCATGAAGCGCTTGTCGCCCGTGGCGCCCTGACGGAGCTGGCAGAGCGCACCCTGGATCTGCAGTACTACAGCGTGGGTGACGACTCCAGTTCCGAACTGCTTCTGTCCCGCTTGCTGATTGCAGCCGAACGCGGCGTCCGCGTGCGCGTGCTGCTGGACGACCTGTTCGCAAGCGCGCGCAAGTTCGGAGCGCGTGCTGTCGCCGCGCACCCGAACATCGAGGTGCGCCTGTTCAACCCCTTCCGCGCGATCGGCAGCTCCGGCCTCGCACGCCTCCCGGAGCTCGCCTTCGATGCTGCGCGTCTGAACGTGCGCATGCACAACAAGGCCTGGATCGCCGACAACTCGGCAGCGGTTTTCGGCAGCCGCAACATCGGCGACGAGTACTTCGACTTGAGCGAAAGCGAAGGCTTCACCGACATCGACCTGCTCGTCATCGGGCCGGCCGTTCGTGCGATGTCGGAGGCGTTCGACCGCTACTGGAACAGTGATCGCGCGATACCCGTCGGGCGCTTCTCGCCAATGCCTGAGCCTGCCGACCGCGAACGCGTGCGCCGCGAGCTGCACGCACTGGTTGGTGATTGCCAATCGAACATCCCATGCCGCTGGCTGGCCGAGACCGAGCTTCGTGAGGCGCTGCGCGCGGGCAGACTGCCGCTCGCGTGGGCGTCGGCGCGCTTCCTTGCTGACATGCCCGAAGGCGAGAAGACGGGAATTCCCTCGGGGGTCGAACATGGCTACGTCGGCGACGACCCCGCCGGCTCGCGAACGGTGTCGGAGCTGCTGATCGCCTCGCCCTATTTCATACCGGACGCCCACGGCATCGCCCATCTCACGCAGATGAGTCGGGGCGGCGTGCGCGTGGCAGTTCTGACCAACTCGCTTGCCTCCACCGATTCCGTTGTCGCGCACGCCGGCTATGCGGGGCGCAGATCCGAATTGCTGAGCGCCGGCGTCGAACTCCACGAGTTCAAGCCGCAGAACGGGCTGCAGCACCGCTGGCGCCACCGCTGGGGCCACGCATCGCCGGCCAGCCTGCACACCAAGCTCGTCGTGCAGGACCGCGCGCGTGTCGTTATCGGCTCGTTCAACCAGGACCCGCGCTCGCGCCTGCACAACACCGAGTCGTGGCTGCTGATCGAGAGCCGCGAACTCGCTGCCGAATTGGCCGCGCATTTCGAGGAAGGCACTGAACTGCACCACTCGTTTCGCGTCGAACGCACAAACAACGCTGCGGGGAGCGCCTCGCTCGCCTGGCTGTCGTCCGAACAAGGTTCGTTTGTGCGCCACGACACCGAGCCGATGACGGACGCCTGGCTGCGGCTGTGGCGCTCTGTCCTTCGTACCCTCATCCCTGAGCACCTGCTATGACAGCGGTGCTTTTTCGAACCTTGTGGGCGCCCCGAGGGGCGATGCAGGTTGAATGGTCCGATCGATCGATCGAGGGGTATCGAAATAAGTGCGAGCATGCGGTCGATACGCCGTCTGGCGACGGTCGTGCAGGCAGGTCTGGCATCGGCAGGCTGTGTAGAAGCCTCGCCAAGCCATTCTGCCGACCTGCATCAGCACATCGAGTCGGCGCGAACACGAGCAGTTCACGAATCGTGCGCAGCACACCTTACGAAGGAAGCCGCCGACGCGCGCACAGTGGCTATGGTTCACATCTGGATGGCCCTCAGCTACCAAGGCGCAGTTGGATGCATCGGGAAATCGATGTCCAGTCATTGCAGCGCGATCGCCCCTACCCAGGAGCCACTCGCGGCCCGGTACCAAGCCATGGCTGCCGCACACCGCGAGTGCGCCGGACCGGCGCAGTCCTGACCAGGTACGAACGATGAACGCGGCCTTGCCCGAGCAGGTCGATCGCAGGCGGCGCGGACTCGCCGCGGTGCTGGGCGGCGGCGCCGTGGCGGCTTCGCTGTCGGGCTGCGCCGTACTCGTGCGCAATGGGCCAGCCGGCCCGGTGTTGGAGTTCGACGACCCGGCCTTCGTACCGCCGCCGCCCAATGTTGCGCGACCGGTGGCGCTCGTGCTATCTGGCGGTTCGGCGCGCGGCTTCGCCCACTTGGGCATGCTGCGCGTGCTGGAGCGCGAGGGTTTGCGCCCCGATCTGATCGTCGGCACCAGCGCAGGTGCGATCGTCGGCGCAATGTCCGCGTCGGGAATGAAGGTCAGACAGATGGAGGCACTCGCCGAGCAGTTGGACTGGTCGGTGGTGCTCGACTTCGAACCGATCCAGGCACTGTTCAACGGCTTCGGGCTCGGCCCAGTGCCGGGCCATCGGCTCGAGCGGTTCCTGCGCGCTCATATTCGGCAGCCAATCGAGCGTTTCGCAGTGCCTTTCGCCGCCGTAGCGGCGGACATGAACAACGGCGACATCGTTCCGCTGACGCATGGCGACGCCGCACGTGCGGTTCGTGCCTCCTGTGCGGTGCCGGGCATCTACGCCCCGGTCCGCGTACGCGAGCGCCTGCTCGGTGACGGGCAGATCGTGAGCCCCTTGCCAGTTTCGACGGCACGCGCACTTGGTGCCCGCCGGGTGCTGGCGTTCGACGTCGTTTATCCACCTCACCACAGCGAGATCACGAGCCCGATTTCGATGCTGTTCCAGTCCCTGATCGTTTCCGGGTGGCGCCATGTGTTGGCCGAGCGTCAGCAGGCCGACCTGGTGATCACGCCCGAGATCCGCACCACCACGCAGCTTGGTCTCGGTAGTCGGGACTGGCTGATCGAGGCCGGCGAGCGCGCTGCACTATCCCGCGTTGCCGAGATCAGGAACCTCTTCGCCACGGCGTGAGCCGTGGCAGCCATGGAGTACGCGATGAACATGTGCGTTGACCGCAAAGCCGATGCGATGGATCTGCGCTGGCACCGGCTGCGCTGCGGGCTTGCTGGTGTCGCAGCGGCGCCCCTGACTCGCTGCGGTGGTGGTGGCGGTGGCAGTGCGATGAAACATGGAGCGCGCCGTCGAGAAGCTGAAGATCGCCATCCAGGACCAGCCGATCCGTGCGCCGCAGTCATCGAAGGCGCCGTCGAGCGCGTGCGCCCCAAGATGACTACCGTCGTGGCCATCATGGCCGGCCTGTCGCCGATCATGTGGGGCACCGGCACCGGCGCGGAGGTGATGAGTCGCATTGCAGCGCCCATGGTCGGCGAATTGATCCCGTCGTCCGTGCTCACACTCGACGTGATCCCGGCGCTGTACGCGTTGGTCAAACAGTGGCAACTCCAACGCAATCTGCGCAGCACCTCCGTGCCATCGGTGGCGCGTGCGCATTCCACGGCCGCCACCCCAATACGGGCGGCAGGTCACCTTCAGTCCATTGAACAAGGAGAAATACGATGAAGACCTCATTCAGACCTTCGCGGCGTGCAGCGGGTGAATTGCTGGTTCTGGGCATCGCACTTTCGGGTTGCGCCGAACTGATCACGAGCCCGTCCGCGGCAATGCAGCAACAGATCGAAGCCGCACGGACACCTGCCGACCACGAAGCGCTTGCCGGCTACTACGTCAAGGAGGCGGCCGCCGCGCGCGGCAAGGCCGAGGACCACCGCAAGATGGGCAAGGGCTACGCGTCGTGGCCGGCCGGCGGCCGCGGCAGTGGCGGCGGAGGCAGCTGGGCCGCCCATTGCAACGCATCGGCGGCGAGCTACGAAGACATCGCCAAGCGCTACGACGCCATGGCGGCCGAGCATCGGCAGCTGGCCAAGTGACCTTGGCGCACCTTCCGGGTACGGCCAGTCCACACCCGTAGCACTCTTGCCAGCGCCGCTGCCAAAGGCGGCGCTGGCCCATCCATTGAGGAATACAACATGATCCGACGTCGATTTCTATGGAGTGCATCGGCGCTCGCGGCAATGGCCGCCCTGCCGGCACTCTCCGCAACGAAGCTGCCCGAGCTGGAGGTGTTCAAGAGCCCTTACTGCGGCTGTTGTGGTGCCTGGATCGAACACATGAAGGGCGCGGGCTTCGCGGTCAAGGTGACGCCCGTGACGGAAACTTCCGCGACGCGCAAGCGGCTGGGTCTTGCGGAGCGCTATGCGAGCTGCCACACGTCAACGATCGGCGGTTACGTTCTGGAAGGTCACATCCCGGCTGCAGAGGTGAAGCGTCTTCTGGCCATGAAACCAAAGGCCCTCGGCCTGGCCGCTCCGGGCATGCCGGCGGCCTCTCCGGGCATGGACACGCCTGGGCGCAAGGATCCCTATGACGTGCTGCTCATCGGCACGGAAGGGCAATCCAGGGTCTTTGCGACCTACCCCAAGTAGTCCATGGACTGACTCTGTCATCAGACAGAGTTTCGATCAACCCTTCTGGAGCGGTCATGAACGCAACACTGACAATGGCAGGCAAGCGGATCGACGACCGCCGACGCATGCTGCTGCTGGGCGTAGCGGGTGCGTCGCTCGGGCACCTCTCTGGCTGCGGGGGTGGCAGCGCGTCGTCGATGATGGGTCAGGGCGTCACCACGCCTCTCGTCGATCCATCCGCTGGTGCCGCCTCAGAGCGCATCCTGCCCATCATTCAGCAGGACACCGGGGTGGCGGATGGCAGCGGTGGACGGCAGTTCGCATTGACCGTCCAGCGGGGCATTTCGCAGATCCTGAGCGGCGTCAACACACCCACGCTGGGCTACAACGGCGCGCTGCTGGGCCCCGCACTGCGCTTGCGCACCGGCGAGCGAACCACGATTCGGGTTCGCAACGACCTGGACGAGATCACGACCGCACACTGGCATGGCCTGGTCGTCCCGCCTGAAGTCGACGGCGGCCCGCACCAGCCCATTGCCCCTGGCGCCACCTGGGAGGCAAGTTTCACGGTGACGAACCCGGCCTCCACCTGCTGGTTCCACCCTCATGCCCACGGAAGCACCGGACGGCAGGTGGTGTCCGGCCTGGCCGGCCTGCTGATCATCGACGACGGCACCGTCGCGCCGACGGTGTTGCCCGACACCTGGGGCGTCGATGACCTGGCGCTCGTGCTGCAGGACAAGCGCTTCACGGCAGACGGAAGGATCGACTACACGCTCACGACCAACGATCAGCTGGTTGGATACGCCGGCAATCGGCTTCTGGTCAACGGCCTGTTCGGCCCGACGTGGCGGGCACCTCGGCAATGGGTCCGGTTGCGACTGCTGAACGGCTGCAATGCGCGCATCCTGGTGCTGCGACTGAGCGATGCAACGCCGATGCTGCAGATCGCCAACGAAGGCGGCGTGTTCGCCGCCCCGGTGGCCCGCAGCAGCCTGACGCTGGCCCCTGGAGAACGCGCCGAAGTCCTGGTCAACTTCGGCAACGCCAATGCCGGCCAGGTGACCCGGCTGCTGGCCAGCACGGCCGGGGGTGGCATGGGCATGGGCATGGGTATGGGCGCAGGGCCGGACACCGAGGTCACGGCATTGACGATGCGCGTCGACCTGCCCCGCCAGCCTGGCGCCATGTCGTCACCACCCATCCGGCTGTCACCCGCGCCGGCCGTCTCGGTCGGTACGGGTGCCACGGTCCGGAACTTCCGCCTCGATGGCGGGATGATGGGCAGCGCTTTCACCATCAACGGTCGACGATTCGACATCGGGCGCATCGACCTGTCCGTGCCGGCAGGCGCTGTGGAAATCTGGCGCTTCGTCAACGCCACCGGCATGGCCCACCCGATGCATGTGCATGGGGTCCGGATGTCATTGCTTTCGCGTGACGGCAACACGCCGGCCAGTCACGAGCAAGGCCTGCGGGATACCTTCATCGTGGATGCCATGCAGACCGTCAGCGTCGCAGTGGAGATGCCCTTTGTGGCTTCTCCGGTACCGCTCATGTTCCACTGCCACATCCTCGAACACGAGGACGCCGGCATGATGGGTCAGTTCATCACCACTTGACCGCAAACGCGGGATGGGCCGACAGAAGCCCGTTCCGAGCAGCACCTCGGAACGGGCGCCCAGCGCGAGCGCTCAGCCGCGATCCGGCCGCTTCCTGCTCATCAGCAGCCAGATGGCCACAGCCGCCAGGGCGGTGTAGTTGAGCGCTATGAACCAGGGCGTGATCCATGCGATGCCATCGAAGCCGCGCTGCGTGAACGGGTACAGCACGGGCACCGGGTAGTAGTCGGCCGAGTGCGTGAACACATCGATCACGATGTGCGACCACCAGCCCAGCAGCGGAATCCAGAGGGTGCGACGCACCGCCCACAACGCCAACGTGACGAGACCGGCGATCGGCGCACTGTGCATCACGCAATGCAGGTGATGCGACAACAACCCGACCAGCGGCGGCAGACCGGGTTCCTGTCCGGGTACCGCCACGGCATAAGCCCGCAGCGCAGCAAAGGTTCCGTCGGCGAAGAGCCACCAGCTTGCGATGGGCAGGAAATGGATCACGTCGGGCAACGCTGCCAGCACCAGCGTGATCAGCACAGCGCCCCTCGACAGCGGTCGCCGACGATGGATCACCGTGGCGCCCGCAGCAGCCCACAGCGTGTGCGCAACGATGTCCATCGCCGTGCCTGCCGTCAGTCCTGCTTCAATGCAGCACCGCGCAGGCGCAGCGCATTGCCGATCACCGACGCCGAGCTCAGGCTCATCGCCAGCGCCGCGATCATCGGCGACAGCAGCCAGCCGGTGAACGGGTACAGCAACCCGGCTGCCAGGGGAATGCCCAGCGCGTTGTAGACGAAGGCGAACGCCAGGTTCTGTCTCATGTTGGCCACGGTGGCCACCGACAGTGCGGTGGCCGTGGCGATGCCGCGCAGGTCGCCCTTCACGAGCGTGAGTTGCGCGCTGTTCATCGCCACGTCGGTGCCCGTGCCCATGGCGATGCCGACATCGGCGCGGGCCAGGGCCGGGGCGTCGTTGATGCCGTCGCCGGCCATGGCGACGACACGGCCTTCGGACTGCAGCTTCTCGACCAGCTTGAGCTTGTCGGCAGGCTTGACTTCGCCGTGTACCTCGTCGATGCCCAGGCGCTTCCCCACGGCCCGCGCCGTGGTCAGGCCGTCGCCGGTGGCCATCACGACGCGGATGCCCGCTTTGCGCAGCGTGGCCAGCGCTTCGGCCGTGGTCGCCTTCACCGGATCGGACACCGCCAGGATGCCCGCGAGTTTTTCGTCGACGGCCAGGTGCATCACGCTGGCCCCCTCGGCACGCAGTGCCTCGGCCTGGACCGCCATCGGTGCCACGTCGACGCCGAGTTGCGCCATCAGCGCGGTATTGCCGAGCGCCAGGGCCTTGCCGGCGATGGCGCCGCGCACGCCGATGCCGGAGGCGGAATCAAATTGCTCGGGTTTGTCGAGCACGAAGTTCTTCTCGCGCGCTGCCGTCACGATGGCTGCAGCCAGTGGATGCTCGCTGCCCTGGTCGAGGCTGGCCGCCAGGCGCAAAACCTCGCTGGCTTCGAAACCGTTCGCGCCGATCGCCTTCTCGAAGCTGGGCCGCCCTTCGGTCAGCGTCCCGGTCTTGTCGACGATGAGGGTGTCGACCTTGCGCAGGTTCTCGATCGCCGCCGCGTCGCGGAACAGCACGCCATGCGTGGCGCCGCGGCCGGTGGCGACCATGATGGACATCGGTGTGGCCAAGCCCAGTGCACAGGGGCAGGCAATGATCAGCACCGCCACGGCATTGATCAGTCCGTAGACCCAGCTCGGCTCGGGCCCGAACAAACCCCAACCGAAGAAGGTCAGCAGCGCCGCCGCCACGACGCCGTAGACGAAGTAGCCGGCCACCGCGTCGGCCATGCGCTGCATCGGCGCGCGCGAGCGCTGCGCCATGGCCACCATCTGCACGATCTGCGACAGCACCGTGGCCGAGCCCACATGCTCTGACTGCATCACCAGCGCGCCGCTGGTGTTGAGCGTGGCGCCGATCAGCTTGTCGCCCACGCGCTTGCTCACCGGCAGGGGTTCGCCGGTGAGCATGGATTCGTCGAGCGCGCTGCTGCCCTCGACGACCACGCCGTCGACCGGCACCTTTTCGCCGGGCCGCACACGCAGCATGTCGCCGACATGCACGTTGGCCAGCGGGACGTCCTCTTCGGATCCATCCGCCGCGATGCGGCGTGCCGTCTTGGGCGCCAGGCCCAGCAGCGACTTGATGGCCGCCGAGGTCTGCGAGCGCGCCTTCAACTCCAGCAGTTGGCCCAGCAGCGTCAGCGAGATGATCACCGCCGCGGCTTCGAAGTAGACGGCGACACGGCCCATCGAGACAAAGGAGTCCGGGAACACCTGCGGCGTGACGGTGGCCACCACGCTGTAGACGAAGGCGGAGCCGGTGCCCAGGCTGATCAGCGTCCACATGTTGGGGCTGCGATTGACGACGGATTGCGCCCCCCGCACGAAGAACGGCCAGCCGGCCCACAGCACGATGGGCACGGCCAGCACCAGTTCCAGCCAGCTCTGCGTGGCCATGGCCATCCAGCCCAGTTGATGGCCGATCATCGCCAGCACCGTCACCACCACCGTCAGCGGCAGCGTCCACCAGAAGCGGCGCCTGAAGTCCACCAATTCCGGGTTGGACTCGTCGTCCAGGCTGGGCAGCACGGGCTCCAGCGTCATGCCGCACTTGGGGCAGTTGCCGGGACGGTCCTGGCGGATCTCCGGATGCATCGGGCAGGTGTAGACCGTGCCGGCTGCGGCCGCGGCCGCGGCGTCAGCCGCTGGTGCCAGCTCTGCGGCCAGCCCAGGCAGGTTGCCATGGTCGTGGCGTTGGGAGTGGGCCGCAGAACTGTCGTTGTGTGCGGTGTGGTCCATGTTCGTGTCCTTCCAGCGCATGCGCGAAGTGACAGCGCATGACGAGCTTGAACCCTTCCCTCATTGGAATGTCAAGCCCCGCCATGAATGGCTGCCCCTAGGCCTTCGGTTACCTTCACGACATTGAGCGGTCCGCGCCTCAGGCAGAGCCTGCCGTGGTCAGCGCCGATGGCACACGTTCGAGTCGGGCGCGAACTTCTTTCGCCACAGCCGCGACTGCCGGGTTGCTGGTCAACTGAAACACCGCCACCCCAAGACGCCGGTCCTCACTGGGCGGCCGGCGACGCCGGCATGCGCTGCATCATCATGTCCATCATCATCTGCATCATGGCCATGTGCTCCGTCATCATCTGATGGCGCTGGGCCATGCCGGCGGGCATGCCTTTGCTGTGATCCATGCCGGCCATGCCGCCCATGCCCTGCATGCCACCGTGCATCTCCTTCATCATCGCCATGCCTTCCTGCATGGCCTTCATGTGCTCAACCATCAGAGCCTGACGTTCCGCCGGGCTCCTGGCGGCCATCATCTTCTGGTGCATGTCCTTCATGGCCTTCATGCGGGGTTCCATGGCGGCCATGGTCATGGGTGCGCCGCCATGGGACATGCCGGGCGACATGCCTGCCGCAGGGGCGGCATCCGTGGCACCGGGGCTGGCACAGGCGGTGGCAAGGGCAGCGAGGGACAGCGCAGCAAAGGTTCGGATTGCATTCATGGTGAACTCCTGATGGGGTGAAGGTCCGGGACGGACCAATGGAAGTCTGGGAGTGGGGGGCCTGATCGCCGGCCACCGGATGGCGGCATCGGCCGTGCCCTGGCTGTCGAAGGTGCACGGCGCCGGCGGCGCATTGCCCCGACAGCCTGGAATCTCAGGCTAGATCGTCAGACGAAGCAGGCGAAGGAAGAGCGGCGGACCGACCGAGGCCGGCCGCTCGACGGGCCGCCAATGCGCGGCCGCTGCAACCGGCACGGCCGGCGACCACGGAGCGCCGGCCATAGGCACCAGACTCGGAAGGTCGGCCTGTGAAGCCTTGCTTTTGGCCGGGGCCGAAGACTCGTCGGCACAGAACTTGAGGCAGACCGCCTTGCCGCCATGCTGGATTGGTTCACCGCGCTCGCTGTCAGCGTGGTGGTGGGCCGGCCCGGCATCGTGCTCACATGGCGCGACGCCTGAATCGCATCCGCCTATTCGTGTGCCTGCAAGGAGGGAGAAGGCGGCTGCATTAGGTTCGGCGGCCTGGACCAGGCAGGCGTTTGCAACCCCGGACACCAACGCAAACACCCACGCGAACATCGCGACACAGGCGGTGTGTCGGAGCTGCCGGCGGGTGAAGTGCAGGGGCCGCATCAGAGCAGTGGGTTAGCGTGCCAGGAATCGCGAGCAGACTTTGCCGCGCCCTGGCGCGGATTCATTGAATCCCCCGGAATGTCGATGGCGCCGACCTCTTCGGCTCGAAGTGTGAACCGAAAGGCGGCATCGGGAAAGGCCCGTCTCACTTGCGTCCCCGCACGACGATCCAGGCCACGAGGCCGACCACGACGACTAGCAGAACAGGTCCCCAGTAGCCGCCGTAGCCGCCCATCCAGCCAGCGCCACCCATGCCACCGTTCATCATGGTTCCGCCCTGTGCAGACGCCAGGCCGCTCAGCCCCAAGGGAAAGGTCCCGGCAACTTTGGTCAGCAAATTCTTCATGGCAACCCCTCAGAAAAGCGGTGGACCCCGACACGCCCTTGTGCGGTGTGCATGCCCTTGGACGCAAGGTCTACTAGGCAGAGGTGGTGCGTTTCAACTTAGGCCTGAAGCGAACGGCGGTCTGTGCGCCGTCGAACATGGACCCGAGATGGTGTCGCGCCGTGTGCGTTCCAAGAGTAGGAGCAGGTGGGTGACATGGTCCCGCCATCGACACATGGGTCGGACGACTGCTCCCGCAGCCGTTACTTGCAGTGCCCACAACAAGACCCACGCCCGACTGCGGCAACTTCCTGGACCGCCGCCTCGACCGACACCGGCGTGTAGCCAGCGTCCTTGATGGCCTCCGCCAGTTGCTCCACGTCCGCCGACACAGGCTCCACCTGCACACGTTGCGTGGCCAGGTCGATCTGAACCTTGGCGTCCTTGTCGGCGGCTTTCAGCGCCTTGGTGATGGTGCTGACGCAGTGGCCGCAGGTCATGTCGTTGACTTCGAAAGCAATCATTGTTTGTTCCAGTGGGTTGTTGATGCGTCGACTGTGAACTCTCTCACTGTTGGAAGGTCAAGCGATCCTTCCGGGAATCCACAACGCCTGCAGGCAGATTCGCTGCTGGTTGTTGACCTTGCCATCGTTAGAACCTTGACGATGCGCAACATCGAACAACTCCCGGGGCATCCATGAACACCTCCGCGCTTTCCGAATTCAAGCTGCAGGTCACTGGCATGACCTGTGCCTCCTGCGTCATGCGTGTCGAGAAGTCGCTCAATGCAGTCCCCGGCGTCAGGCAAGCCAGCATCAACCTGGCGACCGAATTGGCTACCGTGAGCGCCGAGCGTGCAGTGACTGCACACACGCTGGCCGCTGCCGTGCGCAAGGCCGGCTACGACGTCGCGACGACCGAAACCACGCTGCTGGTCGAAGGCATGACCTGCGCCTCGTGCGTGGCGCGCGTCGAGAAGGCGCTGCTCAAGGTGCCCGGCGTTTCCGGCGCCACGGTCAACCTCGCGACCGAGAAGGCGAGCGTCCAGGCGCTGTCTACGGTGCCGGTCGCAGCGCTGAAGTCCGCCATCGAGAAAGCCGGCTACGCCGCGAAGGAGGTTCAGGATGCGACGGCGCAAACGCCGCCTCGGCTTCCGGCCTGGTGGCCCGTCGCCGTGGGCGGCGCGTTGACGCTGCCTCTGGTGATGCCGATGCTGCTGCAGCTCTTCGGCATCGACTGGATGCTCGACGGCTGGCTGCAGCTGGCGCTGGCGACCCCGGTGCAGTTCTGGCTCGGCTGGCGCTTCTACCGTGCCGGCTGGAAGGCCGTACTCGCCAAGACCGGCAACATGGACCTGCTGGTGGCTCTGGGCACCTCGGCGGCTTACGGGCTGTCGGTCTACCTGCTGTTCAAGCATGCCGACCATGGCATGCCGCACCTGTACTTCGAGGCCTCCGCGGCGGTCATCACGCTGGTGCTGCTGGGCAAGTGGCTCGAACAGCGCGCGAAGCGGCAGACCGCTGATGCCATCCGCGCACTCAATGCGCTGCGCCCGACAACCGCCCGGGTGCGCCGTGGCGACGTGGAGGTGGACGTCCCGGTAGAACAGGTGATGGTCGGCGACCTCGTCATCGTGCGCCCGGGCGACCGCGTGGCCGTCGACGGCGACATCGTCGAAGGCCGCAGCCACATCGACGAATCGCTCATCACCGGCGAGAGCCTGCCGGTGGCCAAGGGCGTCGGCGACAAGGTGACCGGGGGCGCCATCAACGCCGAGGGTGCGCTGACGGTCCAAACGACGGCCATCGGCGCAGAGACCACGCTGGCCCACATCATCCGCATGGTCGAATCGGCCCAGGCCGCGAAGGCGCCCATCCAGCGCATCGTCGACCGCGTCAGCGCGGTGTTCGTGCCCGTGGTGCTGCTCATCGCGCTGGCCACCTTTCTGGGCTGGTTCAGCTTCACGGGCGACTGGGAACAGGCGCTCATCAACGCGGTGGCCGTGTTGGTCATCGCCTGCCCTTGTGCGCTCGGACTGGCCACGCCGACGGCCATCATGGCCGGCACCGGCGTCGCGGCGCGCCACGGCATCCTCATCAAGGACGCCGAAGCGCTGGAGGTCGCGCACGCGGTCACCGTGGTCGCGTTCGACAAGACCGGCACGCTCACCGAGGGCAAGCCTTCGCTCGCTGCCGTCGTGGCCGCGGAGGGTTCGGCGCGTGACGAGGTGCTGCGCCTGGCCGCGGCGCTTCAGAAGTCGAGCAGCCATCCGTTGGCCGTAGCCGTGATGGACCAGGTGCGGCAAGAGCGCCTGCCCGTGCCAGAGGCGCACGATGCCCAGGCCCTGCCGGGGCGTGGCGTGCAGGCTGTCGTGCGCGGCCAGACGCTGGCCCTGGGCAGCACGCGCCTGCTGCGCGAACTGGGGCTCGAAGAAGGCGGCCTGCATGCCGATGCACAACGGCTGGAGCGGCAGGGCAGGACCGTGTCGTGGCTGGTCCAGTCCGATGTGGGCCAGCGGCGATTGCTGGGACTGCTGGCCTTCGGTGACACGGTCAAGGCAACTGCGGCGGAGGCGGTGTCGCGGCTGCATCAACTTGGCATCCGAACCGTGATGCTGACCGGCGACAACCGCGGCGCAGCCGAGGCGGTCGCAAAGGAGCTGGGCATCACCGAGCTGCGTGCCGAGGTGCTGCCCGGTGACAAGGCAGCAATCGTCAAGGAACTGCGCGATGCTGGCGAGGTGGTCGCCTTTGTAGGCGACGGCCTGAACGACGGGCCGGCGCTGGCCGCCGCGTCGGTGTCGTATGCGATGGCGGGGGGCGCCGACGTGGCCACCGAGACCGCCGGCATCACGCTGATGCGCGGCGACCCGCGGCTGGTGGCCGACTCGCTGGACGTGTCGCGCCGCACCTACTCGAAGATCAAGCAGGGGCTCTTCTGGGCCTTCGGCTACAACGTGCTGGGCATACCGCTGGCGGCGTTCGGCCTGCTGAACCCAGTCATCGCCGGTGCCGCTATGGCATTCAGCAGCGTCAGCGTGGTGCTGAACGCCTTGACGCTGCGCCGGTGGCGGGGTGTTGCCGAAGGACGTGCAGTGACGTCCACCAAGCAGTTGCCCCGGGGCGGGGCCGTCCTGGGAGAACAGCGATGCGCATGAACATTGGCGAAGCCGCAAAAGCCACGGGGGTGTCGGCGAAGATGATCCGCCACTACGAGAGCGTCGGGCTCTTCCCGGAGGCGGCGCGCACGGAGTCCGGCTACCGGCAGTACACGGCCAAGGAAGTCAGCACGCTGCGCTTCATCCGTCAGTCGCGCGACCTGGGCTTTTCCATCGAACAAATTCGAGCCTTGCTCGGCCTGTGGCAAGACCGCAAGCGGCCGAGCCGGCAGGTGCGCGCGCTGGCGCAGGCGCACATCGAGGAACTCGACGACAAGCTCAAGGAATTGCATGCGATGAAGGCCACGCTCGAGCATCTCGTGCACTGCTGTCACGGTGACGATCGACCCGACTGCCCCATCATCGACACGCTCGCCCACGAGGGAGCTGCGCCAGCGGCAACGGCGCATCACGCACTTGGCAGGACTGTCGGTCTGCAGCCGGGACGGGCGCGTCGCCGGGCGATCTGATCGACGACGCCGGCTGCAGCAAATCGCGGTCAGCGTGTCAGGTCGACCGTCAAACTCACCGGACCGCGGCCCTTGTTCGTCCACATCCAGCAGTAGTCCTGCCCAACGATGACGTTCAGCGTGTCTCGGACAAGTGCGACTTGCGCCTGCTTGGACGGGAACACGGCCTCCTTGCCAACGTAGTCGTGGATGTTGAAGTCCACCGGCGCTCCGGTCGTGAAGCTCCAGCGCACGCCAGTCCCTACCGCCAGCTTGCCGCAGACCTCGACGAATTTACCCGCTTCGATCTGCGCCTTGTGCGCGAAGCGGTCGTCTGGCGGCCAGGCGATGTCCACGATGTGGGTCGCGGCAAAGGCCGTGCTGGAGAGCGTCACCGCCGCCAGCACGCCGCAGGTTCGGATGTGCTTCCTGTTCTTGCATTCGAGGCCATGGTTGCGGAGGTCTTCAATCGGTTCGCAGGAACGATGCACCGGCGGTGGCGAGATGCCAACTCGTCCATGCCAGGTACGCCACGCCGGCACCCGACACCAGGCACGTCCAGGCGCTGTCACCGCCCGTTGCCACAAGGATGCCCGTCGTCGCGCCGAGCACCGACAACAGCCAAAGCCCGCCCTCCGCGAAGAATCGATCGACGCGGAGCTGCATGGCGGTGATGACGGCACCGACCCCTGCGATCAGTCCGACCGTGAGCACGGAGTGGTCGTGGCTTGTTTGCCACCAGCCGGCCGCAGCTGCAAGC
>MESD01000121.1:22483-28367 GCA_001770815.1 Burkholderiales bacterium RIFCSPHIGHO2_12_FULL_69_20
AGCGGAGCAGCGCGCTCCATGCACAATAGATTGAGCTGCTGCGCCGCCAGCGCCGCAGTTACCAGCAGCAGGCACTCGTGCCACGCCAGGCCGGCAGCGGCCAGCGCCACGACGAGGGCCAGCGCGATTGCGGGCGGGCCCACGGCGACCTACTGCACCACCTGCACTTCGGTGACGGTGAACTTGCCCCCGTCGTTGATGGCCTTGAACTTGATCTTGTCGCCGGCCTTCACCTTGTCGAGCATCGCCTTGTCCTTGACGACGAATACCATCGTCATTGCCGGCATGTCCAGGCTCTTGATGTCGGCGTGCTTGAGGGTCAGCTTGCCGCCCTCCAAGTCCACCTTGCGCACCTCACCGTCTGTCATGTCGCCAGCGGCGGCCTGCGCAGTCGCCTTGCCATGATCGCCATGCGCACCGTGGGCGCCTTGGTGGCTTGCAGCCCAGGCCGGCGACATGGCCGCGGCAGAAAGGACCCAAGCCAGGCCGGCAGTGCGAAAGAAGAAGTGTTGGTGATTCATGAGCGTTCCTTGGGCTTGAAGTAGCTGTTGAAAATTCGGGTGCTGCCATCGTGGGCGATAAGCAGCACGTCGTAGGGGTCCTGCCGGTTGTCGTACGCAGGACCGTCCATCCCCGGGGAACCGAGGGGCATGCCTGGGACGGCCAGGCCGATCGCGTCGGGGCGATCCTTGAGCAGCCGGCGGATGTCGGCTGCGGGTACATGCCCCTCAATGGCATAACGGCCCACCCATGCCGTGTGGCAAGAGCCGAGCTTCATGGGGACTTTGAACCGAGCGCGGGCGGCGGTGTTACCGACATCGTTGACCTTGACCCGGAAACCGTTGGCTTCGAGATGGATGATCCAGTCCTTGCAGCAGCCGCAGGTCGGGCTCTTCCAGACCTCGACCAGCACCGCCTGGCCCTGCGCTTGCAGAACCGCTGGCATCGCCAGCAGTCCGACCGCGCCGAGCAGCGAAACCAGTGCGTGACGCCTGTTCATGGAGTTCACGCCTTGCCCGCCGGCGCGACCATGATCGTGCCCACCATGCCACCCTGGTAGTGGCCGGCGATCAGGCAGGCGAACTCGAACTCGCCGGCGCGGTTGAAGGTCCAGACGATCTCGCCGGTCTTGCCGGGCGGGACATGCGCCATGTAGGGCTCGTCATGTTCCATGTCGGGGAACTTCACCATCATCTCAGCGTGCCTGGCGTTCTCGGCCTTCGTGCCGATGACGAACTCGTGCATCACCTTGCCGGTGTTGCGGACCACGAACTTCACAGCCTCGCCTTGCCGCACCGCGATGCGCGCAGGCGTGAATCGCATGTTGTCGGCCATGCCGACCTCGATGCTGCGCTTGACACTCCTGGCATCGCCGGCAATGCCCCAGTCCTTCTGTTCCTTGCGCACCGGGCCCGTCTTGGGGACGTGCGGCTTGTCGGTATGGGCCTGCACGGGCGCGGCCAGCAGGGGCAACGTCGCGGCGGTGGCGGCTGCCGCCATGCGCGTGATGGCGATGCGGCGGGTGAGCAGGCTTGTGGTCGGTTCGTTCATGTGGTTCTCCATGGGTATCGGCGATCAGCAGTTCGGGTAGCGACGGGTGTGATGTGGGTTCTGCAGGTCCTCAGTGGCCCGAGTGGCCGCCCGCAGGTTTGCGCACCTTGACTTCGACGTCCTGGGCGGGTTTGGCCATGGATGGCATGGAACCAGGCCCAGGGCTGGCGTCGGCCTTAAAGCGCGCCGGGTCTGGCAAGGCGCCAGTGAACTCGTAGGCCACCGTGCCCGGTGGATGCTGGTACCAGCCCGGATCGCTGAAGTCTCCACGTTTTTGGTCCTTGCG
The DNA here is from genome assembly GCA_001770815.1 of Burkholderiales bacterium RIFCSPHIGHO2_12_FULL_69_20. Taxonomy (GTDB): domain Bacteria; phylum Pseudomonadota; class Gammaproteobacteria; order Burkholderiales; family Burkholderiaceae_C; genus Pseudaquabacterium. Next base: position 24,321 of record MESD01000121.1, read on the forward strand.
AACCTTCACAACGCTGAACATGCCTCCCATGCCGACAGCGCCGAAGGGGCCGGTGCCGGTCATCATCGCGGCCGTGTTGTCGGGCAGTGGCATCTCCATCTCGGTCATGTCCTTCATGCCGCGCTCGCCCATCACCATGTAGTCGGGGATCAGCTGGGTGATCTGCCGCGCAACGCCGCGGTGGTCCACGCCGATCATGGTCGGCACATCGTGGCCCATCGCGTTCATCGTGTGGTGGCTCTTGTGACAGTGGAAGGCCCAGTCGCCTTCCTCGTCGGCCAGAAAGTCCATCTGCCGCATCTGCCCAACCGCGATGTCGGCCGTCACCTCGTACTGGCGCGTGCTCTTGGGGGTCGGCCCACCGTCGGTGCCGGTGATCAGGAACTCGTGCCCGTGCAGGTGGATCGGGTGGTTCGTCATCGTCAGGTTGCCGACACGGATGCGCACCTTGTCCATGTGTCGCACCACCAGCGGGTCGATGCCGGGGAAGATTCGGCTGTTCCAGCTCCACAGGTTGAAGTCCAGCATCGTCATGATCTTGGGCGTGGCAGCGCCGGGATCGATGTCGTAGGCGTTGAGCAGGAAGCAGAAGTCGCGGTCGACCTCATCGATCAGCGGGTGTTTGGCCTTCGGGTGCGTGATCCAGAAGCCCATCATCCCCATCGCCATCTGCACCATCTCGTCGGCGTGCGGGTGGTACATGAAGGTGCCGGGGCGACGCGCCACGAACTCATACACATAGGTCTTGCCAGGCGGAATGCCGGGCTGGTTCAACCCCGTCACGCCGTCCATGCCGTTGGGCAGGCGCTGGCCGTGCCAGTGGATGCTCGTGAGCTCGCCCAGCTTGTTGGTGACGAAGATGCGTACGCGGTCGCCTTCCACCACCTCGATGGTCGGCCCCGGGCTCTGGCCGTTGTAGCCCCACAGGTGGGCCTTGAAGCCGGGGCTCATCTCTCGCACCACGGGCTCGGCCACCAGGTGGAATTCCTTCACACCATTGTTCATGCGCCAGGGCAGCGTCCAGCCGTTGAGCGTGACGATGGGGTTGTAGGGTCTCCCGGTGTTGGGCACCAGCGGCGGCATGGTGTCGGGCTTGGTTTGGATGACCGGCTCGGGCAGCGCCGCCATCGCCACTTTGCTGACGGTGGTGGCGGTCACGGCCGCCGTGACGGCACCAGCGCCGCCGATGAAATTGCGTCGGGAAACCATGTGTAGTCCTTCGGGTTCAGTGGGCCGCGCCGCCGCTCTCGGCCGCCATCGCGGGGCCGGCTGCTGCTGCGAGGCTGGGTTTGCCGATCAGTGCCATGTCGAGGTCAGCCTGTGCGATCCAGAAGTCGCGCAGCGCCTCAATGGAGGCGTTGACGCTGGCGATCTGCGTGCGGGCATCGGCGAGCAGTTCGAACACGCCGATCAACATGCCGTTGTAGCGAAGCACGTTCTCCTCGGCGATGCGCTGGTTCAGCGGCACGACCTCGTCACGGTGGTGTCGTGCGATGTCGTAGGCCGAGCGGTAGCCGGTGTAGGCCTCGCGCACCTCAGAACGGGCGTTGATCGCGGTCTCGGCAGCGCGGTGCAGGGTCTGCATGTAGATCGCCTCGGCGCGTGCGACGCGGGCGCCTCCCCAATCGAACAGCGGCAACTCGAATCCGATCTCCCAGCCGCGCTGGGTGGGCGCTTCGTTCGAGCTGTTTCGCACCAGACCCAGTTCCAGCACGTTGATGAAGCGCGTGGTGCGCGTCAGGCCGAGGTTGCTGGCTGTCTGTTCCGCAGCCAGCTTGGCGCCCTGCACGTCCAGCCGCTGAGCCAGCGCCACTTGCTCGATGTCCGGCAGTTCCATGGGTGATGGCGGCAGATCCGGCAGCCTCTCGGGCAACGCGAACTGGGTCTGCGACCCCCAGACGCCAAGCAGCCGTACCAGGCGCTCGCGCGTGGATCGCTGGGTTTGTTCTGCTCGGGCAAGCTGCAGCACGGCGTTGGCATAGAACGACTGTTCCCGGGCACGCTGCAGCTTGTTGAAGTTGCCGACCTGCTCCATGCGCCGCGCCAGTTCAGCGCTGGCATCGGCCGCCTGCTTGACCTGCCGCATGTAGCGCACGGTCTCTTCCGCCGCCAGCGCCGTGAAGTAGGCCTTGCGCGTATCGGCGGCCAGCGACAGCACGCTCATCGCCACCCGGGCCTGCACCTGCTCGAAGCGGCGCGCCTCCATGCGCCCGATCAAGGGCATCGCCACCAGGCGCGCCAGGTTGAAGTGCAGGCCGCGCTCGATTTCCCGTTCGTCGCCCTGGCTCATGCGCCCGAAGCTGAAGCCCGGGTTCGGCAGGCGTCCGGCCTGCACGACCTCGGCCTCGGTGATGCCGAGCTCCTGGAAACCAGCCTGCAAGCCTCGGTTGTTGAGCAACGCGATCTGCACCGCATCGTCCACTGTCAGTGGCTTGGCCCGCAGCTCCGTCACGCGCTTGGCAATGGTGTCGAGGTCGGCCTCGCCACGCGCCCACTGCAAATCCTTGCCGATCCGCTCCTTGGTGGTCCGTTCCACTGCGCCGAAGCCACCGTCCGGGGTGAAGCTTGCACAGCCCCCCAGCACGGCGGCGCTGGTCAGCAGCGCCAGCACCCGGAGGCTGCGAACGCCGCGCCTGGAAGCAGAAGACCTGGGAATGTGATGGTTCATCGTGCGGCCCTCAGTGCTTGTGGCCGGACTGACCCGCAGGCATCGGCTTGGCCGCTGGTGCGATCGACGGCGTCTGGGCCGGAACCTGCGGGGGTGCCGATGGCTTCTCCGCTGCTGCAGGGTCAGGTTGCTGCGCCTCACGGGCGTAGACCCGCCAGCCACCGATGCGCGCGACGGCATCGTTGGCCTCGCGCCAGGCCACGGGCTTGTCGTCGCCTATGCGACGGAACTGTGCGAACGATGATTCGTAGCGTACCGAAGGCACCTGGGCCTTCGGGTCCAGCGGATCGGGACGGGTGCCGGCGGGCGACTGCGCCTGGGCTTGAGCGGCCAGCAGCAACGTGAACAGCAGGCTGGGCAGTACGCACGGGCTGCGCCGGCGCATGGGGATTGGGACCATGGAATCCTCGTGTGAACGTCTGGAGGCGCCCCTGCCGCAGCCGCGGCGGGGACGGAACAGGACCTGGCTCGGGGCCGCGCGTCACTGCACGCGCGTCAACCCGAGCCAGTTACACGAGGACGTTTCGAGGGGGGCGGTCAGGGCCGTCGGCGGCGAACGCGTCGACGGTGGGCGCGACGCTGGTGAACACCGTCGGCGCCGAGTCGGTGGCCGGAACGCCCGGCACCGTGGTCAAGATGGCACCCAGCGAGCAGCAGGAAGCACAAGCGCTGCACTTTTGTTTAGCCGCCTGGCTGGACTTCGCAACGGCCGGCGCATCGTCAGCAGCCGCCATAGTGGCTAACGCGCCCGAGCGAATCTCATGTACGGACTCGGTATCACCATGATGCGAATGCTTGGACACAGCCGCGCTGACCTCCGCGCGAGCAGAGCCGCTCCCATGGTGATCCGGGCCGCAAAACGCCATGGTCGCGGCGGCAGCCCCTTGCGCGGGGACCGCCAACACCAACAACCAAATGAGAAGCGTTCTGACCAGCAAACCCATTCAGAGACTTTACCGCATGCATTCTTCGCGACTCCTGCATGCCTCTCGTGCAACCCTTTCGCTCAAACTGACTTATGGCTTTGACAGATCGCCCTTGATTGCAAATCTCACGACGCTGGCGCCGGCCGGTGCGGACATGCGGTTGCCTGTCCACCCCCCACCGGGTTCGAATGGATGTCGCCGGGTAATCGACCGAACGCACAGGGCCAGCAGACGTCAGATGAGACCACTTCTCACCACGTCAATCCCGGACGGCTCAGCAAGCGGCGCGGCCAGTTCGCCCGAAGGTTCAGGTCTGGCAGATCGACTGTCGGCTTCCTGCCAGCGAGGCGAACGTCTGCTGGTGGCCGTTGGACCAAACCGCTGACGCGGTGGTGGTGCGCGGCCGATCGGACCTCGTAGACGCAGGGGGTTGTGAGTCGTAGCTTGGCTTCC
>MESD01000122.1:0-19717 GCA_001770815.1 Burkholderiales bacterium RIFCSPHIGHO2_12_FULL_69_20
TCCAGTCGACGTTGAACATGTTGTTCCACTGCGCCGTGTTGTTCTCGAACTTGGTGATCTTGGCGTAGGCGCCGCTCCAGCGGTTGCGGCGCAGACCGCCCGAGAGCTCGATGCTGGAGGTGAGCTGGTAGCGCGCCATCACCATCACGATGCTCTGGCCCGAGCCGCCGAGCAGCTTGTCGTCGGCGGGGAAGGGCGTCAGCGCGGTGAAGGGGCCGTGGCTCCAGGCAGCGGGTGTGCCATTGCGGGCATCCTGGGCCATCGCGTCGACCACCAGATCACCCTTGTGGAACTGGGCGTAGACCTCCCAGAAGCGCGGCTTGTTGACCTTGAATTCACGCTTGCCGTCGTCGTAGGTGGCCTCCAGCACCAGATCGCCATCCAGCACGTCGAGAGGGCGCGTGGTGACGCGGACCGCCTTGGTCAGCAGGCCGTAGCCGGCGCCCGCCGAGCCCCAGACGTCGGACACGCCGATGTTGCTGCCATACGGGTAGTCGGCGATGCTCCAGGTGCGGGTGGTCATCGCACCGATGCGCACGCTGCCGTAGTCGTCGTGGCTGAGTGCCAGGTTCTTGTCGTACCAGAAGCCCGGGATGTCTTCCTTGCCATCACGCCAACGCTGACTGAGCAGGCCCGAGAGCTTGAAGCCACCGCCCAGATCGAACTTGACGCCCAGGTAGGGCTGCACCAGCGTGACATGCGTTTCGCGGGTCTTGTATTCGGTGCCCGGCACCAGCTCATCGGCCCAGAAGCGCTGCTTGTTTTCGTCGGGAAAGCGCTGGCACTCGGGGCAGCTGTTCGAAACCCGCGAGAACTCGGCCTTGGCGAAGCCATTGAGCGTGAACGGGCCGAAATCCAACGCCTGGCTGGCGGTGGCCGACAGCAATGCCGAGGCCACCAGCCACAGGCGCAGCAGGCGGTGCCGGCCGGCGGATCGGGCCCGCGGGCTGCTGTGGGATGTGCGAAGTGTCATGGTGTGCGCTGCGGTGGAAGGTGCAAGGGCGCAGGCGCAACGGTGTTGATGACGCCTGGAACGGAATAGCGCTCGATCGAAAACTGAAAGCGCTTTCACGTCGGGTGGTGAAGATTAGGGGATCGATCCCTTGAACGTCAATTGCCCGCGGCCCCGTGTTTTCCCTTGACCGGGGTGGCGATGCCGTCGAATTGCATCGCTTTTACCCGGTGAAGTGCCCGGTCGTTCCACCGGGTCTTCGACGTCAGGTCAGCATCGATCGAAGACCCGTCGATGACCTCGGCATCGGGTAAACCTGAGGGTCATTCTGAAAGCGCTTTCAATATCATCCGGCTGCGCGGCGATCGATGGCTGCAAAGGAACCCGACATGTACCTCATCCGCCTTCTGGCCCAGGCCCTGCTCATTGCCGGCAGCCTGAGCACCGCAGCGCTCGCCCAGCCCGTCAAGCTGGGTGCGGGCACGTACCACTTGTCGCCCAAGCCGGGTGACGTTGCGCCACCGGCTGCGCCCGGCCGCACCGAGGCCATGATGAAGCGCGCTGCGGGCACCAACCAGTGGTACTCGGCGTTGTTGTTCAACCCCAAGCCCGAAGTGCTGTTCGTCCAGCCACTGACGGTGCAGGCCACGCCGGCGGGGCTGGAGATGGCCCTGCCGACCAAGCAGGTGGTGCCCACCGAGCGCAAGGACGTGGAGATCCACTACCCGCACCGCGATCCGATCGTGATCTCGCCCGTGGCCTTCGAGCCCGGCCCGGCCAAGCTGGCCCAGGCCAGCGACTGGGCCATCGACATCGGTATGGGGCGGGGCGCCGACCAGATGACCGCCACTGTGGCGCATGGCAGCCCCTATGCGCAGGTGCAGATCTCGCGCGGCGACGTGCGCATACGCCTGCCGGCCGCAGCCGAGCGCCTGCCGGCTGCCGCCGGCAACCAGGTGCTGGCGCTGCGGGTCAAGGGCCAGGCCTACGCGCTGTTCGGTGCCACCGGCACCACCTGGGAGTTGGTCTCGCCGACCGAGTGGCTGGGCCGCCTGCCGCCCGGCAAGGGGTATGTGTCGGCCGCGGCGATGCCCGACGACAAGCCCGAGACGCTGGCACTGTTCGCCCGTCATGCCTATGCCTTTCTGAAGGACACGCGGGTCGACTGGCGCTATGACCGGCCCGCCAGCCGGGTGGTCACCACCTTCAAGGTCAGCACGCAGATCATGGAAGGCGCCGACCACGGGCCGCTGCTGGGGCTCTATCCGCACCAGTGGTTCAAGAATGCGTCGGTGGCCGACAAGCTCGGGCCGGCCTTCGACACGGTGCGCGGCAAGATCCGCCTACTGGCCGCGTCGCAGTTCAGCACCACCGTGGCCTACACCGGCTTCGTGCCCTACTGGCCGGCGGTCAAGGAAGGCCCGCGTGTCGATGAACTGGCCGATCTGCTGAAGGCCGACCTGCGCAAGCGCCGCGAGTTGATTCCGGGCAAGGAGAACAAGGACAACTGGCGCACCAGCGCTTATTGGCAAGGCAAGGGCCTGACCCGCGTCACGCAGCTGGCGGGCGTGGCCGAGCAGCAGGGCGATCTGACCGGACGCGACCAGTTGCTGGCACTGGCGCGTGAGCGCATGGAGTTCTGGTTCTCGGGGCAGGGCGCCAAGTCGTACTTCCACTACGACAAGGGGCTGGGCACGCTGGTGAGCTACCCCGACGAGTTCTTCGCCGTCGAGCAGATGAACGACCACCACTTCCACTACGGCTACTGGATCCGCGCGGCGGCCGACATCGCGCTGCGTGATCCGGCCTGGGCCGCCAAGGACCGCTGGGGCGGCATGGTCGACCTGCTGGTGGCCGACATCGCCACCGCCGAGCGCGGCCGCGCCGACTTCCCATTCCTGCGCAACTTCGATCCCTATGAAGGTCATTCATGGGCCTCGGGCATCGGGCTGGGGCCGTTCGGCAACAACCAGGAATCGTCGTCCGAGGCCATCAATGCCTGGGCCGGGCTGATCCAGTGGGCCGAGGTCACTGGCAATGCCGCGCTGCGCGACCTGGGCGTCTACCTGTTCACCACCGAGGCCGAGGCCATCAACCACTACTGGTTCGACCTGCACGGCCTGGTGTTCGCGCCCGAGTACAAGAACGTCGAGGTCAGCATGCTGTTCGGCGGCAAGTACGCGCACAACACCTGGTGGACCGACGAGCCGCGCCAGATCAAGGGCATCAACCTGCTGCCGGTCACCACCGCGTCGGCCTACATGGGGCGCGAGCCGAAGTTCATCCAGCGCAGCCTGGGCACGCTCAAGGGCGACACCGAGCTGTACCTGTCGCGCGGCAAGGGCTACGCCGAGGTGCCCAAGGACATCTGGCAGGACATCTTCGCCAAGTACCAGGCATTGGCCGATCCGCAGGCCGCGCTGGCGGGCTGGGACCGCTGGGGGTCGGTGGAGTTGGGCGACACCCGCACCCACACGCTGCACTGGATGTTGAGCCTCGATCGCATGGGCATCCCCGATCCGGAGGTGTTGGCCGACACGCCGCTGTACACGGTGTTTCGCCGCGCCGACGGCCGCAAGACCTACCTGGCCTACAACGCGGGCAAGGCGCCGCTCACGGTGCGCTTCAGCGACGGAAAGTCGCTGGTGGTCGAACCCGGCGTGTTGGGCCGGGCGAACTGATCCGCCCCCCTGGTGATCCGGCACGAAGTGTTCGGGTCGGCGACCGAGGGGCACCACGCCAACCGAGGGCAATCCATGAGCCGTGACGCCTTGCCAAGCCTCGAGGAATTTTCTATGCTATTTGAAAGCGCTTTCAATTTGTTTGCCCGCACCGATTTCAGTCGGTGATTTCACCGTTCAGGCGTCCGGCCGGCCCACGCGTCCCAGGCCGCCCCGCACCGACACATCGATCCCCGAGGTCATCAACATGACCCCCCACCAGGAGACTGTCCATGAATCGCCGTCCGCAAACCTTTGCCCTTGCCGCCTGTGCCCTTGCCGCCGCCATGATGCTGTCGGCCTGCGGCGGTGGTGAAGCCACCTCGCCCGACACGGTGGCGCCCACCGTCACCGTCACCAGCAGTGCCGCCGGCACCACCGCCACTGGGGCAGTGACCTTCACCTTCGCCTTCAGCGAAGACGTCGGCACCAGCTTCACCGCCGAGGACATCGTCGTCAACGGGGGCGCCGCGGGGGCCTTCACCATGGTGAGCAACACCCAGTACACGCTGGTGGTCACCCCATCGGTCGGCGCCACGGGCACGCTCGCGGTCAGCGTCTCAGCGGCGAAGTTCTCTGACGTAGCGAACAACGCCAATGTGGTCGCCGCCGCGGTGGACCAGGCCTACAACACCGTGGTTGCCTCGGCCGGGGGCAGCACCAGCACCTGCACCGCTGCGCCCTGCATCGGTTTCGAGGCGGCCAACGTGGGTCTGCTGGCCTTCGAGGGCCTGGGTTCGGCCGAGGTCGTCGCTGACCCGGTCGACCCGACCAACAAGGTCGCCAGGCTGGTGAAGGTGCCATCCGGCCAGCCCTGGGCTGGTGCCACGATCTACACCAGCAACGCCACCACGCAGGCCGTCGATGCGGTGGGCTTTGCCACCAGCAAGGTGATCACGCTGCGGGTCTACTCGCCCGCCGTCGGCGAGAAGATCATGCTGAAGGTGGAGACCGGCCCTCAGGAGGGCGGCATGGAGAAGGAAGTGCTGACGACCAAGGCCAACGAGTGGGAGACCCTGAGCTTCGACTTCGGCGCGCCCACGGCAGGCACCTACGACGCGTCGAAGGTCTACAAGACCATCAGCGTGTTCCCGAAGTTCCTGAGCGCCGTCAGCGCCGACACGAGCTTCTACTTCGACGAGTTGAAGTACGCCGCATCGACCGTGGTCGCGCAGGCCTGCGGAACGACCGCACCCACCTGTGCCCCGACGACGGCCGTGCCTTCCGATGCCCTCAGCATCTACACCGATGCGGCCAACGCCGCCGGCTTCAATGCCCGCCCCGACTGGGGTCAGTCGGTGGTCTACAGCGAAGAGACGATCGCCGGCAACAAGTCGCTGAAGTACACCTTCCAGGCTGGTGGATTCGGCACCGCGGGCGCTTTCGAAGGCATCGAGTGGGCGGCCGTCAACGTGTCGGCCAAGGGCAAGCTGCACCTGGAGCTGTGGTCTGCCGACATGAGCAGCGTGAAGGTCTCGCTGATCAGCGCCGGCAAGGAAAATGCCTACACCCAGGCCATCACGCAGGGCAGCTGGAACAGCGTGGACATCGATCTGAGCAACTTCCCGGTGGCAGACAAGACGGCCATCATCCAGATCAAGCTCGAGTCGGCCACCGCCGGCACGCTCTACGTCGATAACATCCATTTCTGGGGCGCGGCTGGCGCTGCAGGCGGTGGCGCCGTGGGCGGCACCCCCAATCCCGATGCGGCGCCCGGATCGGCCGGCGCCGTGACCATTCCGGTCCTGACGGCGGCTGACTCGATGGGCTTTGCCGGGGCCGGAGACGCCGTCTTCGCTGCCGACTACATCGGTCCGATCGATAGCAACGGCAACCATGCCCTGTGGACCGGAGCAACCTCCAACGGACTTGCCAGCAACGGCAACATCGGCTATTTCCAGGACGCGGCGCTCAGCGCCTCGGTGCAGAAGCTGGAGGAGAACGGCTGGGTGGCCAGCGTGCTGGACAACCCGGGCGGCGTGCCCAGCCTGTTCCGTTACTTCATCCTCACGGAGCCCGGCTCCGCCTTCGCATCGTCGTACATGGGTCTGTTCGTGAACGCGCCCAACAATGGGACGGTGAACGTCAGCAGTTACGGCAGCATCAAGTTCAGAGCCTGGGGACCGGCGGAGATGTACCAGCAGAACAACTTCAACCCCACGCTGGAAATGACGCTGGCGGGCGCCCGAGTGGCGGGCTGCACGACCACTGGTTCTGGGGGCACCGAGATCAAGAAGTCGTTCGTCGCTGATCAGAAGATCGGCGCGGCATCGACCTACAAGCTGCCGCTGGCGGCCTGGACGGTGGTCGGCGTGTGTGGCACCGATACAGCCCAGACGGCGGTGGCGTCGGTGCTGGGTGCGTTGGCGAGAGTGGTCGTGACCGTGCCTGGCAGCAGCTTCAACTTCACGAATGCCAATGCCGGCAGCACTCCGGTCACCTACGCCACCGGCGTGAACCTCGGTCCGATCGCGTTCACCAACCAGTGAGTTCAGGGCAGCCCGTTGTCGGGCTTTCGAGTCACCTCATTCGATTTGTCGCTGCAGCGGCCCGCTCGCTCGCTCGATCGGGCTCATCGCCCCGGCTAGCCGCTTATCCCAGGAAATCATCATGTCGTTTGTCCTTCGTCTGATACCGGCCGCCGCGGCCGCGTGCATGGTTGCCGCCTGCGGTGGTGGAGATGCCGGCGCCCCGCCGGGCACCTCTTCGTCCGCAGAGGTGCCTACCAGCGGCTGGGTGGTCGACGGCTACCTCAACGGCGCCACCGTCCTGTGCGACAGCAACGGCAATGGCCGATTCGATGACGGGGAAGTCAGCGTCTTCAGCGATGCTGCCGGCCTGTTCACCTTTACCCGCGGCTGCAGCGCCGGTCTGGTGGCCACGGGCGGCACCGACATCGACACCAACCTGCCGTTCAAGGGCGTGCTGAAGGCGCCGGCCAGCGCGTCGGTGGTGACGCCGCTGACCACGCTGATGGTGGCGGGCATGAGTCAATTGGAAATCAACACCGTGCTGGGACTGCCCGCAGCCACCAACTTGATGACCACCGATCCGGCGCTGCGGGCGAACGGCAGCCTGGCCAACCCCGAGTTGTTGCGCCGGTCGGTGTCGATCCAGCTTATGTTGCAGCGCGCCACCGAACTGTTTGCCGGTTTGTCCGGCGCCGCAGGCGACGCGGTGCTGCAGGCGATCTACACCGAGGTGGCCCTGTCGATGGCGGGCAGCATCAAGTCCGAATCGCGCGCGCTGGGCACGGGCACCACGCTCGACCAGGCGGTCATCGCCAGCATGATCAAGGCGGCGGCGCTGCGGGTGGGCGACGCTGCGGCGGTCAGCAGCGAGGTCAAGACCGCGCTGAAGGCGCTGGATGCCGATGCGTTGGCGGCGGTGGCGTCCGGTGCCTTCAAAGCCCAAGCCGAAGCGCTGCTGAAGTCGGCCGACGCCGACATTGCCAGCACCGCGAAGGCCCAACTCGGCGACGATCGCATCACCAGTTTCATCGTGGCCAACAAGGCCCCGCTGGCCACGCCGCCCAACACCGCCACCACGGCCCTCGGCAACACGCTCACCGCGCAGATCACCAGCGGCGGCGGTGGTGGCGGCGGAACGATCGCCTCGACGCTGCCCGTCACCTTCCAGGAAGCCACGCCGCCGGTGCTGACCAGCTTCGGCGGCGTCGAAGACGCCACCATCGTCGCCGACCCGGTCAGCGGCACCGGCAACGTGGCCAAGGTGGTCAAGGCCGCGGGCTCGGAAGTGTGGGCCGGCACGACCGTGTCGACCGGCGCCAAGCAGTCGATAGCCACGATCCCGTTCACGGCCACGGCCACCGGCATGAGCCTGCGCGTGTGGTCACCCGACGCGGGCATCCCGGTGCGCCTGAAGGTGGAAAACGCCGACGAAGGCAGCAAGTCAGCCGAGACCGAGGCACTCACCACCGTGGCCGGTGGCTGGCAGACGCTGGTGTTCAACTTCGCCGGCCCGGTTGCCGGCACGCCCGCGCTGAACCTGGCGACCACCTACAACAAGGCCTCGGTCTTCTTCGACTTCGGCCGCGCCGGCAGCGGCAAGACCTACTACTTCGACGATCTGGCCTTCGTCTCGGGCGCCATCGCGCCACCGGCGCCCACCGACTACCTTGCCCTGGATGCCGACTCGATCAGCCTGGTCAACGGCAGCACCAGCATCCCCTACACGATGGCGCAGTTCCAGTCGGATGCCGGCATCAGCGTGTCCTGGCCGATCCCCGCGCCGATGCTGCTCAAGGTCAAGCTGGCCGAGGTGGGGGCCTACAGCCTGCCCGCCGGCCAGCAGATCAGCGCCGCGGTGTCCATCACCGAGACCCGTGCCGGCGGGCAGGGTGAGCTGCAGGCCTACATCGACAAGGTCGATGTCAAGAAGACGGCGGCGGGTCTCGAGATCTCGGTGGCCACCGCGGCCAGCGCGATCGTCTACGGCGTGTCAGGTGACGGCAAGAAGAAGGCGGTGATCGACTTCTCGGGCAGCGTGGCCGGCGTCAAGAACACGCTGGCCACCGCCACCGCCACCGCCACCGCCAGCGGCAGCAGCAACAGCATCGTGCTGGGCAACGTGATCCAGTACGCGATCAACAAGGTCAGCAACGACTTCACCGGCATCCATGCGTTGCGCGGCAAGTACAAGGTGTCGATCGTGCTCACCGACCTGCCGCTGCGCAAGGCCGATGGCGGCCAGCTGCCGGGCCTGACCATCACCGTGCCCACCGCGCTGGACAGTGGCGGCGCGGTCAGCGCCAGCAAACCGGTGTCGGGCCGCGGTCTGGTGGGCTACATCACCTTGACCGATTGATGTGAAACACCCCCCACGGCCTTCGGTCGCCTCCTCGAGCGGGCAGCGCCAGCGGCCCGGCAAAGCCGGTTCCGCGGCGTTCGCTGGCAACAGTCCGCTTCCTGCATGGCGGGCAGCGCAAGTGGTGTTGGCGGCCTGCCTGGCCGCACCCGCCGCCGCGGCGCCGCTGGATGCCTTGCTCAGCGCGGCGCCCGAGCGCATCGCGCCCATCGCCTACGTCGAGCTGGGCATCGACCGCCTGAACCGGGCGCTTGATTTCTCCACCTCGGCCGACGACGCCGGCGGTGGCGCGACACCCAACGCCAACGCCTCCGGCCAAGGCAACTACCGCGCCAGTCAGCTGCTGGGCAGCTGGCAGGTGACCGACGGCCTGTGGCTGAGCGGCGGGCTGGGTGAGCGCCGGGTGAGCAACGCGGTCGACACCTTTCGCTACCGCAGCTGGCAGGTGTCGGCGCAGGCGCGGGTGCTGCAGGCCTCGGGCGCCTGGCCGGCCGTGGCGCTGCGCCTGTCGGCCTGGGGCAACCAGGCGTCTGTCACCGAGGCCACCACGCCGGTGCATGTGCCGGGGGCGATCCTGGACACGGTGACCGTGACCCGCCCGTCCGATCGCAGTCTGCAGGCCGATGTGATCGGCACCTGGGTGCTGTCGCCGGCACTCGACCTCAGTGCCGCGCTGGGGGTGGGTGCCACCCGGCTGGCCTATGGCAGCCTGGCGGCCACCACCACACGCAACGGCTGCCCCTACCAGCTCAGCTTCAACGGCAACGACATCTTCGGCAACCTGGCCGGCCCCTGCGCCGACACCGGCGGTGGTGTCATCCGTCAGTTCTACGACCGCAGCGGCGACTACGGCGTCGACGTGGCGCCCGAGATCGCCTGGCACGGCCGCTTCGTACAGGCGGGTGTCAGCGCCAGCTGGCGCACCGGCGACTGGACCTGGCGCGGCGGCTACCTGCTGCACGTCGCCAGCCGCGACGGGGTCGACGACATCCTGGCGCGCCGGGGCGACCCGGTGCACAAGGTCAACCACATCGTCGCGGCCGAGGCGGCGCTTCGCCTGCATCCGAACCTCAGTGCCTTTGCGCGCGCCCAGATCAGCAACAAGCTGTTCTTCAACGACCTGCCGGTCAGCTACAACACCAGCACGTCGGGCAGCTTCGGCAGCCGCTACTCGCTGTTGACGCTGGGGCTGCGGGCAGGGTTCTAGTCGACCGGCCCGCAGCGCTGCCGCCATGCTTGCAGCTGGGCCAGCCAGGCGCCGGCGGGCCTGAACTGCCCGCGCTGCTGCAGGTAACAGCGCAGTGCGGCGGCCGTGTCGTGGCTGGGGTCTTGCGCGGCAAACACCGTGCGCAAGTGGGCCAGCTGGCCGACCAGCGCCGCACCGTCGTCGTCGTGCGCGGCATCCACGTGCAGCGCAAAGGCCAGGTCGGCCAGCACCTCCTGCTGGCGAGGGCCTTGCAGGCCCGCGCTGCCAGCCGGTGGGTCAGCGCCCGAGGTGGCGTCGGCCTGCTCGGCGCAGTGGGCCAGCTCATGGTGCACGACGCCGGCCATCCAGCGTGCGCGCAGCGCGGGCGTCAGGGTGGGGAACAGCCAGCGGTAGTCGCGCCCCGGCGTGTAGGCCGAGTAGCCCAGATGGCAGATGCCCTGGACGTGGGCCGCCACCAGCGGCGTGCGGTGGTGCAGGGCGATGCGCCACAGCGCGCCCTCCTGCAACGCCAGCCCGGCCTGCCGCGCCTGCACGGCCGTGGCACGAACGGCCATGGCCAGCTCATCGGCACTGGGCAACTGGGCCTGTGCGGCACCGGCCACCAGCAGCCAGGCCAGCGTCAGGCGGGCGAGGGTGTTCATCTCCCTCCTTCTCGGCCGCTGGTCGGGACACTTGAGTGCCCCGGTCGCGACCGATGGCCGCACTCAGGTGGATGGGATCAGCCGGCCTTCTTCGGCCGACCGGCCTTCAAGGCCGGCAACGCGGCCAGCACGATCTGCAGGCTGCGGTCGTCCAGCGCGGCCAGCACCTGCAGCCCGGCGCGCAGCAACTCGCTCTTCTTGGTGGCGCGCTTGAAGCCCATGGCCCGGTCCTTGAGCTGCTGGATCAGCGCGAAATCGGCGCGCGGCATCGTGAAGCTGTCGCGCACCAGCTTTTCCTTCGGCTTGGCGGCCTTGGCCGGCGCGGCCACCGGCGCTGCGGGTGCGACCGGTGCTGCCGGTCGCGTCGGCGCCACCCGTGCCGGCGTGGGCTGGTTTGCCTTGACGGCCTTGACGGGCTTGACTGCCTTGACGACCTTGGCGGCCTTGACAGTCTTGACCGCTGGCGTGGGCTTGGCAGCGCGCACCGGCGCTTTCTTGACCGCGGCGGCCCGGCGCTTGGCGGGCGCTGCCGGCTGCGACGCCGCCGCGGCCTTGGGCGCGCGCTTGCGTGCGGCCTGCACCGCGGGCGTGGGTGCCGCTGCGGCCTTGGTGGTGCGCTTGCGTGCAGGCTGGGGTGCTGCCGCGGCCGCCGGCGGAGCAGCCGGTGGGGTGGACAGCGTGACGGGCGGCGCCACGGCAGTGCTGGCAGCCTCAGGGGCGCGGTTGTTGTCGGGTTGCATCACGGCAGGCCTTTAATGGTGTAAATGATTTACTCAATATAAACCATTTTCAACCGTTTGAGCCGATGCGGCGAGCTGCTCATCACCCTGTCACAAAGCCCTGCTGCAATGCGCGATCCGATCACCGTGCAGCGCGTGCTGCCCTCTTTGCATGCCTGGTTCGTTTCCCGTGTTCGATGCCGTGGTGCAGCAGCTGGTGCAGCGTGTGGCGCCCGCACGCGCGCTGGACGTGGGCACCGGCGCCGGCAAGTACGGCCGTCTGCTGGCCGAGTTCGCGCCCGCCTGCCAGCGTGTGGGCATCGAGGTGGAGCCGGGCTACGTGGCGCAGTTCGGCCTGGCGGGCCTGTACCACCAGCTGCACCTGGCCGATGCCGGTGCCTGGTGGCGCGATCACCCCGATGAGCGCTTCGACCTGGTGCTGATCGGCGACTGCATCGAGCACCTGCCCAAGAGCCAGGGCCTGGATCTGCTCAACGCCATGGTCTACCGCTGCGCCTGGCTGGTGCTGCTGGCACCCGAGTTCATCGTGCAGCCGGCCACCGGCGGCGTGGCCTCGGAGGCGCATGTCTCGGTGTGGAGCGAGCGTGATCTGCACTGGCACGACCTGTGGGCCTGGGACAACTGCCGCGCCATCACGCTGATGGTGCTGCGCGGCTACCAGCCGTCGGCGCTGACGCTGGCCCAGCTGGTCGAGCAACTCAACGCGGCCGACCTGCCGGTGCACCACTTCGACGGCCAGACCCTGGTGCGGCCCGCCCGGCTGCGCACCGTGGCGCAGGTGCGCGAGGTGAATTACCGCCTGCCGTGAGCGAACCCAGCGCCGTGGCGCGGCCGCGCGAATCGATCTTCATCAGCGTGGCGGCGTACCGCGATCCGATGCTGGCCTTCACCCTGCGCAGCGCCATCAGCCAGGCGGCCGATCCGTCGCGCTTGTTCTTCGGTGTGGTCGAGCAGACCTTGCCGGCCGAACAGCTGCGCCTGCCGATGGACTGGGCCGCCCGGCAGGTGCGTTGGGCGCGCCTGCATGCGCTGGAGGCGCGGGGGCCCTGCTGGGCGCGGGCGCTGGCCATGTCGCTCTACCAGGGCGAGGACTGGTTCTTCCAGATCGACTCGCACACCTGGTTCGAGCCGGGCTGGGACGATCGCCTGCTGGCCTGGGCGCACCGCTGCGCGGCGATCAACCCGCGCTGCCTCGTCAGCACCTATCCCAATCCGTTCAACATGCTGGCCGGTGAACCCTATGCCACGGTGGTGGGCCCGCAGGTGCTGGCGCAGGTGGTGAAGGCCGACTGCCAGTTCGATGCGCAGCACCCGGTGCTGTACTTCGAGGCGGTGCCGGTGGCCAGTGACCAGCCGGTGCCGGGCCTGCACGTGGGGGCGGGCTGCCTGCTGGCGCCGGGCCGGGTGGTCGACGAGTTGCCGTACGACCCGCAGCTGTACTTTCACGGCGAGGAACAGGCCTTTGCGCTGCGGGCCTGGACCCACGGCTGGGACATCTTCCACATCCCCGGCATGCCGCTCTACCACCAGTACCACACCGCCGACGCGGCGCCGCGGCCGATGCACTGGTCACCCGAGCTGGACGCCCAGCGTGCGGTGCAATCGGCCACGCTGACGGCCGCCGCCAACCGGCGGCTGGCGGCGCTGCTGTGGCAGGGGGCCGACCTGGGCGTCTACGGCCTGGGCCGCCGGCGATCGCTGGCCGACTATGCGGCCTTCAGCGGCATCGACTACACCCGGCGCCAGATCGCGCCGGCGGCGCGCAAGGCACGCTTCGGCTATTGACGGGCCAGCGCCGGCGATGGTGCCGGTGCCGGGGCCGACGTTGGGCCGGGCACACGCAGCGCATCCAGCCGCTGACGCACCAGTTCCACCGTGTTCTCCCGCCGCACGGCGCCCAGGCCCAGCACCGGCTCGGCCTGCAGCAGCTGCTGCGCCAGGCCCTTGTCGCGGTACAGCGCCAGGGCTTCCAGCCCCAGGGCATGCAGCGCGTCGATGCGGCGCTCGGCATCCTGCAGCGCCAGCGTGGTTTGGGCGAGCTGCTGCACCAGCGCGCCATTGGCCAGCCGACGTTCGTCGGCGCTGCGCTGGCTGGTGGCCAGCTGGTCGCGCAGGGCCTGCTCGCGGGAGCGGGCGGCCGCGTCGGCAGCCTGTTGGGCTTGGGTGTTGCGTTGGCGCTCGGCGGCCCGCTCGGCAGCAGCCTCGGCCTGCTGAACCGACAAGGCCTCGCGCGCCTGGGCCAGCGCCCGCCGCAGACCGGCCAGATCGCGCTGCTGACGGGCCGCTTTCGCCTGCTCGTCGCTGTGGGCTTGCTCGAGGCTCTGCTTCTCGGCTTGCAGCGCATCGCGCGCCTGCTGCGCCTGCTGCAGCGCCGCCTGGGTGCGGCGCAGGGCGGCGCGCTCGCGGTCGTTGGGGGCGTTCTGGGCCGCCGCCGTCAGCGGCAGCGCCAGGATCAAGACCAGGGTGAGCAAGGTGCGCATGGTCAGAACCGGGTGCTCAGGTCGAACTGCAGCACGTCGAGCTTCAACGGCGCGTTGCTGTAGCTGGATTCCACCGCGCCGGTGGTGGTGTTGACGCTGCGCTGGCCGTCGTCGAGGTTGCGGCTGCTGGTCAGGCGCAGGCCCAGCACCGCCTTGCTGTCGAAAGCGTATTGGGCGCCCACCTGCCAGCCTTTGTAGTTGGTGCCGCCCAGGTGCCAGGTGGTGTCGGTGAAGCCGTCGATCCAGGCGTCGCGCTCGAAGCGGCGGTAGGCCGCCGACACGCGCCAGTCGCCCGCATTGGCCAGGGCCAGCGTGCCGTACTGCAGGCGGGCCTGCAGGCCGCTGGTGCGCTCGGCCAGATCGTCCAGCGCGGTGGTGCCGGCGCGCTGGCGGATGTCGGCCAGGTCGAAGCCGGTGTTGCGCACCCAGTCCAGGCTGGCGCCCAGCTGGTAGAAGGTGAACAGGCGGTAGTCCAGTTGCGCGGTCAGGTTGATCGGGCGGAACTTCGACGCCAGGCCCCAGGTGGGTGCCGCGGTGCTGGTGGCATCGTTCAGGTTGATCAGCGTATTGCCCTTCAGCCGCACCGTGGCCGGGTACTGCGTGCTGAGGTAGGGCTCGGTGCCGGCGCGCTCGCCGGTGGGCGGCAGGCTGGTCTCGCGCACGCCCTCGACGCGGGCGAAGTCGTACACCGCCAGGCCCACGCGCAGGTTGCCGGCGTCGTTGAAGGCCCAGCTGGCACCGGCCTGCACGGCGTAGAGCCACTTGTCGCGGGTGTCCAGGCTCTGCTCCTGCAGCGGAAACACCCCGGCGTTGGCAAAGGCGAAGGTGCCCGGGGCCAGGTTCACATCGCCCTGCGCCGCGATGCCGTCGAACGACAGGTCGTCGGTCCAGGTCAGGTCGGTCGAGAAGAACGGGTTGGGCATGCGCCCGGCCAGCAGCCGGATGTCGTAGCGCGGCTCCCAGCGCACGAAGGCGCGGTCGATGACCAGCGTGCCCTTGTTGAAGTGCGTGCCCAGCGTCTGCGACGACGAGGTCGGCCCGCTGGTCGAGCCCGTGCTCAGGCGCAGGTCGGCACTGAGGTCGCTGGACAGCTTGGCGCTGAGCCCCAGTCGGGCGCGCAGCGTCAGGCGGTCGCGCGCGGTGCTGGTGTTGCTCAGGTCGGGCGCCCATGCGGGCGACTGGGTCTGGCGGCGGTAGCAGCGCGCGGGCAGGTTGCCGCCGACGATGGCGCAGGCGTCGCCAAGCTGCAGGCCGGTGGCGGGATCGACCGCATACAGCGGCTGGGCATAACGCTCAGCCTGCGCGCGCAGGCGCAGGTCGCCGCTGAACTTCAGGGCCTTGGTCCAGGGCGGGATCTGGCGCGGATCGGCCCAACCCTCCTCGCGGGCGGTCGACAGCACGTCGTAGCGGATCTCGTCGCGCAACTGCGCGCGCAGCGTGTCGGAGATGTAGGGCACGCGGATCACGCCGTTGACCGCACCCGCCGCCCCCGCCGCCCCTGGCGCCGGTGGCCCCGCAACGCCGCGTGGCGGGCTGCCCCAATCCGCCGGCAGTGCCGGCCGCGCCGGTGCAGCCGCCGCAGCAGCCTGGCGCACGATGGCGTCGGCGCGCTCGCGGGTCAGCAAGCCCTGGCCTACCAGGGTGTCGATCAGCGCCTGGGTGGTGGCGCGCAGGCGTTCGATCTCGGCGCGGTCGTCGGCCAGGGCACTGAGCGGGATGCTGCAGCCCAGCAGCACGGCCGCGGCCAGCGCGGCCTGGCGCCAGCGGGGTGGGGAGAGAGTCGGGGTCATCGTGGGGGCTCGTCGTGACGGGAGAGGGGGCGGCGGCGCGTTGAAACCGGGTCAACCCTGGGGCTGCACCACCAGCTTGAAGCGCATCGGCCGCATGGCGTTGGGGGGCGCGGGCAGGCGCAGGCTGCGCCGGGTTTCGTCCAGCGCCGCCTGCAGCGCCGCGTCGGCCTGGGCGTCGGTGCCGGGCACCAGCTCGAAGCGGCTGATCGCGCCATCGGCGGCCAGCCAGAGGGTGAACTCGGCGGTCAGCTCGGTGGCCTCGGCACGCAGGTGGCGTTCGATCGCCTCGCGCAGCAGGGGGCGCGTGGTGCTGGCATACAGCTGCTGGCGTGCGCGGTCGACCACGGGCGCCGCGCTGCGCGCCGCGGTGCCGCCGATGGTGGGCGCCCCACCCTGGTACTCGCGGCTGACGTTGCCGGCGGCAAACGGGCTGTCGCCGCTGCCGGCCGCCCCTTCCATCTTGATCGGCGCATCCGCCGGCGCCGGCGCCACCTGCGGCTTGGGCGCCACGTCGGGCGGCGGCGGCTTGGTGTCGTCGCTGGGCTGGGGGCGGGGCACTTCCTTGGGCGGTGGCGGCGGTGGTGGCGGCGGGGTGTCGGGCAGGATGCTGATGCGCGCCACCTGGCGCTTGGGCGCGCTGGGCGTCGACAGCTGCCCCTTCAGCCACCAGGCCAGCGCGCCCAGCAGCAGCAGCGCGGCCAGCACGCCGGCCACCACCGCAATGCGGCGGCCGGCGCTGGGGCGTTCGAGGCTGTCTTCGGCAAGTCCGGCCATGGCGGTCTGGTCCTTGCCTCAGGTGCCGATGCGGCTGGTCACCAGGGCCATGTTCACCGCCAGCTGGTTGCACAGGTCGATCACCGCCACCACCGCGGCGTACTGCGCGCGCGCATCGCCCTTGATGGCCACGGTCATCTTCGGGTCACGCGCCTTGGCGGATGTCAGCTGGCCCTCCAGCTGCGCCAGCGTGACCGGTGCGCCGTTGACCAGCAGCGCGCCGCCCGGCATCACCTGCACGATCTTCAGCTCATGCTGCTCGGTGCTGGGTTTGTTGCTGGGCTTGGGCATGCTGATCTTCATGCCCTGCACTGACGCGGTGGTCATCAGGATGAACACCACCAGCAGCACGTAGGCCAGGTCGAGCATCGGCGTGACGTTGATGCTGTCATAGGGCTTGGTTTCGGTGCTGACTTGCATGGTGAGCGTCCTGTCGGGCGGGCCGTGATCAGGGCGCCGCGCGCCGGGTGACCAGGCCCAGCTCGGTGATGTCGAGCTGCTTGGCCACCTCCAGCACCTGCATCACCTGCTGATACTGGGTGGCGGCATCCCCCTTGAGCACCACCGGCAGCGCCGGGTTGGCGGCCTTGTAGTCGGCCAGCCGGGACTTGAGCTGGTCCAGCGTGACCGGGTAGGCATCGAGGTAGATCGCGCCGTCGGCGGTGATGGTGATGGCGCGGGTCTGCGGGCGGGCCAGGTTGTCGGCGGCGCGGGTGGACGGGGAGTCCACCTTCACCCCCTGCACCGACGCGGTGGTGAGGATGATGAACACCACCAGCAGCACGTAGGCCAGGTCGAGCATGGGCGTGACGTTGATGTCGTCATAAGGCTGGTTGTCGCCTTTGATGTCAGCGCTCATCTCGCACCGAACTCTTCGGCGACCCGCGTGATGAACTCGTCGACGAAGATCTGCATGTCGGCCGAGATGTTCTTGATGCGCGAGGCCAGGTAGTTGTAGCCAAACAGTGCGGGGATGGCCACCGCCAGGCCGGCCACGGTGGCCAGCAGCGCGGCGGCGATGCCCGGGGCGATGGCGTTGACGTTGACGTCGCCGGCCGCCGCGATGGCCGCGAAGGTGATCATCACCCCCACCACCGTGCCCAGCAGGCCGAGGAACGGCCCGCCCGAGATGGCGATGGTCAGCCACACCATCTGGGCGTTGAGCTTGTGCGATTCACGCACCAGGTCGGCATCGACCGAGGCCTTCACCGCGTCGAGCGAGGCGCCCGACAGCGGCGCGGCGCCGGCCTCGCCGATGCGGCGCTTCTTCAGCTCGCGCTGGCCGGCGGCGTACAGCCGGAACAGCGACGAGTGCGGGTGGCTGCCGCCCTGGTCGAGCTGCAGCAGCTCGGTGGTGGCCTGGCGGAAGCGCCCCAGAAACTGCCGGTTGTCGCGGTCGGCCAGGCCGATATAGCGCAGCTTGGTCACCATCACGAAGGCCGCCAGCACGAACATGAAGCCCAGGATCAGGATCACCACCCAGGCGTCGATGGTGAGGTTCTTGACCAGGATGCCCATGTAGCCGTGGTTGCCGCCGCCATCGGCTTCGCCGGCGCTTTCCATCGTGGCCTTGACCAGCTTGCCCTCGCTGCCCTGCGAGGCGGCCACCAGCGTCAACCAGGCCGGGCTGCGCGCCGTGTCGGCGATCTGCAGTTCGTCGATGGCGCCGCGCAGGCCGTCGCCCACACGCAGCTCGCCGGCCAATTCGGGCGTGGCCACGGCGGCCTGCGCCACCTCCACGCCGTTGACATGCAGGCGCGCCCGGTTGCCCTCGAGCACCAGCGCCAGGTGGGCCCAGGTGCCGGCCGCCACGGCGCCGCCGTTCAGCGTGGCTGTGCCGATGCGCGCGGCCAGCTGGCCGTTCTGCAGCGTGACGCCCAGCGGCCCCCAGGCCAGCAGCGTGCCGGCGGCGCCCGCGTCGGCACGCCACCACAGCGACAGCGTGGCCGCCCCGTTGGCGGCGATCTTCAGGCTGTCGGCGCTGGGCCACACCAGCGCGGTGCCAGCCAGCTTCGCGCCGCCGGCCAGCAGCGCATTGGCTTCAGGGGTCAGCGCGGCGGTGGCCTTCAGGCCGGCCACCGCGTCGGTGCCCAGCGCGGCGGGCTCGTCGAAATGCACCGCCAGCTTCAGTGCCGCATCCACCGGCATCGCACCCGCGGCCTCGGCCGGAGCCTGGGCATTGCCGCTGTAGATGTAGACCGCGTTCTTGTCGCTGCCCGGGGCCACGGTGGGCAGTTGCACCCACAGCACCGCCAGCTCGTTGGTGGCATCGAAGCGCTCCAGCCGGTGCGCCAGCACGGTCTTGTCGTCGGCGGCCAGCACGCGCAGGTCGCGGCCGTCGTCCTGCGCCCCCAGGAAGTCGAAGTTGCCGCTGTGCAGCCGGATCGCCAGTGGCACGCCGGTCACCGCCTCGGCCAGCGGCTGGCCCCTGTCGGTGGTGTCCAGCGCATAGCGGGTGCGCTGCGGCCAGTCCTCGTTCCACCAGGCGTGGGCGGGGGCCATGGCCGCCAGCAGGCCGATGGCCAGGGCCAGCCGGCCCAGGGTGGCGCGCAGCGGGGAGACAGGTTGCGAGGCATGCATGGCGTGGGTGCTCATGGAGGGGGTCAGTCGCCTTGGCTGAAGCCGAGGAAGTCGAGGATCAGGCGGCGGCGGCGCTTCTTGCGCGGGTCGTCGTCGTCCTGCCCGGTGAGGTTGGCCGCGGCCGAACTGGCCGTGGTGGTGGGCGGTGTCACCGCGGCGGCCGCGTTGACGGCGGGCGGCGGCAGGTTGCTGCTGGTGCTGCCCTGCACCGCGATGGCGTCGGCACCCACCAGCCGCTCGGCGGCCAGGTTGGCATTGCCCTTGGACTGGATGCCGGCGTCGCCGGCGTTGATCTCGCCGCTGGGCGCAAACAGGTCCAGCGTGCTGGCGCTGTCGAGCACCGCGATGCCGCTGCCGGCAAACGAGCCCGAGGTGTCGACCACCACGTTGCCGTTGCCGTCGATCTTGTAGAGCGGCGGCGGCGCGCCGGTCACGGTCTTGGCGCCGCGGCCGGCGTCGATGTCGCCGCGCGAGGCCCAGATCAGCACATCGCCGCGGCCCACCGTGAAGACCCGCGACTGGTTGACGATCACGCTGTCGCGCACCGCCATCTCGACGTTGCCGCCGGCCACGGTGACGATGCCGACGGCCGCGGCCGGCTTGTCCGCCGAGCCGGTGAAGGTCTCGCCGGCGTTGATGCCACCACCGGGCGCCAGCAGGCGCAGCGCGCCGCCTTGCTGGGTCTTGATCTGGCTGGAGGTCATGCGGATGGCGCCGCTGGCCCGGCTGCCCGGAAATACCGCCATCAGCGCGCTGAAGCCGCGTTCGTAGGCCGCCTCGCGGGTGACGCCGTCGCTGCTGGCGGCGCTGCGGCCGGCGCTGCGCAGTTCGTCGAACAGCACCTGCTGCATCAGCAGCCATTGGGTCTCGGCCGGCAGCGCGGCATAGGCCTGCAGCGCGGCGGCGCCATCCAGCGCCTGGCCGGTGCGCTGCTGCACGAACTGCAGCAGCCGCGCGGTGTACGGCGGGCGGGGGTCTGCCGCGCCGTCGGCGCCAGCGTCGACCG
>MESD01000122.1:19730-22417 GCA_001770815.1 Burkholderiales bacterium RIFCSPHIGHO2_12_FULL_69_20
CAAGGCGGCCAGCGCCAGCGCCTGCGCCGGCTGCGCGGCCACCGGCACCGCGCCCAGCCAGGCATCGGCCAGCGCATGGCCGATGAAGCTGCTGCGCACCGCGCCGTTCTGCGCGGCCAGCACGGTGAGGGCGTCGGCCGCGGTCACCGCGCCCAGGTCACGCTCGGCCAGAAACTGCGCAGCCAGCGTGGCCAGGCGCGCCTCGCCCAACAAGGCGGTGGTGCGGGCAATGCGCTCGTCCAGCGGCAGCGTGTCGAAGGCGCCGGCCGCCGCGCCGTCGGGCGCCGGCAGCGGCTGGCCGGCCTGCAGCGCGGCCAGCTGCGCATACAGCGCGCCGGGCTGGCTGGCCAGGCCGGCACCGCCCAGCAGCTGCACATAACGTGCACGCGCCACGGCCAGATCGGCGCTGCCCAGCGCCACGCCGGCCACCACCGTGATCTCGGCGCCACCGGCGGGCAGTGCGACATTCTCGAGGTTGCCCACGCTGCCGATGCCACCCGAACTGCCCAGCGCCACGTCGCGGCCGGCCAGCACCACCAGATCGCCCGGGCCCTGCACCTTCAGGCTGAAGCTGGCGTCGCCGGTGTTGGCGTTGAGCCGCACATCGCCGCCGGCCTGCAGCAGCGTCAGCTCTGTGGCCTGCTGGTGCTGCACCGACAGCGCGCGGCCCACCACATCACCACCGGCCACCAGGCGCACCGGGTTGAGCGCCTGCACCGAATCGAAGGCCAGATCGCCGGACTGCGCGATCAGCCGCACCGGCGCACGCGAGCCTTGCTCGGTGGCGGTGCCGTTGTTGGTGAACGGGGTCAGCAGTTCCTGGAGGGTGGTGCCGCTGGCGGCAAAGGGCCGGGCCAGTTCGGGCAGCGAGCCGGTGATGGCCAGGCCCGAGACCTGCAGATCGGCGCCGGCCAGCAGCATCAGGTCGGCACCCAACACCGGCGCCTGCACCAGGTTGCCGTTGATCAGCAGCCTGCCCTGTGGCGCGGCCAGGCGCGCCGACGACGGGATCAGGCTCTCGCCCACACTGCGCTGGGCGTAGTTGCCGGTCAGGGCCTCGGGCTGCTGGCCGCTGTAGCGCAGCGTGCCCGCGCTGCTGAGCGCGGCCAGCGTGGCCGTGGGGGTCATGCCGGCCAGCAGCAGGCCGTTGGTGGCCAGCGAGCCTTGTCGCGACAGCGGCGCCACCAGGCCGGCGGCGGCCACGCGGCCCAGGGCCAGATCGTTGCGCGCGCGGATGTCGACCTGCGTATCGAGGTGCAGCAGTTGCAGGCCGTTCTGGCCCGCGCTGGCCTGCACGGCGCGACCCGCGCTGATCTGCGCCAGCGCGCCACCCGCAAAGACAAAGCCGTCGGCCAGATCACGTGCCACCGCCAGCCGCAGGTTGCCGCCGCCGAACTGCACGACTGCTGGCGTCTGGCCCTGCGCCGTGCCGGCCGGCACGCCGCCGCTGGCGGCCGTCGACAGCGCCAGCTGGCGCGCATCGCGGCCGGCCTGCGCGGCGATGTCGCCACCGCCGAAGGTGGCAAAGCCCTGGCTGAAGAGGTCGTAGCGGCTCCACCAGTTCAGGCTGCCGGTGGTGGTGTTGGCGCTGCGCCACCACCAGTCGGTGCCGTACTGCGACGCCCCGTCGCTGCCACCCACCACGTCCTGCCCGGCCTGCAGGCTGATGGCGCCGCCACCGGCCAGGTAGGGGCTTTGGCGGCCGGCGGCGCCGGGCAGCAGTGCGCCGGCCGACGGCAGGCTCAGCCCGCTGCTGGCAGCGGCCTGCGGCAGGCCGGTGGTGTAGACCACGGCCGCGCGGTTGAGCAGCTGCAGATCACGGGCAGCGGCGATGTCGATGCGGCCGGTGGTGGTGCGCACCAGCACGTCGGCGCCGCTGCCGCCGCTGCCGCTGGACTGCGCGTTGCTGCGGCCGATCAGCACGTTGCCGCTGCTGTCCGTCTGGCCTTGCAGCAACCGGGTCTGCAGCACTTGTGCCGCAGCCAGATCGGCGCCACCGACCAGCCGCAGGCTGGCGCCCTCGCCACCGACGATGTGGCTGTCGCGGCGCACCGCCGCGGCCTGCTGGGCCGGCGGCACGGGCGCCTCGCCGTTGTCGTCGATGCTGACGCCGCTGCGGAACCCGTCGCTCAGGCTGTGGGTCAGGTTCAGGTTGCCGGCGGCACGCAGCGTCAGCACCATCGGCGCGCCGCCGGGACGTGCCACGGCCTGGCCTTGCGGGTCGAAGGACAGCAGGTTCCAGTCGTCCTGCAGCGTGAGGGCGCCGGTGCTGCGGATCTCCACCCCGGGGCGCACTTGCAGCACGCCGGCCAAGGCCGGGTCGCCACCGGTCAGGCGCCCGGCGATGGCGCCCAGCGCGGCACCGTCGGCACCGGCGAACTGCCGGTTGTCGGCCTCGATGCTGCCGGTGTGCACGGCCTGGACCACCGGTGCCGGGGTGGGCGCCGGGGTGGGTGACGGGGTGGGCGCCGCCGTGGGCGCCGGGGTGGGGGCGGCCGTGGGTGCGGCGGTGGGCGCGGCGGTGGGGGGCACCGTCGGCGTGGTGCCGGGCAGCGGGATCACGCTGGGCGGCAGCGGTGGTGTCACGCCGATCGTCGACGAGCCGGGTTCGGCGGGTGCGGCGGTGGGGGCCGCTGTGGGGGCGGCTGTGGGAGCCGCTGTCGGTGCCGCGGTAGGTGCTGCCGTGG
>MESD01000122.1:22443-40462 GCA_001770815.1 Burkholderiales bacterium RIFCSPHIGHO2_12_FULL_69_20
GGGAGCCGCTGTGGGCGGGACCGTGGGCGCGACCGTGGGGGCCGCTGTCGGTGCCGCGGTGGGGGCCGCTGTCGGTGCCGCTGTCGGTGCCGCAGTAGGTGCTGCTGTGGGTGCTGCTGTGGGTGCGACCGTGGGCACGGTGGTGGGTGCTGCCGTCGGGGCCGTGGTGGGGGCGGTCGTGGGGGTGGCCGACGGCGCGACCGTGGGCACCACCGCCGGTGGCGAAGGCGGCAGACTGCCGACCGTGGTGCCGTTGGGGTCGGTCGGCGCTGCCGTTGGCGCCAGCGTCGGAGCCAGCGTGGGCGCTGCGGTGGGTGCTTCGGTGGGTGCGACGGTGGGCGTGGCGGTGGGTGCGGCTGTCGGTGCCGACGTGGGCGCCGACGACGGCGAGGCGGTGGGCACCATGTTGGGCGGCGACGGCGGCAGGCTCCCGATCGACGTGCTGTTGGGATCGCTGGGCGTTGCCGTGGGTGCGGCTGTGGGCGCTGCGGTGGGTGCCGCAGTGGGTGCGGCGGTGGGTGCTGCCGTGGGTGACGTGGTGGGCGTTGCCGTGGGTGCAGCGGTGGGCGCTGAGGTTGGCGCCACCGTGGGCGCCAGCGTTGGCGTGGCGGTTGGTGCCTCAGTTGGTGCCGCCGTGGGTGCCGCCGTGGGTGCGGCCGTGGGCGTTGCCGTGGGGGCGACGGTGGGCGCATCCGTGGGCGCTGCCGTGGGCGCATCCGTCGGCGCAGCGGTCGGCGCCGGTGTGGGGATCAGTGCGGGTGGCGCCGGCGGCCGTTGTCCCACGGTGCTGCCGTTGGGGTTGGCGGGGGCGGCCGTCGGCGCGGTGGTCGGTGCCTCGGTGGGGGCGGTCGTCGGTGCCGGCGTGGGGGCCTCGGTGGGCGCCGGGGTTGGCGCCGGGGTCGGAATGGCGGCGGCGGGCAGCGGTGGCGTGGCGCCCACGGTCGACTCGTTCGGCGCCGTCGCCGTCGCCGCCACTGCCAGCACACGCCGGGTCGGCGACTCGGATGAGGCCGCGGAGCCGGTCGCCGGCAACTGGTCGGCCGGCACGGGCGGGGCGATGCCGATGGTCGATTGCGCTGGATCCACCGGTGCCAGCGTCGGCGCCGGGCTGGGTGCCGTGGTCGGTGCCGCCGTGGGTGTGGCGGTGGGTCCGCTGGTGGGTCCGCTGGTGGGCTCGCTGGTGGGCTCGCTGGTGGGCGCCGCAGTGGGCGCCGCAGTGGGCGCGGCCGTGGGGGCCACCGTGGGCGGCAATGTGGGTGCCTGGGTCGGCGCCACGCTGGGCAGCGGTGCGTCACCCACCACGATACACTCGCCGGTGTAGACCTTCACCGCCTCGACGACGACGCTGGCGGCGCCGCCGATGCGTCCGGCCAGCGCGCCGATCGCCACGTCGCCGCCGTCGGTGCGCGGGGCGCGCAGCAGCACCGTGCCGGCAGTGGCCGCGCCGTTGCCGCCCACGTCGATGCGGGCCAGTGGGTCCAGCGTGATCTGCCCCTGCGTGGTCGACAACTCCACCCGGCCCGGATCGCCGCTGGGCACCGCCTCGCCCGCCGCGCTGAAGCCGGC
This sequence comes from Burkholderiales bacterium RIFCSPHIGHO2_12_FULL_69_20, assembly GCA_001770815.1. Classification (GTDB taxonomy): domain Bacteria; phylum Pseudomonadota; class Gammaproteobacteria; order Burkholderiales; family Burkholderiaceae_C; genus Pseudaquabacterium. The sequence continues at coordinate 24,010 of MESD01000122.1, forward strand.
ACGCACCCGTGCACCGGCGCCCAGCACCAGATCGGCACCGGCGGCCAGGCGCACGGTGCCGGCGGTGTCGCCCAGCGCGATCAGGCTGCCGTCGATGCGCAGCGTGCCGGCGTCGCTGGCCAGGTCGATGCGCGTCGCGCGCAGCGTGGTGTCGGCGGTCACGGTCTGCGCACCGCTGCGGTTGCGCAGCGCGATCAGGCCGTCGAAGTTGCGCGTGCCTTCGGCCATGCTGGTCAGCGGTGCGGCCAATTGCGCCGCCACGGTGGCCGGGGCGATGGACGCGCGGCTGTCGATGCGCAGTTCGCCGCCCGCGGCACCGCCCCAGCTCAGGCCATGCAGCGTGCCGCCCAGGTCCACCGCGCCCTCGGCGGCGCTCAGCGTCACGCTGCCGGCGCTGCTGGGGGGCACGGCCGGGGCGTCGGCGCTGGCGGGCTGGCCTTCGGCGCCCGACACGTCGATGCGGCCCGCCAGCTGCACGTCGCCGCGGGTGGCCTGCAGCTGCAAGTCGCCGCCGGGCGTGGGGATGGCCATGCCGTCGATGCGCAGCGTCTGCCCGGCCAGCTGGGTGATCGACGCCGCCGAGAAGCGCAGTGCGGCGCCCGCATCGCCGTTGTCCAGCGGGCTGGTTTCGACCCGCAAGGCGCCGGCGGGCAGCTCGATGCGCCCGTCGTGCAGCAGCGTGCTGCCGGTCAACGTCAGATGGGCGCCGGCACCGGGCACCGGCAGTGCCGCCGCCGTGGCGGGTTCGGCAGCCGGGGCAACCACCGGGTTGCCCTGGCCTGTTGATGGCACGGCCGTCAGCGTGAAGCGGCCCGCGGCCGACAGCCGGCCTTCGGCGCCGGTGGTGGCGGTCAGCAGCGCGGTTTCCAGCCGCAGGGCGCCGGCGGCATCCAGGTGGCCCTGGTCGCCCACCACGATGGCGCCGCCGCTGCGCAGCAGGGTGGTGGCCGCGCCGCGCACCGCCAGCGCACCGCCGTCGAGCTGCAGGCGGTCGCGCGCCAGCAGGTTCAGCTGGCTGCCGTCGCCGGTCGGCACGGCCGATGGGGCAGCGGCAGCGCCGCTGGTGTTGGCCAGGTGCAATTGCTCGGCCTGCACGCTGACCACCGCGCCGGGCGTGGCCAGCGCCAGCGTGCCGGCATCCAGCGTCAGGGCACGCTGCCCGGCACTGCCCAGCGTGGCGTTGCCGAAGAAATCGATGCTGCCGAAGCTGCGCAGCGTCAGGGCGTCAGCCTGGCCCACGGCCTGGGCCAGGCCGGGCGACAGCACCAGCCAGCCGCTGGTGTCCAGCGCCTCGGGCAGTGCGCCCACGGCGATGCGGCTGCCGCCCAGCGTGACCTGCCGTGCGGCGATGGCCACGTCGCCGGCGAGTTGGGTGTCGTGGGTGGATTCGGCCAGCACCGAGGCGCCCTCCAGGCGCACGCCCGGCTGCAGTTGCAGCGTGCCTGCCAGGCGCTGGGGCGCGCTGCGGCGGCTGCTGGCGCCGGCATCGGCCGACAGGCGCAGCAGGGCGCCGTCGCCGGTCAGGTCCAGGGCGGTGGCGCTGCCTTCGGCCAGCGTGCCCAGCGTCTGCAGCGTGGTGCCGGCGCCCACGCTCACCCGCTGGGTGGCGGCCAGGCTCAGGTCGGCGGCCAGTGCCAGGTCGAGCCCCGCGCCCACGGCCACCTGCTCGGCCATCACCGCCAGCGCGCCGGGCGTGGCGCTGGCGGCGTCGCGCGTGGCGCCGATCACCAGCCGCTGCGCACCGGCCGCGCGCAACTGCGCCGGGTCGAGCAGCAGCTCACCGGCGGTGGCCGGGCTGCTGGCGCTGTCGATGCGGATGCGGCGTGCCGCGATGTTGAGCTCGCCACCCACCGGTGCCAGCGTGGCGCTGGCCGGCACGCTGAAATCGATGGCGCCGCCCAGCGTCAGCGCGTCGGCCTGGATGGCCAGCCGCCCGGCATCCACCGGCCGCGGTGTGCCGTCGGCAAAGAACCGGTCGGCCGAGCTGACGCGGATCTCGCTGGCGCGCCGCGCCAGCGCCGAGGGCAGCACCTGGAAGGCCTGGGCCGGCAGCGTGGCCACCGGGTCGCCCAACGTGCCCAGCCGGGCACCCACCAGGGTGGCGCCGTCGGCCAGCGTCTGGGCATGGCCCAGCGCCACGGCGGCGGGGGTCGTGGCGCCGGCGGGCTTGACGAGGAAGGCGCCGTCCAGCACCGCATAACGCGCCGGCAGGCGGGCGTAGGTGCCGGCCGGGATCGGACCGCCGGTGCCGAAGGTGATGGTGTCGCCCAGCTGCACCGACACCGCCTGGTTACGGTCGTTCAGCTCGGCGCGGATGAGGTCGTCGTGCGGCGCGTAGCCGGTGATGCGGGGCAGCACGGCAAAGGCCCCGTCGGCGCCGCCGGCAAACACGTCGCGAGAGCCGCCGGGGCCGGGCACGAAGGTCTGCGCCAGCAGTTGCCCGCCGCCCGACAGATCGAGCCGCGCGCCGGCCTGCACATCGACGACGCCGCTGGCCACCTGCAGCGACAGCCGCTTCTCGGGCAGCGCATCCAGGGCCTGGCCGGCGCCCAGGTTCCAGACGGTGTCGCCCAGGGTGCTGCCGAAGGGCACGGCCAGACCCAGGCCCTGACTCAGGCCAGACACCGAGGTCAGGCTGTCCGGCCCCAGCGTCAGGCGGCTGGTGGCCTGCAGGCTGATGCGGCCGAAGGGTGCGCGCAGCACGCCCAGTTGCTCGATCACCGCGGCCTCCAGCGTCAGCGCGCCGGCGCCCGACAACGGGGCCGGCGCGTTGACGTCGCCACCGGCGATGCGCAGCGTGTGGCCGCTGGCCTGCAGGCGGTAGTCGCTGGCGCTGGCCACGGCCACCATGGTCGCGCTCAGCGTGATGTCGGCCAACGTCGCCAGCTGGCCGGCGGTGGTCGGACCGGTGTTGATGCCACGCAGGCGCAGCTCGCTGGCGCTTTCAACCGCCAACGTGCCGATGCCCTGCAAGGCCTGCGTGCCCACCAGCTGCACCAGGTCGCCCTGCAGCTGCAACTGGGCCGTGCCGCCGCTGACCGGGCGCAGCGCCTGGTTGCTGCTGCCGTTGACGAAGCGCGTGCCGATGTCGGTGTTGCCCAGCGTCAGCACGCCGCCGGCGCGCAAGCCGACGGCCGCGTCGGGCACGGCGTCGACGATGGGCGCATCCAGCGTCAGGCTGCGCGGCAGGGCCAGATCCAGCGATCCGGTGAAGCGGATGCGGTCGCTGGATTGCAGCGACAGATCGGCAAAGCCGGCCTCGCGCACCGCCTCGGCCGACAGCGCCAGCACACCGCCGATCACCGGCCCGGTGACGGGCCCACGCTGCACCTGCAGCTGCACGTCGGCGCGGTCGGCGCTGCGGTCGCTGGCGTTGTCCTGGGCCGACAGGCGCAGCACCAGGCTGCCGCCCGCGGCGGCCAGGCCATCACCCAGCCCGGCACCACCCCCTTGCGCCTGCAGGGTGGCGCCCAGCAGCGCGCCCCCTTCCTGGGTGGACAGGCTGAGGCGGCCGCCGGCGCTGCTGATGCGTGTGGGCTGGGTGGCCGTGTGGCCACCCCCCAGCGGCGTGGCCACGTCCAGCCGGTCGGTGGCACCGTTCATCGTGATGGTGGCACCGGGCTGCAATTCGATGCCGGTGAGCCGCGCGCCCGACACGCTGACCGTGCCGCCGGCCAGCACCTGACCCTGGCGCAGGCCGTTGCTGCCGGGCGTGATCAGCGTGCTGCCTGACACGTCGATCGAGGCGTCGCTGGCCAGCACCAGGCTGCCCGCATAACCCGCCGTGGCGCCGCTGAAGGCGCCGGCCAGCGACAGCGACACCGCACCGCCCGGGGCGCGCAGGGCACCGGCGGCCAGCAGGTCCAGGCCGGCGCTGAAGCTCAGGCTGGCACGGGGGTCGGCGTCGATGATCGAGCCGGCACTCAGGCTCAGGCTGCCGTTGGGCACCACACGGTCGGTGCCGGTGGCGCGCAGCGCCAGGCTGACGGGCGAGCGCAGCGCATCGTCCAGCCGGGTGGTGGCCAGCACCTCGGTGGCACGCTCAGCGCTGGGTTGCAGCGCCGCATCGGCGCCGGCGACCAGGTTGATCTGGCGCGGCGCCAACGCGGCCCCAGCGGCCAGGGTGAGCGACTTCGCGCCATCGATGTCGAAGCTGGCAAAACCACCTTGCTGGAAGAAGTTGGTGCTCAGGCCCAGTGCGGCGTCGGGCAGGGCGGCGCTGCTCACACGCGTGGGCACGCCGGGGCCGTCGGCCTCGATCTGCACCACGCCGGCACGCAGGCGCAGGCTGCCGCCACCATCCAGGGCAAAAGCCGACAACTGCGCGCCCAGTTCGAACGGCGCCAGGGCCTCGCCCTGCACCGCCACGTTGGTATTGCCCTCCAGCACGATGCTGCCGGCGGCCGTGCCCTGCACGCGGCCGTTGCTGCGCACGGTGGCACCGCCCGACACGTCGATCGCGCTGCCTTCGCGCAGCAGCAGGGCATGCGCTGCCTGCAGGCTGGCGCTGCCGCCGTTCTGCGCCTTGGCGGGCAGTGCGCCCGCGGACTGGGCCTGGTTCACCCAGTCGCCGGCCAGGTCGATGCGGGCGGTGGCGGCCAGCGCCAGCGGGCCGGCCACGGTGGGGCCGGTGGCCGATCCGGGCGGCGCGTCGCTGGTGCGGGCAGTCAGGCTGCCGCCGGTGCTGATGATGCTGCCGCCCAGCTGCAGGCCGCTGCCGCCCTGCGCGGTGAGAGCGATCGCCGCGCGCGGGCCGAAGGCCAGGTTCGTGCCCGCTGCCAGATCGATGCCGCCGCTGGTCAACACGACCAGGCGGCCCGGGTCGGCGGCGTTGAGGGTGGTGGTCGACAGCCGGCTGTGCGTGGGCAGCAGGCCGCCGTTGAACCACGGCGCCTCGTCGGCCTGGCCGGCCAGGCCGGCCCAGAAGCGGTCGTCCAGCGGCAGCGCGGGCCGGCCCAGCTGCAGGTCGGCCAGCGCGGGCGCGGTCTTGGTCGAGGCAAACGCCTCGGGCACCGGTGCGCTCAGCGTCAAGGCCAGCGATGCACGCGCGGGCAGCGCATCGCTGCCGGTGAACTGGCGGGCGCCGGGCTCGGTGCTCGCCCGCAGGGCACCGTCGAGCACGGCCTGCTGCGCCAGCACGCTCAGGGTGCCGGCCGCCTGCCCGGCGACGTAGCCCGGCTCCAGCCGGCCCTGCAGGTCGATGGCAAAGCTGGGCAGCACGTCCTGCCAGCGGTTGCGGGTGACACCGGCCTGGTTCTCCAGCCCGGTGTAGCGCAAGTCGGCGGTGGCGGTGTTCAGGTTGTAGCGGGTGCCGGTCTCGCTGATCAGCGCGCTGGGCTTGACGATGGCGTCGGTGTAGCTGATGCGTCCGCCCGACAGGTCGATGCGCGAGTCGGCCCCGCTCACCACGCTGCCGCGCGACTGCAGCAGCACCGCGCCGCCGGTCGACAACCGCTCGTTGGCGCTGCGCTGCAGGCCCTTCTGGTAGGCGCTGGTGTCGCCCAGGATGGGCACGCCCAGGCGCAGGTCGAAGGTGACGCGGCTGCGGTAGAGCGGGCCGTCCTTCTGCAGTGGCGCGTCGCGCAGGTCGCTGTTGCCCAGCAGCTCGGTGGTGACGAAGTGGCGCGCCACCGACAGCGTCTCGTCGCGGGTGCCGGCCACGTCGATCAGCGCGCCGTTGGCCAGCGTCAGCCGCGCTGCGGCATCGGCCGCGCTGAACTGCTGCGGCGCGGCATCGGCGCGGCTGGGCTCGTACTCGGGCACCGCCTGCGCCCGCAGGTTGACACGGCCACCGGGCGCGACGATGGCCGAGCCGCCCTGCAGGTCGATGGTGTGGCCGGACAGTTCCACCCGTGAGCTGGTGAACACCGAGTTGTCCGACGAGGTGCGAGCCTGGCCGCCGGCGTCGGGCTCGGCATCCGGTGGCAGCAGGATGCGGCTGTCCGGGCCCAGCACCAGATCACCGCCCACGCTGGCGCGCTTGATCAGCACGTTGGTCTGCGTGGCCTGCACGCTGTTGCGCGCCAGCAGGAACACCGAGCCATTCTGTGCCACGCCGGTCGATGCCGAGATCAGCCCGTTCTGGTTGACGGCCAGGCCCACCAGCGTGGCATTGCCGCGCTCGGCCAGGATCTGCCCCAGGTTGCTGGCGCGGCCGGCGCCGTCCACCTCCACCAGCAGGCCGCGCAGCGCCGGGATGTCGGCGTTGGCCTCGCTGGCATACAGGCGCTCGGCGGTGGGGGTCTGCAGGTAGGCGGCGCTGCCGGCGGCCAGCACCGTCTGCCCGGCGGGGGGGCTGATGCTGCCGCGGGTCTCCACCGATTCGGCCAGCAGCATCACCCGGCCGCCCGAGGGCGTGCTGATGCGGGCTTCGGGCTCGACCAGCACGAAGTTACCCGGGTTGGCGTACAGCGCGCCGGGGTTGTTGACGTCGTTCAGCGCAAAGGTGGGCGCGGTGCTGAACAGGCTGTTGGTGAAGCCCGAGAGGAAGTCGGTGTCGCCCACGTTCAGCGTCGAGGCGATCAGCCCGCCCACGTCCACCCGCGCGCCGCGGCCGAACATCACGCCGTTCTGGTTGACCAGCACCAGCGTGCCGTTGCTGCTGAGCTTGCCGAAGATCTGGCTGGGCGTGAAACCACCCGCACCCCCGGCGCCGATCACCCGGTTCAGCGCCGAACCGTTGGCGCCGGTGAGCATGTCGAAGTGCACGCCGCTGGCCGCGCCGATGTCGAAGCTCTGCCACTGGTAGATGGCGCGTTGCGAGGCCTGCTCGATGGTGAGCTGGCGCCCACCCTGGCCGTTGGCGGCGTCGTGCGCGATGCGCGCCGCGCCGTGCACCACCCAGCGTGCCGCCGGCACCGGCAGCGCCGCGGCGGCGGGGGCGGGCAGCACCAAACGCGGTGCGGCCACCGGATCGGCGGCCAGCGCCAGGCTCAGCGGAAACACCGCCGCCAGCGCCACCACCAGCGGGCGCAGCGCGGGATGGCCCGGCGCTCGCGCGCTGGGCGATCGGCCGGCGGCGGTCAGGGGGATGGGGCGGGCGGCGCGGCGCATGGGTCTCAGGCCGTCAGAAGCGCCACTGCACGCGGGCATGCAGCCGCGGGTCGCGCTGGGGCGCGCCCAGCGTGCGGCGCAGCGGCCAGGCCAGGTCCAGCGTGCTGTCGAGCTGTTCGCCCAGGCGCAGCTTCAGGCCCAGGCCGGCGCTGTACAGATCGGTGTACCGGGTCTGGCCGACGGCCGGGTCGAGCAGCTCCACCTGGCCGGCATCCAGGTAGGCGCTGGCCACCAGCTCGCGCAGCGCACCCAGGCCCAGCGCAGATGCCTGGTTGGGGCTGCGCAAGCTCAGCGAGCCCAGCCAGGCCTGGTCGCCGGCGGCTTCGGATTCGCGGTAGCCGCGCACCGTGTCGGCGCCGCCCAGGGCGTACTGCTCGCCGCTGACCAGCGGGCCGCTGGCGCGCTGCAGCGCCAGCCGGCCCTGCCAAGTCCAGCCGGCGGCGGGGAGCCTGCCGTCGTGGCGCAGATCGGCGCGCAGCACCACGAAGCTGCCGTCGGCGTGGCGCTGGGCGCATTCGAACTGGTCGGTGGGCAGGCCGGCGCAATCCACCGTGCGGCGCAGCAGTGCGCGGCTGGCCCAGGCCAGCGACAGCTTGAGCTGCGTGGTGGCCGTTGGCCCGACCAGGGCGCCCGACCAGTCGGCCAGCAAGGGCAGGTAGCGCAGCGGCGACGAGATCACGTCGTTGCCGGCCACCGTGCGCTGCTTCAGGTGCTTGTAGTCGAGGCCCAGCGTCAGGCTGTGGCCCAGGCGGCCAACCGCCGGCAGCGGCAGCGTGCGGCGCAGGCCCAGCGTGCTGCCCTGGCCGATGACGCTGGCGCCCAGCGGCTCGACCAGGCTGTCCGAGGCCACCGCATAAGCCGACCAGCTGCCGCCATCACCGGCGGGCACGCTGTAGTTGAGCACCAGCACACGCGCCTGGCGGGTGTCTTCGGGCGCGGTGATGGCGGTGAGGCCGAGGCTGTGCTCGCGCTGGAACAGGTTGTCGTAGTGCAGGTGGGCGGTCAGCCGCCAGGGCACGGTGTTGGCGGCATGGCGGTTGCTGAGCTCCAGGCTGGCGCCCAGCGGCAGGCGGTCTTCCACGCGCAGCTCGGCGTCCAGCGTGCCGGGCACCTGGCCGGGGCGCAGCAGCGGCTGCACGCGGCGCTCGGCGCGGCGGTTCAGCTCGGCCAGCTGGGTCTGCACGTCGTTGAAGTTGGGCACGTTGCCGCTGGCCAGCGCCGGCACCTTGTCGCGTATCCAGCCCTGCGAGAAGTAGCGCGCACCGGTCACCCGCAACTGCGCCACGCTGCCTTCGATCACCCGCAGCCGCACCACGCCGCCGTCCACCCGCTGCTCGGGGATGTCGACCACCACGCTGAGCCAGCCGGCCTGCTGATAGGCCTGGTCGAGCGCGGCGCGGGCGGCCTCCACGCCCGCCATGCCGCGCTGCGGCCCCAGGTGCGGGGTGACGGCCTGCTCGACCACCTGCACCGGCAGTGCGGTATTGCCCTCGATCTGGAACTCCAGCACGTCGAAGGCCGGCGCCGCTGCGGGCTGGTCGCCGGGCGGCGGCGCGGTCTGCGCGGCTGCGGGCTGCGGCGCCAGCGGGGCGCCGAGCGCGATGCACAGCGCCAGGCCACGCAGCAGGTGCGGTGCGGCGCAGGGCAGCGCAGAAGCAGGGATGGGTCGCATGGGACAGGGACAGGTGCGGGCGGCGCGCAGGCGTCAGGGTGCGCGGCTGCGGCAGCAGCCGTGGTCAGCGCCTGGGCGGCCCATGGCAGCGGAGATCAGCGGCCCCGGCGCAGGCGCCGGCCCAGGCCGGCCAGGCCCAGCGCCATCAGCGCCCAGGTGTCGGGCTCGGGCACGGCCGACACCGCCGAAGCGGCCTGCAGCGCGCCAGTCACCGACAAGGCCTGCTGCAGGCCGAGGCCCGGGTCCACCTGCAGCGCCAGGCTGCGGGTGGCCATGCGGCGCAGAAAGCCTTCGGTCAGGTCGATCACGCTGTCGCTCTGGCCGGCCGGGTTGGCCACGCTGAGCACGCCGGCCAGCCGGGCGAAGCTGTTCTCGAAGGTCAGGCCGGCGGCGGTCTCGGTGGGCGAGAGGAAGCGCGGCATCACGTAGCTCAGCAGGTAGCGGCCGGTGCCACCGGCCTCGGCGGTGAAGCCCCAGTAGGCGTCGCCGGCGAGGTTGTCGAACTCGTTGATGGTGGCGAGGGCCGTGCTGTTGTTGTTGGTGCTGCTGCGGGCCACGTCGTAGAACCAGGCTGACTGCCCGATGGCGTTGGTCATCAGCGGCAGCCCGCTTTCGGAGAACTGCTGGGGGATGTTGCCGAAGTAGGCGTCGAAGTTCTCGGCCTTGGTGTCGAAGCTGGAGCCGTTGCGGGCGATGGCCTCTTCGGTCACGCCCGTCACGTCGGAGTCCAGGCTGTGGCTGGGCCGGTTGTTGACGCCCACGTTGATGAAGTTGTCGGCGCCCGCCAGCTGCGTGTTGATCGATTGATTCTGAAAGCTGCGGAAGGCCGTTTCACGGCCTTGGTTCACCGTCATCAGAAAGGCCTTCTGATTGGGCTGGTTGGAGCCGATGCCGTCGGCGCCCATCACGGCCCAGGTGGCTGTTCCCAGCGCGGCCGCGGCAGTGAATTGCGCCCAGGCGGCGTCGCGCGCGGGGTCGATGATCCAGAAGGCGTAGTCGTGGTCGTCGTCGCTGGCGCTCTGAAAGACCGCCGAAAGGTTGCTGCCGGCCGGCACCAACGTGGCGGCGCTGCCGGCGTCGGCATTGGTGGCGCGCATCATCGTCATCGTGATGCCCAGGTCCAGCGTGTAGGACACCTCGGCGGTGCTGTCGAGCACCGAGAACCACAGTTCCGACAGGGTGCCGTTGGTCGACTCGCCGGTGCTCAGCTCGCCCAGCGCGGGTGGGCGCAGGGTGGCCACGGCCGGCAGGCACGTGCACAGCACAACCAGGGCCACGCTGGAACGGGAGATCAGGGAACGAAACGCTTGCATCACGAAGTCGCCGGTGAGGGGGCACGCAGCGGATCGACGATCCGGCCACGCGCCCTGGCAAAGAGGCGGCAGCGGCCGGGGCCGCTGTCGTCGTTGAATCGGGCCGGACGGTGGGCCCAAGCCTGGCCGCCCGGTGGGCGCCGAACCGCCGCGTCAAGCGCTGCGGCGGGTCGGCACCAGCATCACTGCACCACGCTGAAGGGCGTGCAGTTGTTGCCGTTGGAGCGGCCCACGCGCGAGACGAAGGCGGCCTCGATGGCGTTGTCCGGGTTGGCGTAGATGCCGGACGACGGCAGGGCGGCCAGGCCGTTCTTGGTGTCGGTGGCCAGCTTGTCCATGTTGACCGGGCGACCCACGGCCTTGGCAAAACCGGTGATGAAGCCGGCCTTGGCCTTGTCGTCGGCCGAGCCGGCGTTCAGCGCGTTCAGCGCCGTGGTGCGGTACTGGGCGGTGGACTCGACGGCGTAGTCGTACTTGCCGGCCTTCAGGTTGTCGCGGCTCGGCTCCACGTTGTCCAGCGCCACGAACTTCCAGTTGGCGGTGGGCGGGGTGTCGCGCGAGATGTTGCCGATGGCATAACCGCCGGCGGCGTTGGCGTTGGTCAGGCAGTTGGCCACGTTGCCCGAGGACGAGGCCTCGTAGACGTAGAAGCTGCCTTCCGTCCAGGTGGGCGGGGTCAGGGTGTTGCCACCGGCGAAATCGTCGTTGATGTACGAGTCGCCGTTCTTCGCCGGCACGTTCACGTTGCTGGAGTTGCACGGGAAATCGCTGAACATCAGGTTGGCGGCGGCCTGGGTGCCCGAGCCGGCGGCGCGGCGGCAGATGTTGACCTGCTGGGTCGGGTTGGCCACGCCCAGTGCGTGCCAGCCCAGTCCGCCCTGCGGGTCTTGCAGGTCACCCCGGGTCATCGAGGCGATGACGGTGCGCGGCACCGAGGGCACGCCGGCCGTGTTTTGCGCGGTCTGCAGCGCGGTGTACAGCGCGTTGCTGACGCCCACGGCCATCACCGTCTGGAAGGTGGGCACCACGGTCAGGCCGGCCACCTGCGCCGGCGTGAGGCCGGCGCTGCTGAAGCCGCTGAGCGCGTTCAGGCCCTTGAAGAAGCGCGGCTCGACGTCGGAGAAGCCCAGATCGGGGGCGCGCACGTTCTCGCTGCTTTTGCACAGGTACGACGGGGTGGTGGTGCCCACCGCCGGGTCGAAGCTGGCGGCGTTGCCGGTGCTGGTGCAGCTGGCATTGACGAGCAGGTTGGCGGTGTTGGAGGGCACGCCCACCGGGAACACGCCTTGCGCCGAACCACCGGCATCACGCTTGAAGAAGGCCAGGTTGCGGCCGCCCAGGCCCTTGCCCTTCATGTCGAGCTCGAGGTCGGCGTCGGACTTCAGCGTGCAGGTGTAGACGCGGTGCGAGTCGCCGTCCTTGCCGTCGCTGGTGAACGAACCACCGGCCACGTTGTCGCTGTAATAGATGTCGAGGTTGCTGGCGCAGTTCTGCAGGAAAATTTGGCCGACGATGTTGCGGATGGCCGAGGCGCCAGCGGCATACACCTTGATGGTGGCGGCTTCACCGACCACGGCGGGGGTCAGGGCGAAAGCCTGGCCGACGAACAGGGCGGCCGCGGTGGCGGCGATGAGACGAAGTTTCATGATCGAATCCTTGGAGGTAAAGCGCTGCCCGACCCCGCCTTGGGCGGGGTTGCGGACGATGCGGGATTGAAGCGGGGAGAGCCTGGTTCAGGCCTTGCGGCGGCGCGCCGCAGCGCCCACCAGCGCCAGGCCGGCGATCAGCAGCGCGTAGGTGCCGGGTTCGGGCACGGCGGCCAGGTTGTACTGCAGCGCGTACTGGCCCTGCACCGGCTGGGCGATGCTGAACAGACCGATGTTCTGGTCGTTGTTGAACAGGTCTTTGACCGGGGCTTCGGCAGCCCTGGTCGACGAGCGACCGAAGTAGACGAACTGCGAGCTCTCGCCGAGGCCGTTGTCGGTGGTGAAGTTGTACTGACCGGCGCCGTCGTTGCCCAGGAAGTTGGCGCTGTCGTTCGGCGTCATCGCGTAGTTGCCCAGCGCGATGGAGCCGAAGGCAGCACCGTTCATGCCGGTGTCGCCCAGCATGGCCTCATCGCCAGAGAAGTTGACCACGATGGCATAGGCGTCGAAGGTGCCGGCCGCGTTCGTGATCGCCTGGTTGGACATGCCGCTGGTGCTGGCACCGTTGCTGACCGTCGTCAGGATGCTGCGCTGATTGAGCTGGGCGCTGCCCAAGCCGTCGGCCCCCGCCACGAACCAGCGCACGGCCGAGGTGTCACCACCCAAAGCGCCCATGAACTTGTCGAACTCGCCGCCAGCGGCGCCGTCGAAGGCCCAGCTGCGGCTGTAGCCGTCGGTGCCGCTGGCCACGCCCGTGGTGGGCGAGATGGTGCCAGTGGGGCGGGTGATGTCGGCGGCCAGTCGGAAGGTCTTGCTGGTCACGCCCAGGTCGAAGGTGTACGACACCTGCTTGTTGTCGTCGTACATGACCAGGAAGATTTCGCTGTCGCCGGAGCCGGCCGGCACGAGACCGGCAAACGCCGGTGCTGCGATCGCCAGCGTGGCGGCAGCGAGGGCGGTGTGGATGAATTTCATGATGCTTGCTTCTCCTGAAGGAAAGTTGGAACGGTGCTGTGACTGCCACGCAGCCTTGCCCGGGGACACGGGTGAGACTGGCGCGGTGCCGCGCAGCGCCGGCGGATCGGGTAGGCACCCCGCGACCCAGGGTGTTGCACCCTTGTCACTCCACTAGCCTTTGCACTGGCCGAAGTTTGGCGCGGGCGCGTGACAGCGATCACGTCGAGGAGCTGTTCCTTGGTGATCCGTTCGGATCACCCATGAGCCGTTCGGCGCCCACCCATTCCGGTGCCGGGCGGCGCCTATCGGCCAACGGCATGGGTCTGCGTGCCTGCCGCGGTGGTGAAACGCACGCTGTAGCCGTCGGCGGCCGCGGTGATCTCCGCCAGCGCATCGCCCGCTCCGCGCACGGTGACGCTGCCGGCGGCCGCTCGGCCGCTGGCCGCGGTGTAGCGCCAGCCGCTGAAGCTGTAGTCGCCCCAGCCGCTGCCTGCGCCGCTGGGCAGCGCCGTGCGCAGGCTGCCGCTGGCCACGGTGATGACACCGTCCTGGCTGAAGACCACCGGCGTCTGCAGGAACTTGCGGCCGGGCAGGTCGAGCGCGAACACGTCCAGCCCGCCTTCGGTGCCGAAGCGGATCACCGCATCCAGCGCGTCGAAGGCCGCCTCACCCGCCGGTTGCCAGCTGAAGCCGGTGTAGCTGAGCCTGAGCAGCTGGCTGGCGGTGTCCAGGCGCTCGACGTCGAGCACGAACTGGCCGCTGATGCGCGCGCCGACGCCGAAGTTGCCCAGCGCCACGTCGGGGCCCAGTTCCACCGCGGCCTGGACGATGCAGTCGGTTGCCGAGAAGGTGAGCCGATCACCGGCCTGCAGCGTGGCCTGGGCATCGGCGGTGAAGCGCGCCAGCAGCGCGTCGGGCACGTCCACGCTGGCCGTGCCGGCCGAGCACAGATCGGCGCTGAGGTTCTCCACCGCCAGCGCCTGCTTGGTGCCGGCCGGGCGCAGCCGCAGCGCGGCGGCGGTGGGCAGCGGCAGGCCGGCCGTGCCACTGGGCGTGGTGGCGCCGGCCAGGCCGCTGGCCAGTTGCAGGTCGCGGGTGCGTTGCTCGGCGTCGCGCACCAGGGCCGTGGCGGCGCTGCTGCTGAGGGTGAACAGCGCCGTGGCGGCGTCGGGCGCCGTGGTCGACGGTGGCACCGGTGTGGGCGTGGTGGTGCTGGCGTCACCACCGCCGCCACCGCAGCCGGGCAGCGCCAGCAACGCGGCCGCGGCCAGGGGCAGCACGCTGTGCCGGAACAGAGGAGAGGCGAACGTGGACATAGGGGGGCTCCTGAAAGATCGGTTCGGGAAGGGCGATCACGTTGACGGATTCAAGGGGTTGCAGGCGCGGGCGCACGTTCGGCCAGCGGCGCGGCATCGGCCAGCAGGCCCAGGTCCATCGCCATGGCCACGGCCTGCGCCCGGTTGCTGGCGCCCAGCTTGCGCAGGATCTTCTGCACGTGGTTCTTCACCGTCAGCGGGCTGATCAGCAGGGCCTCGGCGATCTTCTGGTTGCTGTTGCCCTGGCGCACCCAGCGCAGGATCTGGCATTCGCGCGGGGTGATGCCGTGCCGTGGCGCCGTGCGGTCGGCAGGGCCGGCGCGGGGCTGCTCCACCGGGCGCAACGTGGGGCGCATCAGGTCGTGCTCGGTGCTCACCACGCGCTGCCAGGTGCGGTGCAGTTGCGGCAGCAGCAGGTCCAGGCAGCCCAGGCGCTGCGCGTCCCGGCCAGCCAGGGACGGGCCGCCGAAGATGAACAGGCTTTCGATCTCGCTGGGGCGCTGCGGCCGGGCCACGCCGTGCACCACCAGGTGCGTCCATTGCAGCTCGCGCTGCAGGCGCGCGGCGTGCTCGGCCGCATCGGCCGGCAGTTGCCCCAGCGGCACCGACACCGGCTGCCCCTGGCCACTCACCCAGGCGGCGGTCAGGGCCTGCGCCAACGGGCCTTCGGCGTCGTTGATGGCGTCGAGCACCTCGGGCGACAGCACCACGCTGTGGAAGGTGTCGAAGACCACGCAGCGCCGCTGGCGCAGGTAGCTGCCGCACACCATCAGCTGGTGCGGCACCAGCGGCTGCAGCTGGCTCTGCGACCAGACGAAAAACTGGTAGCGCCGGCGCACCGCGGGCGCGGCTTCGAGCAGGCGCACGATGGCCTGCGCCTGCAGGCTGTCGAGCTGCAGCGGTTCGTCGCCCGGGTGGCCGGGGGTCGGGGAGAAGCGGGGCTCGGTCATGGGGCGCCCTGGCTGGCCGCGGGCGCCGCGGCAATGGCAAAGCGCCATTGCGACACGGCCACCGCCGCGCCGCCTTCAAACACGCCCGGGGGCAGGCCGTGGCGGCGCAGCGCCGGCCGGTCGGCGCGGCTGTGCACACCGACGATGCCGCCGGTGGCATCGCGCATCAGCACCCAGTCGGGCAGGCCGGTGAAGGGGTCGGCATACAGGCGGCGCAGGTGGTGGCGCGGCGCGGGGGCGCGGGTGTCGGTGAGCAGTTGTTCGAGTTGTTGTGGCAAGGCGGGTTGTCCGGTCGGGGTCTGTGCATGAAAGCGCTGCAAGGCGTCGCGGATCTGCAGGCCGCGAAACAGCAGCTCGGTCTCGCGCTCACGCTGGGCCACCACCTGCCACTGCGTGCCCAGCCGCGCCAGCGCCGCGCTGCCCAGGGCCAGGCCGAACAGCAGCAGCAGGTAGGTGTGGCCGCGCGCCGGTCGGCGGCGTGCGGCGGCGGCGCCGGGTATCGCGCTGCGGGGTTCACCAATCGGCATACAGCACTCCATCACGCGCACGGCCGGCCGCGCCGCTGCGCACGTCCCACAGCTGGCCGGCCAGCACGCTGTCGGGCGCCGGTGCCAGTGGCACCCAGCTGTGGCGCTGGCCGGTCAGCGGGTCTTCGGGCAGCTGGCGCAGGTAGCGCTGGTCCACCAGCTCTTGCAGGCTGTCGGGATAACGCCCCCGGTCGGCGGCAAACTGGTCGATGGCATGGCGCATCACCTGCAGGCTGCTGCGCAGGCTGGCCTCGCGGGCGCGCTCCAGGCTCTGCAGGTAGCGTGGCGCGGCAATGGACACCAGCAGCGCCACGATGGCCATCACCACGATCAGCTCGATCAGCGTGAAGCCGCGGTCTCGTGCGGGTGAAGGGCGGGGGAATCGAGAGGTCATGAGTCGCTCACCAGTCGCGATAGCGGCTGCCGTCCAGCGCGGTGTGGTCGGCGCGCGACCTGACGTCGAACACGTCGGCGCCGGCCGACGGTGCTTCGGGCGGGCTGTCGCTGGCGCGCTGGCCCCAGCTGTCGGCGGCGTCGAGTGTCGGGTCGGCGAACGGATCGCGCGGCAGCCGGCGCAGCAGGTACAGGCGCGGACCGTGGTCGGCGGCCTGGCCCTGATCGTCGATCAGCGGCACACCCTGCACCAGCACCTGCAGCGACGCCGGCCAGGGCGAGCCGCCCGGCCCCGGCGCGATGCGCTTGGCCAGCACCGCTTCGCGGTGCGCGTCCAGCGCCAGGCGGATGCTGCGCAGGCCTTCGCGCAGCGCCTGCTCCTGCGTGCGGCGCAGCGTCAGCTCGTGCAGCGGCAGCGCGGCGGTGGCCAGGATGGCGACGATGCCCAGCACCACCAGCATCTCGATCAGCGTGAAGCCGCGCCGCGCGGGCATCGGCAGGCATGGGTTGCGGTTCATCGGCGCGGCTCCGGCGGCGGTGCGTCGGTGGCGGGTACCTGCAGCGTGGTCTCGCCGTCCAGCCTCAGATCGATGGCCTGGCCGTCGGCGCTGGTGCCGCTCAGGCCC
>MESD01000122.1:40561-40821 GCA_001770815.1 Burkholderiales bacterium RIFCSPHIGHO2_12_FULL_69_20
CTGCCGCTGTCGCCGCCACCACCCGAGGCCAGTTGCAGCGCCGTGGCGTCGAAGACCAGCTCGCCACTGGCCTGCGCGGCACTGCGGTTGCTCAGCGTCACGGCCAGGGTCTGGCCCACGCGGGCTTCGCCCGAGGTGGACATCAGCACGCTGGGCGGGCTGGCGCCGGCCGCAGCGGTGTCGGCCGCAGCGGCCTCGGCCGCGCGCGGTGGCCGGCCCGTGCGGGCACCGCGGGGGGCGGCCACCGCAGCGCTGAGATC
>MESD01000123.1:0-5899 GCA_001770815.1 Burkholderiales bacterium RIFCSPHIGHO2_12_FULL_69_20
ATGCCGCAATGTGTCCGGTTGAGTGAATGGTTAGGCCACGCTGATGTGACTTTGCAAAGCGAAGAAACCTGGTGAAGGAGTACGCCCGCCGCAAGCGCGTGACGGTGAAAGCCTGAGGCCGCGCCGGAACTGCTGAGCGGCGGGCTTTGACAAACTGACTCTGGGCGCATGTGGTGAGACGTTGGTGTTAAAGCGTTTGGACTCGGGTTGAATTCCGTGAGCAACGGTCGGGCGATAGACCGCTGAAAAACCCAAAGTAAGAAAATGCGAGGCCTAACGTTTGAGCTAACCGGACCGTTGCGGTATGTGGCTAAAGGCCCAGAATGAAATGGCGGGCCTTTAGCCGCATGCTGCAATGGGTCCGGTTGAGCGAATGGTTAGCCGTCTCTGCGCAGCGCGCCATTTAGAATCCGAGTAGTGGTCGACGTACAAAAGTCAGTAATGTACCAAACAGCAAAAATGTCGCCACGCCGCCAATGAACCAACTCCATATCTTGTCTGATCTGTCCGAAGCGCGAGATTCAAAGACAACATAGGGTCGAAGGTTTCCCATCCCAAAAAGGTAGAACCAGATTAGCGCGAAGGTACCGGCTAGGTAGAGAAAGTATGATTCCTTACCGGTAGATGTAAATAGTTGGTAGGCTACCCAACCACCAACTGCGAAAGCAAATCCCCATGCCTCCGCCTTGGGGTGTGCTAGCCAGTGCCATGTCTTCTGTGGTTCGAGCATTCGCATCAATCCATCACGCAAACCAAGTACGAACTCGCGTGCATTTGGAACAGATGCGTTGATTGCCATGGTCGAGAATAATCGACCCTTTGAGAAGCGAAGTCTAATTCGGAGGCGAGTGTCATCTTTTCTGTATGGTAGGTCAAATTCGATCTCCACATTCGAAGTGCTATCAGCAAACCTGGAAGTCGCCATATCCTTAATGGTGCTGACCCTTTCGGTACCTAGACTGTCTTCAATTTTAATCGAAAGAGCCTTACTCATTTCTTCGAGTGAAAGCAACTCAGCGTCAACAAAGCGCTTCATAAAATATTGTTCAAGCGTTTCAAGAAAAGCCTTTGTCACCTTCAGTGAAGGTAGTGCTTGTTCATGGGCGAAGGATGGCAGTGTCATCTGAGACGGCTAACGTGATATCGACTTCAAACGAGCAAAGCTAGCCATGGCATCACGGGTCGAGTGCTATCTACATGTAGGTATTTGTAGATTCATATGTGCCTACGTTCGGACGACACGGCTGCGCAAGTTGAGGATGGTTGCAACGCGGCTGGGTAGGCGCCACAAGCGGGTCTTGCCATCCCAGACGCCACCGGCGGTTTGGACCATCGTTTGCAGCGGACGCTCGTGCGGTTCGATTCGGATCTGCACGATCTTGACGGTGCGTGGCTTGATCGGTGTGCTTTGCACGAGGAGTTCGACGGTGGTGTGCCGCACTTTGCCCTTGCCGTCGGTCCGATGCCGCACGCATACCAGCGCCTCGCCATAGCGCTGTGCCCAAGTGATGGCGCCACGGTCGGTGGGCGCCAGGGTCTTGATGACGCGGTGGGTCGTTCGTTCGGTCTTCATGGCTGCACCTGGTGGATCCGAGGTCGAGGCCGCCGGGGCATCCTGCCCGCCGATTGCGCAATGCGCCGTGGGCGACGGTTGTGGTGCTTGTGTGGCGGGTGATTTGACGAGATACTGTTGTTTTGTACAGTATCTGACGCAACCGCGCAATGCCATGTCCATGCATCCCGACCTTCCCCCGTTGCGTCTGATGGATCAGTTGCGCCACCAGATCCGCTATTTGCACTACAGCATACGGACCGAGCAGGCCTACGTCCATTGGGTGCGGGCCTTCGTGCGCTTCCACGGCTTGCGCCACCCGGCTGAGCTGGGCGGCGCCGAGGTCGAGGCCTTCCTGGCCTGGCTGGCGGCCGACCGCGACGTGGCGGTATCCACCCACAAGCAGGCGCTGTCTGCGCTGCTGTTTCTCTATCAGAAGGTGCTCGGCCTGTCGGTGCCGTGGATGCAGGAGATCAGCCGCCCGCAACGCCCGCCGCGCCTGCCGGTGGTGCTGTCGCACGATGAGGTGGCGCGGGTGCTGGCCGCGCTGCCCGATGAGCATCGGCTGTTCGGCCAGTTGCTCTATGGCACCGGCATGCGCCTGCTCGAAGGCCTGCGCCTGCGGGTGAAGGACATCGATTTCGAGCGGCGTGCCATCGTCGTGCGCGAGGGCAAGGGCGGCAAGGACCGCATCGTGATGTTGCCCGCGTCGCTCGAGCAGCCGCTGCGCGCCCAGCTGGCTGCTGCCCACGCGGTGTGGACAGCCGATCGCGCCGCCGGGGTGGCCGGCGTGCAGGTGCCGAATGCGCTCGATCGCAAATACCCGCGGGCGCCGCTGTCGTGGATGTGGTTCTGGGTGTTTCCGCAGGCCAGCTTGTCGGACGATCCGCGCGGCGCGGGCATGCGGCGCCACCACCAGCTCGATCAATCGTTCCAGCGCGCCTTCAAGCGCGCGGTGTTGGCGGCCGGCATCACCAAGCCGGCCACGCCGCACACGCTGCGCCACTCGTTCGCCACCCACCTGCTGCTGGGCGGCTATGACATCCGCACCGTGCAAGAGCTGCTGGGCCATTCAGATGTGAGCACCACCATGATCTACACCCACGTGCTCAAGCTGGGGGGTGGTGCCGTGCGCAGCCCGGTCGATCACCTGATGGGCTGGTCGCCCGAGCGGGTGTGGCCCGGCGCGGCCGCTTCGGCGCAGCGCGGGCCCACGCCGCCGCCGGCCTGGCCGCCTGCCGGTGCACGTGCCGATCCACATTCCCACCCACATTCGGGCGCTGATCTGCCATCGGGCCCGCGCGCTGGCCAGCACGTGGGGGGCACGTTCTCGCCCATGCGGCCCGGCCGTCCGCCGCGTGCCCGAGAGCCCGACGCCGTCTATGCCATCCCCGCCATCCCTGCTGGTTCCTCCGGCCCTCCGCCATGCTTCCCGGCTACGCCGAGCTTCACTGCCGCAGCAGTTTCAGCTTCCTGACCGGGGCCTCGCGGCCCGAGGAACTGGTGCTCGAAGCGCAGCGCCGCGCTTATGCCGCGCTG
Source organism: Burkholderiales bacterium RIFCSPHIGHO2_12_FULL_69_20 (assembly GCA_001770815.1). Classification (GTDB taxonomy): domain Bacteria; phylum Pseudomonadota; class Gammaproteobacteria; order Burkholderiales; family Burkholderiaceae_C; genus Pseudaquabacterium. The sequence goes on from MESD01000123.1 coordinate 3,092, forward strand.
GCGATCACCGACGAGTGCTCGCTGTCGGGCGTGGTGCGGGCGCACGAAGAGGCGCAGCGGCGCCAGCTGCCCTTGATCATCGGCGCGCAGATGAACCTGTCGCCGGCCCCGGGCGGCGATGGCGTGCTGCTGGCCGGCCACGCGGCGCCGTGCCTGGTGCTGCTGGCGATGAGCCGGCGCGGCTACGGCAACCTGGCGCAGTGGATCAGCGTGGCCCGCCGCCGAGCGCCCAAGGGCCGCTACCTGGCACATGCCTCGGATGTTGAAGGCCGGGTGCCGAACGCGCCGTTCCTGGCGGGGCTGTCGGATTGCTTCGCCATCCTGTTGCCGGCGCCGGGCCAGCCCGCCGAGACCGTGTTCGCCCATGCGATGTGGCTCAAGACCTGGTTCGGCACCGACCGCTGCGCCATCGCCATCGAGCTGCTGGGCCGTCCGCACGATGCCCTGCGGCTGGAGGTGCTGCCCCGCGTGGCCGCGCTCAGCGGCTTGCCGCTGGTGGCCTGTGGTGATGTGCTGATGCACGCCCGTTCACGCAAGCCGCTGCAGGATGCGCTGACCGCCACCCGCGTGGGCCGGCCGGTGGCCGACTGCGGTTTTGCGCTGCAGCCCAATGCCGAGGCCCATTTGCGCTCGAGGGCGCGCCTGGCCGCGCTGTACGCGCCCGAGTGGCTGGCGGCCACGGTGGCCATCGCCGAGCGCTGCAGTTTCTCGCTGTCCGAGCTGCGCTACGAGTACCCGCGCGAGATCGTGCCGCCCGGCCACACGCCGGCCAGCTGGCTGCGCGCGCTGACCGAGTCGGGCGCACTGCGGCGCTTTCCCAACGGCATGCCCGTGTCGGTACGCGCCACTGTCGATCACGAGCTGGCGCTGATCACCCAGCTCGGTTTCGAGCCCTATTTTTTGACAGTGGCCGACATCGTGCAGTGGGCGCGCGGGCAGGGCATTCTTTGCCAGGGCCGCGGCAGTGCGGCCAATTCGGTGGTGTGCTTCTGCCTGGGGGTCACCGAGGTGAACCCCACGCATGACAAGATGAACCTGCTGTTCGGGCGCTTCATCAGCGCCGAGCGCAACGAGCCGCCCGACATCGACGTCGATTTTGAGCACCAGCGCCGCGAGGAGGTGATCCAGTACATCTACCGCAAGTACGGCCGCCACCGTGCCGCGCTCACCGGCGTGATGATCAGCTACCGGCCGCGCTCGGCGCTGCGCGACATGGGCCGCGCGCTGGGCATCGACCTCGACCGCATCGCCGCGGTGTCGCGTGGCCAGCACTGGTTCGACGGCCGCACCATCTCGCCCGAGCGGCTGCGCGAGCAGGGGCTCGATCCCGATTCGCGCGTGTGCCGCCAATGGGTGGCGCTGACGCAGCAGCTGATCGGCTTTCCACGCCACTTGAGCCAGCATCCGGGCGGCTTCGTCATCGCCCGCGACGACATCTCGCGCCTGGTGCCGGTGGAAAACGCCGCGATGGACCACCGCACCGTGATCCAGTGGGACAAGGACGACCTCGACGCGCTGGGGTTGATCAAGGTCGACATCCTGGCGCTGGGCATGCTCAGCGCGATCAAGCGGGCGCTGGCGATGGTGGGCGACAAGCTGGGGCGAACCGCTCCCGCGAGCCCGGCCGCGGGGGTGGGCAGCGCCAACGTCGCCGGCCTGGCCTTCACGATGCAGGACGTGCCGCCCGGTGATGCCGGCGTCTACGACATGCTGTGCCGCGGTGACAGCATCGGCACCTTCCAGGTCGAGAGCCGCGCCCAGATGAGCATGCTGCCGCGGCTCAAGCCGCGCTGCTTCTACGACCTGGTGATCGAGGTCGCCATCGTGCGTCCCGGCCCCATCCAGGGCGGCATGGTGCATCCCTACCTGCGCCGCCGCTCGGGCGAGGAGCCGGTCGATTACCCCAACCCCGAGGTGGAGCGGGCGCTGGGCCGCACGCTGGGTGTGCCGATCTTCCAGGAGCAGGTGATGCAGCTGGCCATGCTGGCCGCCGACTTCAGCCCCGGCGAGGCCGACAGCCTGCGCCGCGCGATGGCCGCCTGGAAGCGCAAGGGCGGCCTCGGCCCCTTCCACCAGCGGCTGGTGGGCCGCATGGTCGAGAAGGGCTACGACCCGGCCTATGCCGAGCGCATCTTCAAGCAGATCGAGGGCTTCGGTGAATACGGCTTTCCCGAGAGCCATGCCGCCAGCTTTGCGCTGCTGGTCTACGTCAGCGCCTGGCTCAAGTGCCACCACCCCGATGCCTTCCTGGCTGCGCTGCTCAACAGCCAGCCGATGGGCTTCTACGCACCGGCGCAGCTGGTGCGCGATGCACGCGAGCATGGCGTGCAGGTGCTGCCGGTCGACGTGCTGCACAGCGACTGGCCTACGGTGCTGGAAGGCGCGGGTGCAGGCCTGCGCCCAGTGCGCCTGGGCCTGAACCGCCTGATCGGCCTGGCCGAGGATGATGCCCGGCGCTTGCTGGCCGCACGCGCCGCGCTGGCGCCGGGCGAGCGCTTCGCCAGCGTCGAAGACCTGGCCCGCCGCGCCGCGCTGGACGCCCATGCGCTGCAGCTGCTGGGCCGCTCCGATGCGCTGCGCTCGCTGGTCGATCACCGCCACCAGGCCGCCTGGGCGGTGCGTGGCATCGACACCCGCTCCACCGCGCTGCTGCGCGACACCCGCACCCACGAGGCGCCGGCGCTGCTGGCCGCGCCCGGCGCCGGCGAGGCCTTGCTGGCCGATTACCGCAGCACCGGCCTGTCGCTCACCGCCCATCCGCTGGCGCTGCTGCGTGGTGATCTGGCAGCCTTCCGGGTGCAGCCGGCG
>MESD01000123.1:5911-22283 GCA_001770815.1 Burkholderiales bacterium RIFCSPHIGHO2_12_FULL_69_20
CTGTGCCGCAATGGCCAGCTGGCCCGCGCCTCGGGCCTGGTCACCCACCGCCAGCGGCCCGAGACCGCCAAGGGCGTCGTCTTCGTCACGCTCGAGGACGAAACCGGCGCGGTCAACGTGATCGTCTGGCCCACGGTGGCCCAGGCCCAGCGCACGCCGCTGCTGGCGGCCACGCTGCTCACGGTGTATGGCGTGTGGCAGCGGCAGGGTGAGAACGGTCACGAGGTGCGCCACCTGATCGCCCAGCGGCTGGTGGATCACTCGGCGCTGCTGCACGGCCTGGTCAGCAAGAGCCGGGATTTCCATTGACGCAGGTCCGCATGCCCATGCCCTTTGCCTTTCCCATTCACCAGCGGCGTGGCCGCGCCTCGCTGAAAATGCGGCCATGCTCTTCCTGCTCTCGCCCGCCAAGACCCTGGACTACACCCGCCCGTTGCCGCGTGGCGTGCGCCAGCGCACCACCGATCCCCTCTTCGTGCCGCGCGCCGCCGAGCTGATCGACGGCCTGAAGACGCTGGCGCCGCCGCAGGTGGCGCAGCTGATGGACCTGTCCGACGAGCTGGCCGCACTCAACGTGGGCCGCTACGGCGCTTGGTCACCGTTGCACGACGACACCAACAGCCGCCCCGCGGCCTTCGCCTTCAATGGCGATGTCTACGAAGGCCTGGACGTGCGCAGCCTGAAGGGCCCCGATCTGGCCTGGGCACAAGACCATCTGGTGATCCTCAGCGGCCTGTACGGCGCGCTGCGCCCGCTCGACCGGCTGCAGCCCTACCGGCTGGAAATGGGCACGCGCCACGCCAATGCCCGCGGCAAGGACCTTTACGCCTACTGGGGCGATGCGGTGGCCGAGTACCTGAACCAGCGTGCCGCCGATGACAAGCATCCGGTGATCGTCAACCTGGCGTCGCAGGAATATTTCAAGGTGGCCGACCGGCCGGCGCTGGCCGCCCGCGTGGTCGACTGCGTGTTCGAGGATTGGAAAGACGGCCCGGGTGGCGGGCAGTACAAGATCATCAGCTTCTTCGCCAAACGGGCGCGTGGGCTGATGGCGCGCTGGGCCATCTTGCACCGCGTGCGCAGCGTCAAGGCGCTGCAGGGCTTCGATGCCGAGGGTTATGCCTCCGTACCGGCCGCCTCGTCGGCCGATCGGCTGCTGTTCCGCCGGCGCGTGGAGGGCTGCCAAAATCCGTCCGCATGAGTGCTTCGCAAACCGTCACGCCCGAGTTGCGCCAGTGGATCGTCGAGCAGGCCCAGGCCGGTTGCCGGCCCGAGGATGTGCTGGCCTCGATGCGCGCCAGCGGCTGGGACGAGGTGGTCGCCCTGGGCGCGCTGGGCCAGGTGCTGGAGGCGTTTCTGGGCGCGCAGGCGGTCCAGCAGGCCGCCACCCTGGCCGCCACGTTGCCGCCGGCGGTGCGCGTGCCCGAGCCGGCGCTGGCCGGATCGCCCAGCCAGCTGCGGGTGCACGACCGTGAGGTGCGGGTGCTGCTCACCCTGCAGAACCCGCGCGTGGTGGTGTTCGGCGGCTTCCTGTCGGACGACGAGTGCGATGACCTGGTGGCCGCGGCCGCGCCGCGCATGGTGCGTTCTGAAACCGTGGTCAACGAGACCGGCGGCAACGAGGTCAACGCCGCGCGCACCAGCGACGGCATGTTCTTCGGCCGAGGCGAGAGCGCGCTGTGCCAGCGCATCGAGGCCCGCATCGCCGCGCTGCTGAACTGGCCGCTGGTCAACGGCGAAGGCCTGCAGGTGCTGCACTACCGGCCCGGCGCCGAGTACAAACCGCACCACGACTACTTCGACCCGGCGCAGCCCGGCATGGCCGCGGTGCTCAAGCGCGGCGGCCAGCGCGTGGGCACGCTGGTGATGTACCTCAACACACCGTTGCAGGGCGGTGGCACGGTGTTCCCCGACGTGCAGCTGGAGGTGGCGCCGATCAAGGGCAACGCGGTGTTCTTCAGCTACGAGCGGGCGCATGCGAGCACCCGCACCCTGCACGGCGGCGCGCCGGTGATCGCCGGCGACAAGTGGGTGGCCACCAAGTGGCTGCGCGAGGGCGAATTCATCTGATCCACCCCTGTGCCGCGCGGTGTGAGGCGGACGGCCGTGCGTGGGTAGATCAGCGGGCCAGCTCGGCCTGGTATTCGAAGAACTTCTGCCCGCCGAAGGCGATCGTGCCCATCAGCACCGTGCCGCCCACCAGCAGGGCGATCACCATCGCGATCACCGGGGCCCAGCCGGTGGCACGCACCGGGCGGCCGGGGTTGTGGCGCTGCGCCCAGCGCTCGTCGGGCGTCAGGCCGGTGGTGATGGTGGCGAGCATGCCGATCACCAGCATCACGCCCAGCACCGGGATCAGCAGCCAGGCGGCGTGGTCGTCCTGGCCCAGGTTGCTCATGCGGATCGCGCCGCCCAGCCCCAGCAGCGTGGGCAACGGGTGCAGCCAGGCCAGCTTGTCGCGCCAGCCATACAGGTAGAAGCGATGGGCGCCCAGCGGCCCCGCCAGCAGGGCCAGCCAGGTGGCCAGGGTCTTGGATTTTTCGTGCATCGGGGCGGTCTCAGTCGACGCCGGGCCGCCCCAAGGCGACTGAGCGCCCCCTCGGGGGGCAGGAGCGCAGCGACGTGGGGGCGGACATCTCAATCGATGCCCGGAGTGGTGTCGCCGGTGCCCAGCGCACGTTGCATCAGGATCACGTCCAGCCAGCGGTCGAACTTCCAGCCAGCGGCCTTGAGCACGCCGGTGTGCTCGAAGCCCAGCGCCGCATGCACGCCGATCGAGCCGGCATTGGCCGCGTCGCCGATCACCGCCAGCATCTGGCGTGCGCCGGCGGCCTCGCAGCGGCCGACCAGCTCGGTCAGCAGCAACCGGCCCACGCCGCGCCCACGGGCGTCGGGGTGCAGGTAGATCGAGTCTTCCAGGCAGAAGCGGTAGGCCCGGCGCGGGCGGAAGTGGTTGGCATAGGCGTAGCCCAGCACCTGGCCGGCGGATTCGGCCACCAGCCAGGGCAGGCCCTTGGACAGCACGTCGTCGCGGCGGCGTGCCATCTCGGATTCATCGGGTGGATCGAGTTCGAAGGTGCCGGTGCCGTGCAGCACCGCCTCGGCGTAGATCGCGGTGATGGCGGGCAGGTCGGCCGGGGTGCTGGGGCGGATGAGCAGGGCAGGCGTGGTCATGGGTTGAAAAAAGCAACGCGGGGATTCGGCGTCGTCAGTTTATAATGCTCGGTTTTCGGCGACGGCGGGCGAGGTGGTGATCACTTCGATGTCTGCGTATCTACGGCGCCGGGGAGTCGTACCAAGTTTGGGCTCAGAGCACAGACTTGGTACAAGAAAGTTTTGTGCTGCATGTTCCATCGGTTGGCCGCATCGGCTGCCCGGACGCGCAGTGACCAGATGGATCGGCCTCGAGTGTCTCCTTGGCTGGCCTGTCGCCAACGATTTTTTCGGAAGATCAACATGGTCGTTATTCGACTGGCTCGTGGCGGCGCCAAGAAGCGCCCGTTCTACAACATCGTGGTGGCCGACTCGCGCGAACGTCGCGACGGTCGCTACCTCGAGCGCCTGGGGTTCTACAACCCGATGGCCGCAGGTGCCGAACAGCCCCTGCGCGTGGCGCTCGATCGCGTGACCTACTGGACCGGCGTGGGCGCCCAGATGTCGCCCACCGTCAAGCGCCTGGTCAGCGATGCCGCCAAGGCCCAGGTGGCACCCGCCGCCCCGGCCGCTGCGGCAGCCTGAGCCTGACCGCGCCGTCCGCGCGCCGCCTGCTGTCATGACGCTGGCTGCGCCGGACGACGATATCGCGCCGGCCTTTCCCGACGATGCCGTCGAGGTGGGCCGTGTGCTCGGTGCCTGGGGCATCAAGGGCGGCATCCGTGTGCAGCCCTTCAGCAAGAGCCCCGACGCCTTGTTCACCTCGCGGCGCTGGTTCATCCGGCCGCCCGAGGCGCCCGCCACGTCGGTGGGCCCCAAGACCACTGCGGTGAATTACCCGCCCGTGCTGCGCATCACGCACAGCAAGGCGCAGGGCGACGCCGTGGTCGCCACCGCCCAGGAACTGCCCGACCGCAACGCGGCCGAGGCGATGAAGGGTGCGCGCATCTTCATCGCGCGATCGAGCTTTCCCACGGCTGGTGACGGCGAGTTCTACTGGATCGACCTGATCGGCCTGGCTGTGGTCAACCGCCAGGGTGAGCCGCTGGGCGAGGTGATCGGCCTGATCGACACCGGTGCGCACAGCGTTCTGCGCGTCCACCGGCCCGATGCGCCCGAGGGGGCGTCGCCGGAGGCCAGCGAGCGGCTGATCCCCTTCGTGGCCGCCTTCATCGACGACGTGAACCTGGCTGAGCGCCGCATCACGGTCGACTGGGGACTGGATTACTGAGGCCGCGGCCGGTCTGCCCGCTGCATGCGCTTCGACGTTGTCACGCTGTTCCCCGAACTGTTCGCGCCGCACCTGACGCAGGGCATCACCCGCCGCGCGTTCGAGAGCGGCCAGGTCGACGTGCGGCTGTGGCCGCTGCGCGACTTTGCCCTTGACACCTACCGCCGCGTCGACGACCGGCCCTTCGGCGGCGGCCCGGGCATGGTGATGCTGGCCGAGCCGCTGGAGCGCGCGATGGCCGCGCTGCGTGCCGACCGTGCCGATGCCGACACCGCGGCGGTGCCGGTGATCCACTTCACGCCCACCGGCACCCCGATCACCCAGGCGCTGGTGCGCCAGATGGCCGATGCGCTGACCAGCCCCGGCGCCGTGCTGCTGTGCGGCCGCTACGAAGGCATCGACCAGCGCTTCATCGACCGCCATGTCACGCTCGAATTGAGCCTGGGCGACTTCGTGCTGTCGGGCGGCGAGCTGCCGGCGTTGGCGCTGCTCGACGCCGTGGCGCGGCTGCAGCCCGGCGTGCTGACCACCGAATCGCACGAGCAGGACAGCTTCTCGGCCGACGGCCTGCTCGATTGCCCGCACTACAGCCGGCCCGAGCGCCTGGCCACGCCCGACGGCGAACTGGCGGTGCCGGTGGTGCTGCTGAGTGGCCACCATGCCCAGATCGAACGCTGGCGGCGCGACCAGTCGCTGTTGATCACCGCGCGGCGCCGGCCCGACCTGATCGCCGCGGCGCGCGCGGCGGGGCGGCTGTCGAAGGCGGACGAAAAAACGCTGAAGGCGTTGTCGTCGCCAGGCGCGCTATAATCAAAGGCTTTTCGATCCTCTACCGGGCCCGTTTTGAGTGCGCCGGCATGATCGCTCCAGGAGAAACCAGTGGACCTGATCCGCACCCTCGAACAGGAAGAGATTACTCGCCTGAACAAGACTATCCCCGTTTTCGCCCCCGGCGACACGGTCATCGTCAGCGTCAACGTTGTGGAAGGCACCCGCAAGCGGGTGCAGGCCTACGAAGGCGTGGTCATCGCCAAGCGCAACCGCGGGCTCAACAGCAGCTTCATCGTGCGCAAGATCTCCAGCGGTGAGGGCGTCGAGCGCACCTTCCAGCTCTACAGCCCGCTGATCTCGAAGATCGAAGTCAAGCGCCGCGGCGACGTGCGCCGTGCCAAGCTGTATTACCTGCGCGAGCGCTCGGGCAAGTCGGCGCGCATCAAAGAAAAACTTGCCTGACCTTCGGTCAGCCGCGCACTGAGTGCGCGGTCGCGCGACGCGCGAAGCAAGTTTTCGCGGCGACACGGCGAAGCCGTCCGCCGCAGAAGTTGGCCTCGATGGCCGATGGACTACAAGCCGCCCTCGGGCGGCTTGTTTTCTTCTGAAGCGCCAGAATCTGCAACCCATGACCGTGCCCCGCATCACCGATCCGCAGGCCATCCCCGTCGACGGCGTGGACGATCACCTGCCGCCGGTGCCGGTCGATCGGCTGCAGCCGCAGGCGCTGCGCCTGCGCTTTGCCGCACCGCCCGCCTGGGTACCTGAGATCCCCGGCGACGGTGCCCGCTTCAACCCGCAGCGTGCGCCGGCGGCGGCCTCGGTGCTGGTGCCGCTGGTGATGCGCGAGCATGGCCTGCAGGTGCTGCTGACGATGCGCACCGCGCACCTGCGCGACCACGCCGGGCAGATCAGCTTTCCGGGTGGCCGCGTCGAGACGCACGATGCCGACGCGGTGGCCACCGCGCTGCGCGAGACCGAAGAAGAGGTGGGCCTGGCGCGCCAGCACATCGAGGTGATCGGCATGCTGCCGATCTACACCACGGTGACCGGTTTCGTGGTCACGCCGGTGGTGGCGCTGGTGCAGCCGGGGTTCAGCCTGCAGATCGACGCCTTCGAGGTGGCCGAGGCCTTCGAGGTGCCGCTGCCCTTCCTGATGACACCAGCCCACCACCGGCGCCACCGCTTCGAAATGTCGGGCCAGCAGCGGCAGTTCCTGTCGATGCCCTGGCAGGGCGTCAATGGTGAAGGCCGGCCGCAGGACTACTTCATCTGGGGCGCCACCGCGGCGATGCTGCGCAACCTCTACGGCTTCCTGTCGCAGCCATGATCTGCCGGCGGGCCAGACCCGGTCGGTATGATCGGCCCCGATGAGTTTCTTCGCCGTCCTGCTGGCCCTGGTCATCGAGCAGTTCAAGCCGCTGCCGCGTGACAACTGGGTGCACCACGCGCTGGTGTCCTGGGTGGGCTGGACCGGCCGCAACTTCGACGCCGGGCGCGAGCACCATGCCTGGGTGGTGTGGGGCGTGTCGGTGGGTGTGCCCGGCCTGCTGCTGTCGGTGGTCTACCTGGCGGTGCACCACTGGAGCGTGCTGCTGGCGCTGATGTTCGACGTCGGCGTGCTCTACCTGACGCTGGGCTTCCGGCAGTTCAGTCACTACTACACCGACATCCGCGACGCGCTGGACCGTGGCGACGAGATCGAGGCGCGCCGCCTGCTGGCCGAATGGCGCCACCTGGACGCCAGCGAGCTGCCGCGCACCGAGTTGCTGCGCCATGTGATCGAGCATTCGCTGCTGGCCGCGCACCGCCATGTGTTCGGCGTGTTCTTCTGGTTCGTGTTGTTCTCCACCTTGGGGCTGGGGCCGCTGGGCGCAGTGCTCTACCGCATGGCCGAGTTCGCCGCGCGTTACTGGACCTACCCCAGCAAGGCGCTGGGCGTGCCGGCCAATCAGCGGCTGATGGCGGTGTCGCAGCAGATGTTCTCGCTGATCGACCATGTGCCCGCGCGGCTGACGGCCTTCGGCTTTGCGGTGGTGGGCAACTTCGAGGAAGCCATCAACGCCTGGCGGCGCGATGCCTCGCTGTGGAAGCACAGCAACGAGGGCGTGATCCTGGCCTCGGCGGCCGGCGCGGTGGGTGTGCAACTGGGCGGCAGCGCCGCGCCGGGGGTCACGCCCGACCGCTCGCGCAGCTTCGAGGCCGGCCCCACCGGCGACGCGGCGGCCGAGGGCTCCACCGGTGGCGACCCGCCGCAGACGGGCCACTTGCGCAGCGTGGTCGGTCTGGTGTGGCGCTCGGTGGTGCTGTGGATGCTGCTGGTGGCGCTGCTGACGCTGGCGAACCTGTTGGGCTGAGGCCCCCAGGAGCCTCAATACCGTTTCGTCGACAGCTCGGCGTTCAGCTCGGTGAAGATGCGGTAGCGCGACGGGTGGATCTCGCCGCGCGCCAGTGCGTCGCGCACGCCGCAGCCGGGCTCGTGCAGGTGGCTGCAGTTGTAGAAGCGGCAGGCCTGGGCATGGCGGCCGATGTCGGGCATCAGCGGCGCCAGTTCGGGGGCCTGCAGCTGGCGCAGGCCGAATTCCTGGAAGCCCGGCGAGTCGATCAGCGCGGTGCTGCGCCCCTCGTCCAGCCAGTACCAACGGGTGTCGGTGGTGGTGTGCTTGCCGGCGTTCAGCGCCTTCGAGATCTCGCCCACCTGCGCGGCGGCGGCCGGCACCATCAGGTTGATCAGCGTGCTCTTGCCCATGCCGCTGGGACCCAGCACCAGCGTGGCCTTGCCAGCGAGCAGCGGCGTCAGCAGCGCGCGGGCCTCGTCGCCGCGGGCCTTCAGCGACAGCTCCAGCACCTGCACGCCCATGTTGCGGTAGGGCGCCAGCCGCTCACGCGCGGCCGCCAGCGTCGGCAGGTCGATCTTGTTGAGGATGATGACGGTGGGGATGCCGGCCGATTCGGCGGCGATCAGCGCGCGCGCCAACTGGGTCTCGGCATACATCGGCTCCACCGCCACCAGCACCAGCAGCTGGTCGAGGTTGGCGGCAAACGACTTGGTCTTCCACTCGTCCTGGCGAAACAGCAGGTTGCGGCGCTCGGCCACCTTGTCGATCACGCCCTCGTCGCCGGCGGGCTGCCAGTGCACGCGGTCGCCGACCACCACGTCGCTTTTCTTGCCGCGTGCGTGGCACAGCAGGCGGGTGCCGTCGCCCGTTTCGACCATGCAGTGCCTGCCGTGTGCGGCCACCACCAGGCCGTTCGCTGACCCCTCGGCTGCCCGGGCGCTCGGCCCGCTGGCGCTGCTCATGCGCCGCGCAAGGCCAGCGCCGCCAGCCGCTCGATCGCCGGCGGGTGCGAGTAGTAGAAGCGCACATACACCGGGTCGGGCGTCAGCGTGGCGGCGTTGTCCTCGTGCAGCTTGAGCAGCGCGCTGGCCAGATCGGCACCACTGGCCTGCGCGCAGGCGTAGGCATCGGCCTGGAACTCGTGCTTGCGCGACAGCAGCGCCCCCAGCGGCGAGGTGAAGAAGCCGAACACCGGCACCACCGCCATGAACAGCAGCAGCGCCAGCGCGTCGTTGGGCGCGCCCAGGTTGGGCTGCACGCCCAGCCCGGTGTAGAACCACGCTTGGCCCGCCAGCCAGCCCAGCAGCGCCAGGGCGGCCAGGCTGATGGCGAACACCATCACGATGCGCTGGGTGATGTGCTTGTGCTTGAAGTGGCCCAGCTCGTGCGCCAGCACCGCCTCCACCTCGCTGGGGTTCAGCTTGGCCAGCAGCGTGTCGTAGAACACCACCCGTTTCGCCGCGCCCAGCCCGGTGAAGTAGGCGTTGCCATGCGCCGAGCGGCGGCTGCCGTCCATCACGAACAGGCCCTTGGCGGCGAAGCCGCAGCGCTTCATCAGTGCCATCACCCGTTCGGCCAGCGAGGCGTCGGCCAGCGGCTCGAACTTGTTGAACAGCGGCGCGATCACGGTCGGGTAGACCACCATGATCAACAGGTTGAACGCCACCCAGGCGCCCCAGGCCCACAACCACCACCACGACCCGGTGGCGCCCATGATCCACAGCACCAGCGCGGCCAGCGGCAGGCCAATCACCGCGCCCACCGCCGCGCCCTTGAGCAGGTCACCGACGAACAGCCGCAACGTCGTGCGGTTGAAGCCGAACTGCTGCTCGATGCGGAAGGTGGAATACCACTCGAACGGCAGGTCGAGCACCGCGCCGATCAGCGCAAAGGCGGCCAGCAGCGCCAGCTGGTAGGCCAGATCACCGACGTGGGGTTGCAGCGCGTCGCGCAGCACCAGGTTCAGCGCATCCAGCCCGCCCAGCAGCGTCCAGCCCAGCAGCACCGCGGTGCCGAAGGCCGTGGTCAGCAGGCCGAAGCGGCCCTTGGCCAGCGTGTAGTCGGCCGCCCGCTGGTGCGCCGCCAGGCTGACCGATGCGGCGAACGCCGCCGGTACCGAGCCGCGGTGGGCGGCCACATGCCGCATCTGGCGCGTGGCCAGCCAGAACTTGACGGCCAGCGAGAGCACCAGCGCGGCAGAAAACAACAGGGTGAGTGGCATCGACGACATGGCCGGAAGTGTAGGGGGCCCCGGGCCTTGACGCCGAGACCGGGCCCGGCGCGCCGCTGCGACAATCCCCCCCATGAGCAGCCCCACCCCCGCATCCTCCGCCACCCCGACCCCCACCCTGGCCTCCAGCGACCAGAACCTGATCTGGATCGACCTGGAGATGACCGGCCTGTCGCCGTTCACCGACCGCATCATCGAGATCGCGGTGGTGGTGACCGACCCGCAGCTGACCGTGCGCATCGAAGGCCCGGTGTTCGCCATCCACCAGAGCGACGCCGTGCTCGACGGCATGGACAACTGGAACAAGGGCACCCACGGCAAGAGCGGCCTGATCGACCGGGTGCGCGCCTCCACCATCGACGAAGCGGCGGCCCAGCAGTTGGTGATCGACTGGTTGAAGCAGTACGTGCCCAAGGGCAAGAGCCCGATGTGCGGCAACTCGATCTGCCAGGACCGGCGCTTCCTGGCCAAGGACATGGCCAAGCTGGAAGACTTCTTCCACTACCGCAACCTCGACGTCAGCACCCTGAAGGAACTGGCGCGACGCTGGAAGCCAGCGGTGCTGGACAGCTTCAAGAAGGCCCAGGCGCACACCGCGCTGGCCGACATCCACGAGTCGATCGACGAGTTGCTGCACTACCGCCAGCACCTGCTGGCGATTTGACGACCCCCGGCCCTCGGGGTACCGAGGACCACCCCCCGAGGGGGTCGCGGGGCCGCTTGGGAGCGGCCCGGCGCTGGCCCCGCGCGGCTTCGATCAGCTGACGGCCGCTTGCCGCTGAGCCTGCCGTTGTCGCGGGCTGTCCGCCCGCTCCACCCGCACGCCGCTGAGCGTGCGCCGCTGCACCCGCCAGGCCTGCAGCAGTGCGCGGGTCTCGTCGTCGGGGCGGGCGGCGAGCTTGCGGTATTCGGAGCAATCGCTCTTGCGCGTCAGCAACTGGTGATTGACCAGCTCGCGGCGCAGCGTGACATGGTCGCCGAAGGCATTGGCGGCCTTCAGCACCTCGTTGACCTCGCGCTCGGTGTAGGTCCGGCGGCCGTCGAACAGCGTCCACAGCACCCACATCGCCAGCTTCTGCACGCTGAACTTGTTTGGCCAGCGCAGCAGCCGGCCGCGGCTGTCGAACTGCATCAGCGCCTTGCGCGCGTTGACGCTCAGCTGGCCGGGCGGTGGTCGATCTTCCACGGCCAGCGGTGGTGATGGCAGCGGGGCCGGGGCCGCGGCCTGCAGGCTCTGCAAGTTGCGGTGGCCCAGCGCGCGGGCCATCAGGTTGAGCAACTCGACATGGCCGGGCGGCGGGCTGCCGGCGGCATGGCGGGTCTTGAGGGATTGGCCCAGCGACCTGGCGAACAAGGACGCATCGGGCACGACGAGGGACAGCGGCAAACGGCTCATGGCCTGCACTCCACACGCGCGAACAACCCCGGGAACGGGGCGCTGGGGGTTGCCGACTTCCAGCCGGTCGCACGCAAGAAGCTGCGGGGCTGTGGGTGGGGGCCCGGCGTGATGCCGAGGCCCGAAGGCAGGTTTAGCTCGCGAGGGTGTCGCGCGGCAACGCCTGGGTGAACTGCCGACCAGGCCGCGAGTGTAGCCGGCCGCTGGCCCGCGGGCCCGCGGGCCAGCGCGCGTGGGTCAGACCGAGATCAGGTCGACCTCGAACACCAGCGTGGCGTTCGGCGGGATCACGCCGCCGGCGCCGCGCTCGCCGTAGCCCAGCTCAGCCGGGATCAGCAGCACGCGGGTGCCGCCGACCTTCATGCCCTGCACGCCTTCGTCCCAGCCGGCGATGACCTGGCCGGCGCCCAGGTGGAAGCGGAACGGATCGCCCCGGTCCTTGCTGGAATCGAACTTCTTGCCGCGGCCGTTGGCGGCCGTCGGGTCGTGCAGCCAGCCGGTGTAGTGCACGGTGACGCGCTGGCCGGCAGCGGCCTCGGCGCCGGTGCCGGGGGTGGTGTCGTCGTATTGCAGGCCGGAGGCGGTGGTGGTCATGTCGAGGTCCAGTTCAACGAGGGGGAATGGGGGCCGCATCATGCCATTGACGGGCGGTCGACCGGCGGGTTTGGCGGTGGGTTTGGCGGTGGGTTGGGCGGTGGGTTTGGCGGGCCCCATCGGGCGGCCCAGGCGCGGGTGGCGGCCAGCCGCCAATCGGCCGCGCTGGCCGCGGGCAGATCGGGCAGGCCCAGCACCGTGCCCGCAGCGCGCAGCGCAGCCAGCGCATCGCTGGTGTCCAGTGGGGCCGCGCCGTTCTGCTTGCTGAGCTTGTGGCCGTCGGCGGCCAGCACCAGCGGCGTGTGCAGGTAACGCGGCTGCGGCAGGCCCAGCAGGCGCTGCAGGTGGATCTGACGCGCCGTGTTGTCGGCCAGGTCCTCGCCGCGCACCACGTCGGTGATGCCCTGGGCGCCGTCGTCGACCACCACCGCCAGCTGGTAGGCCCACAGGCCATCGGCGCGGTGCAGGATGAAGTCGCCCACCGTGCGGGTCAGGTTCTGCTGCTGGGTGCCCAGGCGGCGGTCGTGCCAGGTGATGATTGCCTCAGCGCCATCGACCAGCGTGCGCAGCCGGGTGGCGCGCGCCGGCTTGCCGTGCAGGCCATCCCGGCAGGTGCCGGGGTAGATGCGCTCGGCGAAGCGGCCCGGCGCATCGCCCTGGGCGCGCAGCGCCTCGTCGATCTCGCGCCGGGTGCAGCCGCAGGGGTAGGTGGCGCCGATCTGCCGCAGCTGGTCGAGTGCGGCCTGGTAGGCGGCGCCGCGGCTGGATTGCCACAGCGGCGGCGCGTCGGGCTGCAGCCCCAGCGCGGCCAGTTGCGCCAGGATCCGCTCGGCCGCGCCGGGGATGCAGCGCGGTCTGTCCACGTCCTCGATGCGCACCAGCCACTGGCCACCGTGGGCACGGGCGTCGAGCCAGCTGGCCAGCGCGGCAACCAGGCTGCCGACATGCAGCGGGCCGGTGGGCGAGGGCGCAAAGCGGCCCCGATAGATCAGGCTGCGATCCGCCAACATACCCGCCAACACACCCGCCATCACTCCAGCGGCACCGGCAGGCCCACATGGCGCTCCAGCAGCGCGCGGCGGGTGGTCGGGCTCTCCAGCTGGTTGAGCCACCACTGCAGTGCCAGGCCCTGCGGCGCCTTGCGCGGTTGCGGCGTGGCGGCGCCGCGCCAGGCGTAGCCGAACTGCGCCGGCAGCCGCGCGCGCTGCACCGCATGGGCCACCAGGCGGCCGGTGCGCAGGTGCTCGCGCACCATCGGCTCGGGCACAAAACCGCAGCCCAGGCAGCGCAGCAGCGCCTCGATCTTGCCGGCCATGGTGGGCACCGTCAGCACGTCCTGCCCGGGCAGCAGGTTGACCGTGACCGGCGCCACGCGCTGCGCCGAATCGGCCACCGCCACCGCGCGATGGCCCATGATCTGCGCGTCCGACAGCGGCCCGTCGGCATTGGCCAGCGGGTGGTGGGGCGCCATCGCAAAGACAAAATCCACCGCGCCCAGCAGGCGCAGCTCGATGCCCTGCTGCGGCGGCGCGTTCATCATCACGCCGATCGCCAGATCGGCCTGGCCGCTGACCAGCGCCTCCCACAGCCCGGCCAGGATCTCGCTGCGCAGGCGCAGGCGGGTGCCGGGGCCGGCGGGGGGGGCCGCGCTGCCGTCATCCTGCCGCTGGGCATAAAAGCCCTCGACCAGCTCGAACAGCGTCAGCCGCGAGATCACGCCGTCGGCGGCCACGGTCAGCTCGCTCTCCCAGCCGGTGGCCACGCGGCGCACGCGGTTGGCCACCGCGTCCATCTCGGCCAGCAGTCGGCGGCCTTCGTCCAGCAGCTCTTGCCCGGCGGCGGTGAGCTGGGCCTGGCGCGACTTGCGGTCGAACAGCAGCACGTCCAGCGCGTCCTCGAGCTGGCGCACGCTGTAGGTCAGCGCCGACGGCACGCGGCCCATCTCGCGGGCGGCGGCGGCAAAGCTGCCGGTGCGCGCGATGATGTCCATCATCTGCAGCGCTTCGGGGGTCAGGGCATTGCGGCGAGGGGCGGTCATCGTGGCTTCATCTTATTTGAACGCCCGATTCAAGGCCGGGCGTGGCCATCGATCAGCCCGCGCTGCCATCATCGCTGTCACAAGGAGACCGCAACATGATCACCCTGCGCCGCAGCGCCGACCGGGGCTTTGCCGACCACGGCTGGCTCAAGAGCTTTCACACCTTCTCGTTTGCCGATTACCACGATCCGGCGCAGATGGGCTTCGGCAACCTGCGCGTGATCAACGAGGACCGCATCGCCCCGGGCACCGGCTTCGGCACCCACGGCCACCGCGACATGGAGATCGTCAGCTACGTGCTCGAAGGCGCGCTGGCGCACCAGGACAGCATGGGCAATGGCGAGGCCATCCTGCCCGGCGAGGTGCAGCGCATGACCGCCGGCACCGGCGTGCGACACAGTGAGTTCAACCACGCCAAGGACCAGGCCACGCACTTCCTGCAGATCTGGATCCTTCCGGCACAAGGCGGCATCGCCCCCGGCTACGAGCAGAAGGCGTTTTCCGAGGCCGACAAGCGTGGCCGGCTGCGGCTGGTGGCCTCACCCGACGGCCGCGACGGCGCGGTGACGCTGCATGCCGATGCCTCCATCCGGGCCGGGCTGTTCGACGGCGACGAGTCGGCCGAGCTGGCGCTCGATCCGGCCCGCCGCACCTGGGTGCATGTGGCGCGTGGTGCGATCAACATCAATGGCCACGCCCTGGTGGCCGGCGATGCGCTGGGGCTGGTGGACGAGGCCCTCCTGATGCTGCGCGACGGGCAGGGTGCCGAGGTGCTGGTGTTCGACCTGGCGCGCTGAGTCAGCGCCCAGCGGGCAGGCCCAATCCTCGGGCCAGCCGCTACAGTGCAGCGCCATGGACCTGCTGCCCAAACCCCTGCTGCTGCTGCCCTGGCCCGACTGGCTGGCACTGCTGCTTTTCTTCTGCGGCTGGTTGGGCTACGCGCACTGGGCCAAGCGCCGGGCCACCGCGCGGCCGTCGATCCTGGCCACCACCAACCAGTGGCGGCGCCACTGGATGCTGCAGGCCACCTACCGCGAAAACCGCATCGTCGATGCCGCGGTCACGCAGAGCCTGTCGGCCAGCCCGTCGTTCTTTGCGTCGACCAGCATCCTGATCATCGGTGGCCTGCTGGCCGCACTGGGCGCCACCGAAAAAGCCAGCGGCCTGGTGCAGGAAATCCCCTTTGCGGTGCGCACATCCGAGCTGGTATTCGACCTCAAGCTGGGGCTGCTGGCCGGCATCTTCGTGCACGCCTTCTTCCGCTTCACCTGGAGCCTGCGGCAGTACAGCTTCGGCGCCATCATCGTGGCCGCCGCGCCCGAGGCGAAGCAGTTTGCCGACGACCTGCAGCGTGAGGCCTTTGCCGACCGCGCCGGCCGGGTGATGGGCCTGGCGGCCGAGACCTTCAACGACGGTCTGCGTGCCTACTACCTGTCGTTTGCCGCGGTGGCCT
Organism: Burkholderiales bacterium RIFCSPHIGHO2_12_FULL_69_20; assembly: GCA_001770815.1. GTDB lineage: Bacteria > Pseudomonadota > Gammaproteobacteria > Burkholderiales > Burkholderiaceae_C > Pseudaquabacterium. The sequence goes on from MESD01000123.1 coordinate 21,117, forward strand.
GGTTCTTCTCGGCCTGGGCCTTCATGGCCGCCACCGGCGCGGTGCTGTGGGTGCTGTACCGGCGCGAATTCCACTCCGAGGTGCTGAGCGCGCTGCGCGACGGGCTGCCGCGCTGATCAGCGTGGGACGAAAGTGGCCAGAAACGCCTGCACCGCCGCCACCGTGCGCGCCGGGTCTTCTTCATGTGGCACATGGCCCAGATCGGCAAACACCACGCGCTGGCTGCCGGCGATGTCGGCCTCGAAGCGCTGCGCCAGCGCTGGCTTGATGAGACGGTCGCGCCCGCCCCAGAGGATCAGCGTGGGCGCGCTGATGCCGGTGACCCGCTGCACGCCTTCCTCCGCTGACCACTGCTGCGCCCGCTGCACCAGCGCGGCGCGGTTGCCGGCGCGCAGCGTCAGCTCGAAGTAGCGGTCGATCAGCGCATCGGTGATCTTGGCCGGATCGCCATACACCGCATGCAGGCCCTGCACGATCAGCGGCCGCGGCAGCAGGTGCTCGGCCACCCGGCCCAGCACCGGCAGGCGGGCGATCTGCCAGCCCAGCGGGATGTTGGTGGCCGTCATCGGGTAACCCGCCGCATCCACCAGCACCAGCTGCGCCACCCGTTGCGGCGCGGCGGCGGCGATGCGCCAGGCCACCTCGCCGCCCAGCGAGTTGCCGGCCACCACGAAGCGCTGCACCGCCAGCTGGTCCAGCAGATCGAGCACGAAGCGCGCGTAGTTCGCGCCGGTGTAGGTCTGGCCGGCGTAGCTGCCGGCAAACGGGCCGGTCAGGCCGAAGGCCGGCAGGTCGAGGCTGATCACCCGGCGCTGGCCACGCAAGGCCTTGGCCCAGCCTTCCCAGGTGTGCAGGCTGGCCGAGGTGCCATGCAGCAGCACGATGGGCGCGGGGTCGCTCTTCGGCCCCTCGTCGCGGTAGTGCACCAGCTGGCCCTTCAGATCGATGAACTCCGACGGCGGTGGCGCCCAGCGTGCCACCAGCGTCTCGACCGGCCGGTCGGGCGCGCGCACCAGCGGAATCGCCAGCGCCGACAGCATCAGCAGCACACCCAGCAGGCGCAGCAGCAGGCTCATCTCAGTACCGCCCGGCCGTTCCGAAGGTACTGAGCGCCCCCTCGGGGGGCAGCGAACGAAGTGAGCGTGGGGGCTTCAATTCAGTACCGCC
>MESD01000123.1:22298-30936 GCA_001770815.1 Burkholderiales bacterium RIFCSPHIGHO2_12_FULL_69_20
GTACCGCCCGGCCGTTCCGAAGGTACTGAGCGCCCCCTCGGGGGGCAGCGAACGAAGTGAGCGTGGGGGTTTCATTTCAGGTGCTGCCTTCTGCGGCAGCCTGCAAACTGGGATCGAGTTCCACCCGCTCGTCGAACACGAAGCAGTGGCCACGCCAGCCGGGTGCCGCACCCGCGGTGTCCTCGAAGTATTTGAGGATGCCGCCCTCGAGCTGCCAGCTGTGGTCCAGCCCCAGCTGCTGCATCACCAGCGCGGCCTTCTCGCAGCGGATGCCGCCGGTGCAGTAGCTGACCACGGTGTGGCCGGCGAACTCATCGCGGTGCGTGGCCAGTGCGGTGGGAAAGTCGCTGAACTTGCGCAGCCGCCAGTCCACCGCGCCCTCGAACCCGCCGGCGTCCACCTCGAAATCATTGCGCGTGTCCAGCAGCTTGAGCGGCCGGCCCTCGTCGCAATGCCCCTGCGTGATCCAGCGCGCCAGCGTGGTGGCTGGCAGCGCCGGCGCGCGGCCGGCAGCCGGGCGGATCGCCGGCTGGTTCATGCGGATGATCTCGCGCTTGACCTTGACCTTCAGGCGCTTGAAGGGCTGGGTGTCGCTCCAGCTTTCCTTGGGCACCAATCCGGCGAAGCGTGCATCGGCGTCGAGCAGGGCCCGCCACGCGGCCACGCCCTCGGGCGGGCCGGCCAGGCACAGGTTGATGCCTTCTTCGGCCAGCAGCACCGTGCCCTTCAGGCCCCCGGCGTCGGCCCGCTGCCACAGCCGTTCGCGCAATGTGGGCAGGTCGTCGAGCGGCACGAAGCGGTAGCTGGCGATGTTGAGGATGCGGGTGGTCACGGACTGATTTTAGAAGCCAGTGCGGCCGGTCCCGTTGTTCACGTCGACCCGACGCCCCGTTGGCCGAGCCAAGGCCGCCTGCATCGGCGCACATGTGTGGTGACTGATGCCTGGCACCCGCTCCCTACAATCGTGCGCATGTCCTTCGTCCACCTGCGCACCCACACCGAATACTCCGTCGTCGACGGCACCCTGCGGGTCGATGACGCGGCCGCCGCCGCGCGTGCCGACCGTCAGCCGGCGCTGGCGATCACCGACCTGTCCAACCTGTTCGGGGCGGTCAAGTTCTACAAGGCCTGCCGTGGCAAGGGCATCAAGCCGATCATTGGCGCCGACATCTTCATCGAGCCCGAGGCGGCCGCTTCGGGCAGCGGGTCGTCGCAGGATCGGCATGCCAGCCGGCTGCTGCTGCTGGTGCAGAACCGCCAGGGTTACCTCAACCTGTGCGAGTTGCTGGCGCGCGGCTGGGTGAAGAACGCCCAGCGTGCGCAGGCCTGGATCAAGTGGGAGTGGCTGGCCGAACTGGGCGGCGGGATGATCGCCTTGTCGGGCGCCGACCTGGGCGCCGTGGGCATGGCCTTGCTGGCCGGCGACACCGAGCGCGCCCGCAGCGTGGCGCAGCGGCTGTCCGAGCTGTTCCCCGGCCGCTTCTACCTCGAGCTGCAGCGCGCCGGTCTGCCGACCAACGACACCCATGTGCGTGCCGCCGTGCCGCTGGCCGCCGAGCTGGGCCTGCCGGTGGTGGCCACGCACCCGATCGAGTTTGCCGAGCCCGACGACTTCGACGCCCACGAGGCGCGTGTCTGCGTGGCCGAGGGTGAGACGCTGGCCAACCCCAAGCGCATCAAGCGTTTCAGCCGCGAGCAGTATTTCAAGACCCAGGCGCAGATGGCCGCGCTGTTCGCCGACCTGCCCAGCGCGCTGGCCAACAGCCTGGCCATCGCCCAGCGCTGCAATCTGACGTTGGCGATGGGCAAGAACTACCTGCCCGATTTCCCCACGCCGCTGCTGGCCGATGGACCGGGCCAGGGCACGCCGATGGCCATGGGCGACTACTTCCGCCAGCTCAGCTTCGAGGGGCTGGAGCAGCGGCTGCTGACGCTGTTCCCGGATCCGATCAAACGTGACGCTGAACGTCCGCGTTATCTGGAGCGGCTGGAGTTCGAGATCGTCACCATCCTGAAGATGGGCTTCCCGGGCTACTTCCTGATCGTGGCCGACTTCATCAACTGGGCCAAGAACAACGGCTGCCCGGTGGGCCCGGGGCGTGGCTCGGGCGCCGGCTCGCTGGTGGCCTATGCGCTGAAGATCACCGACCTCGACCCGCTGCAATACAACCTGCTGTTCGAGCGCTTTCTGAACCCCGAACGCGTGTCGATGCCCGACTTCGACATTGACTTCTGCCAGGCCAACCGCGACCGGGTGATCGACTACGTCAAGGACAAGTACGGCCGCGAGGCGGTGGGCCAGATCGTCACCTTCGGCACCATGGCCGCCAAGGCCGCGCTGCGTGACATCGGCCGCGTGCTGGGCATGGGCTACGGCCATGTCGACAGCATCGCCAAGCTGATCCCGGCGCCACCTGGCAAGACGGTGACGCTGGCCAAGGTGCCCGCCGAGCCCGACCCCGGCATCATCTACGCCCGCAAGGAGGCGCCCGAGCTCGAGCAGCGCGAGGCCGCCGAAGAAGAGGTGGCCGAGCTGCTGAGCCTGGCCACGCGCGTCGAAGGCATCGTGCGCAACATCGGCATGCATGCCGGCGGCGTGCTGATCGCGCCGGGCAAGATCACCGACTTCTGCCCGCTCTACCAGCAGCCCGGCAGCGACAGCGCGGTGAGCCAGTTCGACAAGGACGACGTCGAGGCCATCGGCCTGGTGAAGTTCGACTTCCTGGGCCTGGCCACGCTGACCATCCTGGAACTGGCCAAGGACTTCATCGTCGCGCGCCACCCCGGGCGCGAACAGTTCAGCTTCGAGACCGTGCCGCTGGACGACCCCAAGGTCTACAAGCTGTTCAGCGATGGCCTGACCGAGAGCGTGTTCCAGTTCGAATCACGTGGCATGCAGGCCATGCTGAAGGAAGCCAAGCCCACCCGGCTGGAAGACCTGATCGCGCTGAACGCGATGTTCCGGCCCGGCCCGATGGAGAACATCCCCAGCTTCTGCGCCCGCAAGAACGGCCGCGAGACCATCGAGTACCCGCACCCGCTGCTGGCGCCGGTGCTGTCCGAGACCTACGGCATCTTCGTCTACCAGGAGCAGGTGATGCAGTCGGCCCAGGTGCTGGGCGGCTACAGCCTGGGCGGCGCCGACCTGCTGCGCCGCGCGATGGGCAAGAAGAAGGCCGAGGAGATGGCCGAGCATCGTGGCCTGTTCCGCGACGGCGCGGCCAAGAAGGCCATCGCCGCCGAGAAGGCCGACGAGGTCTTCGACCTGATGGAGAAGTTTGCGGGCTACGGCTTCAACAAGAGCCATGCCGCCGCCTACTCGCTGCTGGCCTACCACACGGCCTGGCTGAAGGTGCACTTCACGGCCGAGTTCTACGCCGCGAACATGACCGTGGAGATGGGCGACACCGACAAGCTGAAGGTGCTGCTCAACGACGCCAAGCTGTTCGGCATCAGCTTCTCGCCGCCCGATGTCAACCAGGGCACCTACCGCTTCGAGCCGCTGGACAAGATGCATGTGCGCTACGCGCTGGGCGCCGTCAAGGGCAGCGGCCAGAGCGCGGTGGAGGCCATCGTCGAGGCGCGTGATGGATCGCCGACCGGCGCCGACGGCGCCGGGGGCGGTCCGTTCCGCAGCTTCTTCGACTTCTGTGCCCGCGTCGACCGCAAGCGGGTCAACAAGCGTGCGGTGGAAGCATTGATCAAGGCCGGCGCCTTCGACAGCCTGCATGCCGACCGCGCCAGCCTGGTCGCCAGCGTGGGGCTGGGCTTCGACTTTGCCGACCACCAGGTGGTCAATGCCTCGCAGGGCGGGCTGTTCGACGATGGTGATCACGGCTCGGCCACGCAGGAGCCGCCGCTGGCCCCCGCCGAGCCCTGGAGCATCAAGGAGCGCTTGCTGCTGGAGAAGACCGCGATCGGCTTCTACCTGTCGGGCCACCTGTTCCAGCAGAGCGAGGCCGAGGTGCGTCGCTTTGCCAAGCGGCGCATCGCCGATCTGGTCGACAGCCGCGATGTGCAGCTGCTGGCCGGCATCGTCAGCGATCTGCGTTTCGTCAACGGCCAGCGCGGGCGGGTGGCGATCTTCAAGCTCGACGACCAGAGCGAGAGCATCGAGGCGGTGGCCAACGACGAGCTGATCGAGGCCAACAAGGCCTTGTTCACCGAGGACGAGCTGTTGATCGTGCAGGGCAAGGTGCAGACCGACCGCTTCTCGGGCGGCCTGCGGCTGAACGTCAACCAGGTTTGGGACCTGACGGCGGCGCGCGCTCGCTTCGGGCGTTATCTGTCACTGACGGTCAATGGCGGCCTGCCGGCGGTGGCCGATCTGGTGAAGACCTGGCCGGCGCACCGCGAGACCAGCGACGAGGGTCTGGAACTGGTGCAGGGCCTGCCGATGCGCCTGCAGATCGCCCGGCCCACCGTCTGCGCGGAGATCGACCTGGGCGACGCCGGCCGCTTCTGGCCCACCGACGAGGCGCTGGCGCGCTGCAAGGCCATCGCCCAGGGCGGGCAGGCGGCCATCGTCTACGAGGCGGGCAGCGGCGGCTGAGCGCGCTGCCCGGCTGCGGCCGGGCGGCGGCGGCGCCGGATCAGACCAGCCCGTTGAACGGGATCACGTCGACCAGTTCGCCAGCGGCCACATGGCCCTGGCCGTGGTGCAGCACCACCATGCCGTTGGCCTCGCTCATGCTGCGCAGGATGCCCGAGCCCTGGGCGCCGGTGATGCGCACCTGCCAGCGGCCGTCGGATGCCTGGCTGACGATGCCGCGCTGGTACTCGGTGCGGCCCGGCTTCTTGCGCATCGCCTCGGTGCTGACCGCGCGCAGCAGCGGCAGCGGCTGCGGCGTGGCGCCGCTCATCGCCAGCAGCGCGTCGCGCACAAAGGCGTAGAAGGTCACCATCACCGCCACCGGGTTGCCGGGCAGGCCGAACAGCATGGCCTGGTGGCCAGGCTCGCCGATGCGGCCCTCGGCATCCGGTCGGATGCCGATTCGGCCGATCGCCATCGGCCGCCCGGGCCGCATCGCGATCTTCCAGAACAGCACCTCGCCGAGTTGCTTCATCACCTGCTTGGTGTGGTCGGCCTCGCCGACGCTGACACCGCCCGAGGTGATCACCGCATCGGCGTTGGCGGCGGCCTGGGTGAAAGCCTCGCGCAGCGCAGCGGGCTCGTCGTGCACCACGCCCAGGTCGAGCACCTCGACGCCCAGGCGCTGCAGCATGCCCCAGATCGTGTAGCGGTTGCTGTCGTAGACGCAGCCTTCGTCCAGCGGCTCGCCGATCGAGCGCAACTCGTCGCCGGTGGAGAAGAAGGCCACGCGCAGCCGGCGCAACACCGGCACCTCGGCCTGGCCCAGCGAGGCCAGCAGGCCCAGGTCGGCCGGCGTGAGGATGCGGCCGGCCTGCAGCGCCGCCTCACCGCGCGCCAGGTCTTCGCCGCGCAGGCGGCGGTTGTCGCCAGCGGCCACGGTGCCGGCGGGGATGCGGATGCGGCCGTCGTCGTCGGTGCGGATGAACTCCTGCGGCACCACGGTGTCCAGGCCCGCGGGCATCACCGCGCCGGTCATGATGCGCACGCCCTGGCCAGCGGGCACGCCGCCGCTGAACTGGGCGCCGGCAAAGGCGGTGCCGGCCAGGCCGATCAGCGTGTCGGTGCCAGGCAGCAGCTCGGCCGAGCGCAGCGCATAGCCGTCCATCGCCGAGTTGTCGTGGGCCGGCACGTCGATGGGCGAGACGATGTCGCGCGCCAGCACCCGGCCCAGCGCGCTGCGGATGGCCAGTTGCTCGACGGCTTGCACCCGGGGAACCAGGCGGGCGATGAAGTCCTGCGCTTGCGCCACCGGCAGCGCGTTGGGGTCGTAGCCTGCCACGCAGGCGGCGATGTCTTCTAGGCTTTGCATTCGGGTGGCGGGGCGGTTCATCCGCCGATGTAGTGCATCTCGACACGGCGCTCGCTGCCCGTGGCGTCGGCGGGCTGGGCGGCACGCAGTTCGGAATAGCGGTCGTCGCGCCCCGCCCAGACGGCGCCTAGCGCGCTGGTGATGTCGGCATCACTGGCGCCGTTGCGCAGCAGCGTGCGCAGGTCGTGGCCGCGGGTGGCGAACAGGCACAGGAACAGCTTGCCCTCGGTGGACAGCCGGGCGCGGTTGCAGTCGCTGCAAAAGGCCTGGGTGACGCTGGAGATCAGGCCGATCTCGCCGCGGCCGTCGGCATAACGCCAGCGCTCGGCGGTCTCGCCGGCCGCGGTGGGCTCCAGCGGCTGCAGCGGTGCCTCGGGGAAGGCGTCCTGCAGCAGCTTCAGCACCTCGGCCGAAGGCAGCACCTCGTCCATGCGCCAGCCGTTGCTGGCACCCACGTCCATGTACTCGATGAAGCGCAGCACGATGCGGCCGTCGAACTGCTCGCGGAAGTAGCGCGCCATCGGCACGATTTCCTGCTGGTTGGTGCCGCGCTTGACCACCATGTTGACCTTGATCGGCCCCAGCCCGGCGGCATGCGCCGCTTCGATGCCGGCCAGCACGTCGGCCACCGGAAAGTCGACATCGTTCATGCGCCGGAAGATGGCGTCGTCCAGTCCGTCCAGGCTGACGGTCACGCGCTGCAGCCCGGCCGCTGCCAGCGATCGGGCCTTGCGCGCCAGCACCGAGCCGTTGGTGGTCAGCGTGATGTCCAGCGGCGCGCCTTCGGGCGTGCGCAACTCGGCCAGCATGGCGATCAACGACTCCAGCCCCTTGCGCAGCAGCGGCTCGCCGCCGGTCAGGCGGATCTTCTGCACACCGTGCGCCACGAAGATGCGCGCCAGCCGGGTGATCTCCTCGAAGCTCAGCAGGCTGGTCTGTGGCAGGAACACGTAGTCCCGGTCGAACACCTCCTTGGGCATGCAGTAGCTGCAGCGGAAGTTGCAGCGGTCGGTGACCGAGATGCGCAGGTCGCGCAGCGGCCGGCCCAGGCCGTCGGACAACAAGCCGGTGGCGGGGATCGCCAGCGCGGGAATGGCCGGCACCGGCGCGGCATAGCGCAGGTCGGCCAGAGGAATCACGGTTTCGCCCATGGAGGGATTGTGCCGTGGGGCTTGCAGCGGTTCAGGCCGCGGCCCCGATGGCAGGGCGGGATTGCGCTGCGCCTGTCGCGCTGAGGCCGCCGTTCAGCGCGTGGTTGGCCGTTGCGGCGTGGCCGCGTTCAGGTCGGCCCGGCGGGCGCCGGAGAAGCGCCGCGCCCAGTACGACGCGCGCATGTCCTCGATGCGTACCTCGCCACCGGTGCGCGGTGCATGGATGAACTTGTCGTCGCCCACGTAGATGCCCACATGCGAGAAGGTGCGCCTCATGGTGTTGAAGAACACCAGGTCGCCCGGTTTCAGCTCGGCGCGGCGGATGTTGAGCAGGCCGGCGGTGGTGGCCTGCTCGTCGGCGCGCCGCGGCAGCACCAGGCCGATGCTGTGCTCGAAGATGTGGCGCGTGAAGCCGCTGCAGTCGAAGCCGGTTTCTTCGGAGTTGCCGCCCCGCTTGTAGGGCACACCGAGGAAGTTCATCGCCTGCATCACCAGATCGGACGCGGTGTCGCGCACCGAATTGCGCATCGATTCGACCAGCGCCGCCGAGCCCAGCGGGCGCAGCAGGCCCCGCTCGCCGAGCAGGTTCATGATCGGATCGGTCAGCGCGCTGGTGGTCGATGGCGAGGCCGGGGAGGTGGCCGAATGCGTGGCCGAGGCTGTGGCCGGCATCGCCGCGGGCACCTCGGAGTCGGGTGCCGCCTGGGCCCCCAGACCGGCGGCCAGCAACCCAGCGGCGGCCAGGCGTCTGACGAGGCATGCGCGCATCATTTTCACCCGTCGAGAGTACCATCCGGGGCGTCGGGCAGGCCGGCCACCGGCCCAGTCGGGCGCCGCGCAGTCGCTCGGGGTTGACGCTGGTTCAGGGCAGGGCCCGCGCAGGCGGGCTCGGGGCCGCTGAGCGAGGTGAGAGTCAGTGTGTTGTCAGTGGCAGGGCATGCAATGCGCATCGACCCGGCGCCGGGCGCAGCGCGACAGCAGGAGACAAGCCATGAGCAGCTTCAACGAATTCCACCGCCGGTCGATCGAGGGCCGCGACGGCTTCTGGCGCGAGCAGGCCAGCCTGATCGACTGGCAGACGCCCTACACCGAGGTGTGCGACTACAGCCACCCGCCGTTCGCCAAGTGGTTTGTCGGTGGGCGCACCAACCTGTGCCACAACGCGGTCGACCGGCATGCCCAGACCCGGCCCGACCAGGCCGCGCTGATCTGGGTGTCGACCGAGGTCGACAAAGAAATCGTCTACACCTTTGCCCAGTTGCAGGCCGAGGTGCAGCGCATGGCGGCGGTGCTGCAGTCGCTGGGCGTCAAGCAGGGCGACCGGGTGTTGATCTACATGCCAATGACGCCCGAGGCGGCGTTCGCGATGCTGGCCTGCACCCGCATCGGCGCGATCCACTCGGTGGTGTTCGGCGGCTTTGCCAGCCACAGCCTGGCCACGCGCATCGACGACGCCGAGCCGGTGGTGATCGTCAGCACCGACGCCGGCAGCCGCGGCGGCAAGGTGGTGCCCTACAAGCCGCTGCTGGACGAGGCCATCCAGCTGGCCCAGCACAAGCCGGCGCATGTGCTGATGGTCGACCG
>MESD01000123.1:30959-31243 GCA_001770815.1 Burkholderiales bacterium RIFCSPHIGHO2_12_FULL_69_20
TGGCCGGCCGCGATGCCGACTACGCCGCGCTGCGCCAGCAGTTCATGGATGCCCAGGTGCCGTGTGTCTGGCTCGAATCCAGCGACCCCAGCTACACGCTCTACACCAGCGGTACCACCGGCAAGCCCAAGGGCGTGCAGCGCGACACCGGCGGCTACGCAGTGGCGCTGGCCGCGTCGATGAAGCACATCTACATGGGCGAGGCCGGCGAGACCTACTTCAGCACCAGCGACATCGGCTGGGTGGTGGGCCACAGCTACATCATCTACGGCCCGCTGATCGCC
>MESD01000124.1 GCA_001770815.1 Burkholderiales bacterium RIFCSPHIGHO2_12_FULL_69_20
GTCTCGGCCTGCAACGACGGGTTGGACAGGTAGGTGTAGGGGCCCTCGTCCTCCTGGTAGCCCGGTGTGATCTGCTTGAGCGTGGGCGCCTTGAAGCCGTGGCTGTAGCCGCCCTTGAGCACCCACTGCGGCGCCACCCGCCAGACGGCGTACAGGCGCGGGCTCCATTCGCTGCCAAAGCGCTGGTGCGCATCGTGGCGCAGGCCGGCGGTGAAGGTGAGCGCGCGTGACCAGGTGATCTCGTCCTGCAGCAGCAGCGAGCGGTGCTCGGACTCGGCGCTGCCCCCCGGCAGGCCTACGTTGCGCAGCGACTCCTGGCGCAACTCGGCGCCGGCACTGAGCAAGTGGCCAGCGCGCGGCTGGCCCGACAGCTGCACCTCGGCAACGCGGTCGGCCAAGCGGTTGGGCCGCAGCGCGGCCACGCCGTTGTCGCGCTGGTTGCGCATCGCCAGCCGGCTCTCGTAAGCGCGCACGGTGCTGCGCCAGTCGCCGTCGCCGCCCCAGTCGGCGCCCCAGGTCAACGCGGCATGGTCGCGGTCCAGGTCGGTCACCGACTGGAACAGGCGCCGGCGCCCGCTGCGCTCGATCTGGTCGGCCCAGCGCTGCTCCTGCCCCCAGCGCTGCTCCAGCTCCAGCGCGTGGCCGCTGGCCGGCGCCCAGCGCAGGCGCCACGAGACCTCCTGCTTGTGTCGGCCTTCCAGATCGGACAGACGCGGGTCCAGCGCCGAGGCCACCGCCTGCCGGCGGCTGTCGGACACCGACAGGCCGGCGCGCAGGCCCTCGCCCAGTGGGCCCGACACGCTGGCCGAGGCCCGGTGGCCCTCGCCGCCACGATCGCTGGTGGTCTGGCTGCCTTGCACCGCCGCACGGCCTTCGAACTGCGCCGCCAGCGGCCGTGTGAACACCTGCACCACGCCGCCCAGCGCCTCGGCGCCGTACAGCACCGACAGCGGGCCGCGCACCACCTCGATGCGATCGATCTGGTCCATCGCCACACCATCGAGCTGGAAGTCGGAATGGCCGATCACGCCGTCGCTGGCGCTGATGCGCCGGCCATCAACCAGGAACAAGGTGTGCCGTGGATCCATGCCACGCAATGCCAGCGCCTTGCGCCCGGCAATCGTGCGGCCGAACACCGCCACGCCGGTCTCGCCACGCAGCGCTTCGAGCAGGTTGTCGGCGCCGCGCTGCGCGATGTCCTCGGCCGTGACCACGCTCATCGCGGCGGGGGCATCGGCCAGCGGCATGGCATGGCGCGTGGCGCTGACCACCACGGTCTGCAGGGGCGCGCCCGGTTCGGCCGCCAGTGCGGGCGCGCCGGCCAGGGCCAGCAACGCGGCCGCGGCCAGCCAGGTGAGACGGGGATGGTGCAAGACGGAGTGCATGGGGTCGGCAGGTGGGGACAGGATGGCCCGGAGCATCCCTCTTGACGCGCGTCACATCCTTGAACTGGTTCAGCTTTGGGCCGATTGCGTCGGCGAGGCGAGGCCCGGTTGATCTGCGGCAAGGCTTGGTCATTGACGCGCTTGAGCTTGAACCAGTTCAAGGAACACGATACGACAAAGGCAGACATTGCTGGCCAGTAAACCGCGATTCTCAACAGCCAAAGGAAGCACCATGACGGCCCTGAAATTCAATCCCCTCGCCACCTATGCCGCCCTGGCGGCGGCGCTGCTGATCGCCACCCCGCTGGCCCAGGCCCAGGACAAAAAGGCCGTGACGCCGGCCGAGATGAACTACCAGGCCGGTGGCTCGCCACTGTCCACCGAGCCGATGTACCAGAGCAGCAATCCCAAGGCGCCGGCGATGACGGTGGCCGAGTTCGAATCGGCCCGCAAGATCTACTTCGAACGCTGCGCCGGCTGCCACGGTGTGCTGCGCAAGGGCGCCACCGGCAAGCCGCTGACACCCGACCTGACGCAGTCCAAGGGCACCGACTACCTGAAGGTCTTCATCGCCTACGGCTCACCCGCGGGCATGCCCAACTGGATGACCTCGGGCGAGATGGACGAGAAGACCGTCGACCTGATGGCGCGCTACATCCAGCACGACGCGCCGGTGCCGCCCGAGTTCGGCATGGCGCAGATGAAGCAGACCTGGAAGGTCATCGTGCCGCCGGACCAGCGGCCGACCAGGAAGATGAACAACTTCAACATCGACAACATCTTCTCGACCACGCTGCGCGACACCGGCGAGGTGGCGCTGATCGACGGCGACACCAAGCAGATCATCAACATCGTCAAGACCGGCTACGCGGTGCACATCACGCGCACCTCGGCCTCGGGCCGCTACCTGTTCGTGATCGGGCGTGATGCCAAGATCAACATGATCGACCTGTGGATGCCCATGCCCGACAACGTGGCCGAGGTGCGCATCGGCCTCGAGGCGCGCTCGGTGGACACCAGCAAGTACAAGGGCAAGGAGGGCGACTTCACCGACAAGCTGGCGATTGCCGGCGCCTACTGGCCGCCCCAGTTTGTGATCATGAAGGGCGACACGCTGGAGCCGATGAAGATCGTCAGCACCCGCGGCATGGTGGTGGGCACGCAGGAATACCACCCCGAGCCGCGTGTGGCCAGCATCGTGGCCAGCCACTTCAAGCCCGAGTTCGTGGTCAACGTCAAGGAGACCGGCAAGACGCTGATGGTGGACTACAGCAACCTCGACGCACTGAAGGTCACCGAGATCGGCTCGGCGCCCTTCCTGCATGACGGTGGCTGGGATTCGAGCAAGCGCTACTTCATGGTGGCCGCCAACAACAGCAACAAGATCGCGGCGATCGACGCCAAGGACGGCAAGCTGGCCGGCCTGACCGAGGTCGGCAAGATCCCGCACCCGGGCCGTGGCGCCAACTTCATCCACCCGAAGTTCGGTCCCGTCTGGGCCACCGGCCACCTGGGTGACGAGACCATCTCGCTGATCGGCACCGACCCGAAGAAGCACAAGGCGTACGCCTTCAAGGAGGTGATGAAGCTCAAGGGCCCGGGCGGCGGTGCACTGTTCATCAAGAGCCACCCCAAGAGCACCCACCTGTACTCCGACACGCCGCTGAATCCCGATCCGAAGCTGTCGCAGTCGGTGGTGGTGTTCGACATCAAGAACCTCGACAAGGGCTATGTCACGCTGCCCATCGCCGAGTGGGCGGGGCTGACCGATGACGGCGCCAAGCGCGTGGTGCAGCCCGAGTTCAACAAGGCGGGCGACGAGGTGTGGTTTGCGGTGTGGAGCGCCAAGAACAAGCAGAGCGCGCTGGTCATCGTCGATGACAAGACGCTCAAGCTCAAGGCCGTGATCAAGGACCCGCGCCTGATCACGCCGACCGGCCACTTCAACGTGCACAACACCCAGCACGACGTGTATTGAAGCGATGCAACGGGCGGACCCGGGCGTGGTGAAACCATGACCGGGCTGGCCCGTGGCTGGGGGCTTGCGCTGCTGGTGGGCGCTGGCTTGGCCGCGCTGGCCGCAACCGACGCCACCCTTGCCGCCACCCCGGCCCAACCCGGGGTGGCGGCTTCGTTTCGGCAACCCGACGGGGCGACAACTTTCACGCTGGTCACCCTGCCCGGCCGCCTGCAGCTGCGTGACGCCACCGGGCAAGTGCTGCGCGACTGGCCGGTGCAGGACGCGCAGGGCGGGCGCGGCGACGTGCTGGCGGCTTTCGAGGCGCCGCAGCGCCGCAGCTTCGTGGTGGCGCTGCGCGGCCTGCCCGAGTTGTGGGAGATCAGTGTCGACCCCGCGGCCGAGCCGATCTTCGACGGCCTGGTGCACGACTACCGCATGGGCGAGGGCCTGCCGCGGCCGGGCTTTCTGGGCATCCGCCGCAGCCGGCTGGCGCAGCCCTGGGTGGCGGCCTTCTACGATGCGCGGGTGCCCTGGCTGGTGGGCGCCGAGGCGCCCGATCCGCCCACCGGTGCGATGACGGCCGTGGTGCTGCACCTGGACATCCGCCGCGCCATGGCCCGCCTGCCGTTGCCAGTGCCCGTGCCGGGCGCCTCGGCGCTGGCCGGCGCTGCGCTGTGGGATGCCGGACCGGGCAGCCCGCGCTGGCAGCTGGCACTGCCCGCCGCCCAGGGCTGGGCGGTCTACGACACGCAACGCTGGACGCTGCTACGTCACGCCAGCAGGCCGCGCTGATCGGTCGGCAGCGTCAGGGGCTGGGGTAGCGCGACAGCCGGTCGGCGTCGAGGATGTGGATGTCGCGCTTGTCCACCTCGATCAGCTTGGCGGCTTCCAGCTCGTGCAGCACGCGCGAGAAGTATTCGGGCGTCAGCGACAGGCGCGAGGCGATCACCGCCTTGCTGACCGGCAGCGACACGGTGATGACCTCGCCGCTGACGCAATCCTCGGCCGTCTGGTCGCGCAGCAGGTAGCCGATCACGCGCTGCATGCCGCTGTGCAGGGCGTAGGCCTGCACGTCGTGCACCAGGCCGTGCAGCCGGCGCGAGATGCCGGCCAGCATGCGCATCGCAAAGCGCGCGTCCTGCTCGATCTCCTGCACCACCGCCTGCTTGCCCACGCTGAGCACCAGCGAATCGGTCAGCGCCTGGGCGTTGATGATGTAGGGCTGGCCGGTGAACATCAGTGCCTCGGCGAAGCTGGCGCCCGGGCCCAGCAGCTCGATCACCTTCTCCTGGCCGGCGGGCGACACGGCATACAGCTTGACCTGACCGGTGACCGTGACGTGGAACTCCTCGCAGGGCTGGCCGACGCTGAACAACGTCTCGCCACGCGCCAGGCGGCGCAGGTGGCAGCCCTGGGCCAGGCGCTCGAGTTCAAGCCGGCTCAGGTCGCTGAACAAGGGCAGCACCGCCAGGTAGCGTGGCAGGTCGAAGGATCGAATGTCCACAACGGTTCCGTTGAATTCAATCCACGATTGTGACGGAAGCCCGCTGGCCACTGCGCCGGGCGGCGCGGACCTGCCGGTTGCCGGCGCTTGCCCGGCCGCCAGGCCGGTCATGCGGCGCGCTCGCCCCGGGTCAGGCTGGCATACACCGCGGCCAGCCGGGTCGGCAGTTCGGCCGGCCGCTGCACCTGGGCCCAGCCGCGGCGGCCGAACAGGTGGGGCAGGTAGTCGTGCGCCTCTTCGTCGATGCTCAGGCAGAACGGCAGCAGACCGGCGGCGCGCGCCTCCAGCACCGCATGGCGTGTGTCTTCCAGGCCCCAGCGGCCTTCGTAGACGTCGATGTCGTTGGGCTTGCCGTCGGTCAGCAGCAGCAGCAGGCGCTGGCGCTCGGGCCGCGCGGCCAGGCGTTTGGTGGCCAGCCGCAGCGCGGCACCCATGCGGGTGTAGTAACCCGGCTTGATGGCGCCCACGCGAGCCTGGGCGGCCGCGTTCCAGGGCTCGTCGAAGCCCAGCAGGTGCTGCATGCGCACATGGCCGCGCTTGACCGAGCTGAAACCCAGCATCGAAAACGCATCGCCGGTGCCGGCCAGCGCCTCGCCGAAGACGAACATCGACTCGCGGATCACGTCGATCACCCGCGCGTGATCGTTGACATACGCGTCGGTGGACAGCGACAGATCGGCCAGCAGCAGCGTGGCCAGGCTGCGCTCGCCGCGGGTGCGGCGGTTGAACACCGGTGGGTCGCCCGGCGTGGCGCCGCCGCGCACCTCGCTGCTGTGGCGCACCCAGGCGTCGAGGTCGAGGTCGTCGCCGTCGGCGCAGGCGCGCTGCCAGTGCGCACCGGCGCGCAGCACCTCCAGGCGCCGGCGGATGCGCCGCGCGGTGGCGCGCAGCGCCGGCGGCGGCACATAGGGTGCGCCGGGCAGCGCCATCACCGTGGCCACGTGGCAGTGGTCGGCGCGCAGGCGCTGCTGCTTCCAGTCCCACTCGGGCAGGGTTTCACCGTCGCCCAGCGGCTGGTCGTCGGCGCTGGCGCTGGGCAGGTCGAGGTCGAACTTCACCCGCGAGGCCGGCGCGGCGCCGTCGCGGCTGAGGGTGAGCTGCTCCATGTCGTCGGCCGCGGCCTGGGCCTGGCCGTCGTCCTCGTCGTCGGTGGCCCGGTCCAGCGGCACATGCTCGCTCCAGGTCATCAGCGATTCGGCGCGTGAAGGCAGCAGCAGCGGCGCTCGGCCCGAGGGCTTCTCGGCACGGCGGGTGCGGCGGCGGGTGGGGCTGCTGGCGACGTCTTGCTCGGCATCACTTCGGGCGGCGGCCGCGCCGGGGTCGGCGGCGCGCGCCGCGTTGTCAGCCGCGTGGCCGGGCAAGGCCTCCAGCCACAGCCAGACCGGCGCCACGTCGGTGGGCGTGATCGTGCCTTCGTGCGGCGCCGCCGGCATCCCCCGCAACGTGGCCTGCACCCGGGCTTCGGCCAGCGCCGCGGGGCCCTTCAGGCTGTCGGGGGCCGGGCGCTGGGCCAGGTGCGCCGCCAGCAGCCGCTGCCAGCGCGGCCGCAAGCCGGGGCAGCGCGCCAGCGCACGGGCCGTGGCCGCGGCATTGCCGGCGATCCAGTCATCACCGGGCACATGCACCGCGGCCAGCGCGGCCAGCCAGAGGTAGAGGTCGCGGTTCAGTGTGGCATCGTCGAACAGGTCGATCACTGGCGGCAGCGCCAGCGTGTCGCCGTCGAGCCGCGCCACCGCGGCGCGCTGGCCGCTGCCGGCCAGACGCTGCAGCCAGCTGCGCGGCCCGCACCACCGGCGGCATGGAACAGCAGGCCCGCTGCGCGCTGCACCGCCGGCAGCGCCACCGCCTGCGCGGCAAAACCGGGGTCGGCCGCCCGGGTGATGAGGCGGTGCCAGCGCTCGCCGATCCACTCTTCCATGTCAGCGGTCGGTGGTCGATTCTTCCCTGCGCTGGCGCAAGGTTTCTTTCACCGCATCGAGCCCCACCTTCCATTCCAGGTTGGGGGCGCGGTCTTGCGAGGCGTGCGAGCTGTCGCATTCGGTGATGCACTGGCCGCACTGCACGCAGGCAAACATCATGCGTTTGATGTTGCGCGGCGCCAGCCGCATCGGGCAGGCATGGTCGCAGGCCACGCCATCGGGCGACTTCTCGGTGCTGCAGCTGCGGCAGTCGCGGGCGCGGTTGCGGTCGAAGGCGATCACCAGGCCCTTGGGGTTGGCCATCCAGGCCAGGCTCTGGAACAGGCCTACCGCGCAACCGTAGCGGCAGAACAGGTGGCGTGCGAACAGAAATTCGGCGGTGAACACCGCGCTGGCGATCACCAGAAAGCGTGCCTGGTTGGGCGTCAGCGTGCCGGCCACCAGGTTGCCCCACACCAACGCCGGCGGCAGCAGGTAGGTCAGCAGCGTGATCGCCCACAGGAAGCCGAAGATCGCGCAACTGAGCGCGAACAGCGGCCACCAGCGCTTGTCGGGCTGGCGCCCGGCGCGCGGCGTGGCATGGCGGTCCCACAGGCTCAACTTGCCGGTGGCGCGGTGCAGCAGGTCGTTGAGCGACTCCACCAATGAAAAATGCGGGCAAAGCCAGCCGCAGTACAGCCGGCCGTACTTGTAGGCCACGGTCATGAAGATCGCCACCAGCGCCAGCGCCGGCAGGATGCCGCGGCCGATGATGGACAGCGCGGCCTGGGTGGCGGTGGCCTCGCCGCGCAGGAAGGCATCGATGCCCAGGTGCCAGCGAAAACCCAGCACCCACAGCTGGGTCTCGGTCAGATCGAAGCGCAGCAGGTTCAGCGCCGGTGCCGCCAGAAACAGCGCGAAGAAGCCCAACTGCAGCCCGCGCCGCAACTGCTGCAGCCGCGCCAGGCGGCGCAGCTCGGGGCTGGGGGCGGCCTGCAGCAGGACCGCGGCGCGTTCAGCCGACATGCGTCACTCCACACCGACCACGGCGCGCACCACCTCGGCCAGCGCCACGGCGGTGTCGGCATCGTCGGTCAGCGCATCGACGATGGCCGCGTTGCAGGCCATGGGCAACGCCATGCCGGCGGCCACCAGCCGTGCGGCCATCACCAGCAACCGGGTGCTGGCGGTTTCTTCCAGATCGTGCTCGGTGAGCCGGCGCAGCGCTTGCGCCAGCTGCACCAGTTGCGCTGCGGTGGCGGCGGTGCAGCCACTCTCGGCCTGCACGATCGCGCGCTCGACCGCGGCTTGGGGGTAGCCCAGCGTCAGCGCCACGAAGCGCTGGCGCGTGCTGGGCTTCAGGCCCTTCAACAGGTTCTGGTAGCCTGGGTTGTAGCTGATCACCAGCATGAAACCGGGCGCGGCGGCCAACAGCTCGCCGGTGCGCTCGACCGGCAACACACGCCGGTCGTCAGCCAGCGGGTGCAGCACCACGGTGGTGTCCTTGCGTGCCTCGACCACCTCGTCGAGGTAGCAGATCGCGCCCTGGCGCACCGCCCGCGTCAACGGCCCGTCGTGCCACACCGTGTCGCCGCCGCCGATCAGGTGGCGGCCCACCAGGTCGGCCGCGCTCAGGTCGTCGTGGCAGCTCACGGTGATCAGCGGGCGGCCCAGCCGCGCCGCCATGTGCTCGACCAGCCGCGTCTTGCCGCAGCCGGTGGGGCCCTTGATCAGCAGCGGCAGCCGCGCGGCGTGGGCCTGCTCGAACAGCGCGCACTCGGCGCCCTGCTCGGCGTAGTACGGCGTGGCCGCCAGCTGCCGGGCACTGGTCATTTCCATGATGCCGGCCTCAGGCTGCCCGCAGACGGGCATTGAGGTTCACCTCACGCTCGTCGGCCGCCGGGCCGATGAAGAAGCTGGCCAGGTACACCAGCAGCCCCATCAGGAACATCACGCCGCCGCCGACGCGGATCCAGTAGAAGAAGCGCAACTGGTCCTGCGTGGCCATGAAGCCCATCGCGCCTTCGGTGGGCATGCGCTGCAACCACACCTGCAGCACGCCGGCACCGGTGAGCGCCAGCACCATCACGCCCATGCCGATGGTCATGATCCAGAAGCTCCACATCTCCCAGCCCTGCGCGCGGCGCGAGTTGGCCTCACGGCCACGCAGCAGCGGCATGGCGTAGCTGATCATCGCGATCACCACCAGCACGTAGGCGCCGTAAAAGGCCAGGTGGCCGTGCGCCGCGGTGATCTGGCTGCCGTGGGTGTAGTAGTTGACCGGGCTCAGCGTGTGCATGAAGCCCCACACGCCCGCGCCCAGGAAGCCCATCACCGCCGTGCCCACGGCCCACAGCACCGCCGCCTGGTTGGGGTGCTCACGCTTGCGCCGCTGCACCATGTTGAAGGCGAACAGCGTCATCATGAAGAACGGGATCGGCTCGAACGCCGAGAACACGCTGCCCACCCACAACCAGTAACCCGGCAGGCCGATGAAGAAGAAGTGGTGGCCGGTGCCCAGGATGCCGGTGACCAGCGCCATCGTGACGATCAGGTACAGCCACTTGTCGATCACCTCGCGGTCGACCCCCGTGGTCTTGATCAGCACGTAGGCCAGCAGCGCGCCCAGGATCAGCTCCCAGGTGCCTTCCACCCACAGGTGCACCACGAACCACCAGTACATCTTGTCGCGCACCAGGTTGCTGGGGTTGACGAAGGAAAACAGGAACATCAGCGCCAGGCCCCACAAGCCCATCAGCAGCACCAGGCTGATCGCCGTCTTGCGACCCTTCAGCACCGTCATGCTGATATTGAAGAGGAAGCCCAGCGCGACGATGACGATGCCGACCTTGGTCGGCAAAGGTTGTTCGAGGAACTCGCGTCCCATCGTCGCCAGGAGGTCGTTGCCCGTCATCTCGGCCAGCGTGGCATAGGGCACCAGCAGATAACCCAGGACGGTGGCGGCACCCGCGGCCAGGAAGATCCAGAACAGGATCTTGGCGAACAGCGGGCTGTACAGCTCGGTCTCGGCCTCCTCGGGGATCAGGAAGTAGGCCGCTCCCATGAAGCCCATCAACAGCCAGATGATCAGCAGGTTGGTATGCACCATGCGGGCGATGTTGAACGGGATCGCCGGGAACATCAGGTCGCCGATGACGTACTGCAGGCCCAGCGTGAGGCCGAAGACGATCTGGCCGACGAACAGGCCGATGGCGGCGATGAAATACAGCCGGGACACCGACTGCGACTGGAATTTGAGCGTTGCGATTTTCATGGGGATGCTCCTCATCCTTCGATGTTCGGAGGCCACTTTTCAGTGTTGATGCCGTTGGTCCACTTGAGGAACTCGGTCAGGTCGTCGAGCTGCGCATCGGTGAAGTGGAAGTTCGGCATCTGCCGGCGGCCGGGCGCGCCGGTGGGCTGCGACTTGATCCAGGCCTTGATGAAATCCGGCCCGCGGCGCTGGTAGACGTTGCCCAGCTCGGGCGCGAAATACGCCCCCTCGCCCAGCAGCGTGTGGCAGCCGATGCAGTTGCGGGTCTCCCACAGGTGCTTGCCGCGCACCACGGCCGGCGTCAGCTCGGCCACGTTGCTGCGCGCGGGAATGCGGGTTTCGGTGTCAAAGATCAGCGCCGCAAACAGCAGCACGAAGAACAGCGTGCCACCGTAAAAGATGTTGCGGGCCATCTGGCTGGTGAAGCCTCGGCTCATGGGGTCCTCCGACCGTCGATTGGGATGTCGGAAGCCTAGCGATTTGGTCAACAATTTCCTTGAACCGGTTCAAGGAAAGGGCCGAAGCCGGGATTCAGCGGCGCGGCGGCACGTCCCCTACGATGCAGGCCCCCAACTCGGCCCCACCTGCAGGCCGCGCGCAGCCCGAAAGACGCCCCTTGTCGAACGAAGCAAAACCCAGCGCGCCCAGTGCTGCCGAGCGGGCGCAGGCCGGCCACACGCCCATGATGGCCCAGTACCAACGGGTGAATTTCCAGGCCGCGTATATCCTGGGGATCACGGCGTAACTCTCTCCACCAGTCTCCCTGAAGTGCCCTTGGTGCCTGGCGGCACTTGAATGCAAGTGTCGACGCCTGAACCGGCCACAGGGACGACGGGTGCAGGACCTCGAAAGCTGATGCTGGCAGGCAGCACAAGGCCCAAAGCGCGCAACTTGGTCGCGCGGCTGAACGTCAGCCATCTGGCGGTCAGCCGACATCGGACTTGCACTGATGTGAACCCGGAGTCGGCCAGGAGCGGCCCGTCGTTGCGCTGTCAAGCGGCCGTTCGGATCAGCCCTGAGCGTCCAGACGCGTGGTCATGCGGTTCACCGCTTCGGCCAGCGGCGGCAGGTCCTTCTCGACAACCAGCCAGACCGCCCCGAGGTCAACGCCCAAGTAACCATGCACGATCACGTTGCGAAACCCGGCAAGTTCGCGCCACGGCGTCTGCGGCTCGGTGCCCTTGATCTCGCTGGACAAACGCTGGCTCGATTCGGCCAAGGTCTGCAGATTGCGGATCACCGCGTCTTGAACCAGACGCGACGTGTCGAATCGGGCGCGATCGGCGTTCGTGTACTCCCGGATCCGGTCCAGGCACTCGCGCATGTGCGCCAGCAAAACCCGGTCGGCCTCGGGGCCTGGGTTCACAGCGGCACCGCGCTGGCCACCACGCGATCACGCAGCGCAGGGTGCAAGCTCGCTTCGGTGACGATATCCACGCGACGGCCCAGCAGCTCCTGCGCATCCAGCAACAGGCCACCCAAGGCGAGGCCGCTGGTCCCTGGGCACAGGGTCACCAGCAGATCAACGTCACTGTTGTCGCTGCCGTCGCCGCGGCTCATCGAGCCGAAGACCCGGACACCCGTGACACCGCGCCTGCGTGCCAATGCCAGCAGTTCGGCGCGGTGGGTTTCGATCAGCGGATGCATACGAGGCAGTGTAGCCATCCAGCGCCGGCCGACACTCACCGACTGACGCGCCATGGCGGGGTGCCCGGGCCCGACAGCATCGTGAAAGGGTCGAAGCCCTCGAAGCGTCAAAGCCTCAACGAGGCCGCCTTCTCAAGGCCACCGTCACCACGCCCAAGCCCATCATCAGCATCGCCCAAGTCTGTGGCTCTGGACTTGAAGGGGTCGCATCCGGGCGCTCAGCTTTGACTTTTCAGTGACCGACCTACGACAGGTTACTGACCCTCACCGAGCCACGATGGCTGTTGCTACATTGCCGAATGCCAGCACAAGCAAAGGGCAGCTTGGCACCTCCTTGCGGCCCAGCCCGGGTGCCGGTTCATGCCGCGACATTCTCATGATGGAGAACATGTCGATGCGCACATCGGCAAATGGACACAAGACGCCGCCAGCGTCATCACGTTCGACCAGGCCCAGTTCGGTCAGCACCCGCACATCTTCGTACACCCGCTTGGCGTCGCGGCCGGCTCGCCGGGCCAGTTCACGCACCGCCATCGCGCCCTGCCCCTGCAAGGCGGTGACCAGTGCCCAGCGGCGTTCGGTCAGTCTGCCGAAAAACGCGCCGGGGCATTCGAAGTTCAGTGTCTCGCCTTGGTCTCTGTCGGCCTGACCGGCCTTGCCTGCTTGCCGCAAGGCCGCGCGCCAATCGGGCGTCATGGTGATGGTGAGCGCGCGTCGTGTCGTCATGGCGTTCTCCTTGCCGCATCCACGGCGGCGATGAAATCTTCCACCAAGGCGTCAACCGTGGTGAAGTTGTATAGGTGATGCAAAAGCCGCATGCAGTCGTAAGCGCCGGCCAGTCAATGATTTTTCTGATCGAGCCCTCGGCGGATGTCGCCCCACGATAATTCCCCAGTACCGGACGGGCGACTTCATTGAGATCGCCGCGACACGCAGCCAAGTCATTGATGCAAAAAGACAATTCACCACCCATCGCGAAGAGCACCGAGCTGGCCGGCCACACCCCCATGATGGCCCAGTACCTGGGCATCAAGGCCGACTTCCCCGACACGCTGGTGTTCTACCGCATGGGGGATTTCTACGAGCTGTTCTTCGACGATGCGCGCAAGGCGAACCGGCTGCTCGACATCACGCTGACCACCCGCGGCCAGAGCGCCGGGCAGCCGGTGGTGATGGCCGGTGTGCCGGTGCACTCGGTCGAGAACTACCTGGCGCGGCTGATCAAGCTGGGCGAGGCGGTGGCCATCGCCGAGCAGGTGGGCGACGTGGCCACCGCCAAGGGGCCGGTGGAGCGCAAGGTGGTGCGGGTGGTCACGCCCGGCACCATCACCGACAGCGAGTTGCTCGACGACCGGGTCGACACCTTGCTGTGCGCCGTGACGAAGATCCGCGCCACCTGGGGGCTGGCCTGGCTGGGCATCGCCAGCGGGCAGCTGGGCATCACCGAATGCGGCGAGAAAGAGTTGGCCGGCTGGCTGGCGCGGCTGGACCCGGCCGAGCTGCTGATGCCCCAAGGTGATCTTGCCGCCACGCTGCCTGCCGCGATCACGCAGCACCGCGCAGCCCGCACCCAGCGCCCCGACTGGCAGTTCGACACCGCGCTGGGCCAGCGCAAGCTGTGTGCGCTGCTGAAGGTGGCCTCGCTGCAGGGCTTCAATGCGCAAGACCTGCCGGTGGCCCAGGCCGCCGCCGCCGCGCTGCTGAGCTTTGCCGAGCACACGCAGGGCCAGGCGCTGGCGCATGTGGCCACGCTGGAGGTGGCGCGTGCCAGCGCGCTGATCGACCTGCCGCCGGCCACCCACCGCAACCTCGAATTGACGCAGACGCTGCGCGGTGAGCCCGCGCCCACGCTGCTGTCGCTGATCGACAGCTGCAAGACCGGCATGGGCAGCCGGCTGCTGCGCCATTGGCTGACGCACCCGCAGCGCGACCGCGGTGCGGCCACGGCGCGCCACGAGGCCATCACCGCGCTGCAGGACCACGGCCACGAGGCGCTGCGCGAGACGCTGCGCCACATCAGCGATGTCGAGCGCATCACCGCGCGGCTGTCGCTGCGCCAGGTGCGTCCGCGTGAGCTGAGCGGCCTGCGCACCACGCTGGCGGCGCTGCCGGTGCTGCGCGCCACGCTGCCCGACCTGAGCACTGCGCTGCTGGACAGCCTGGCCGCCGCGCTGCAGCCGCCGCCCGAACTGCATGCGCTGCTGCAGGCCGCGATCGCCGACGAACCCGCGGTGCTGCTGCGTGATGGCGGTGTGATCGCGCCAGGCTTCGATGCCGATCTCGACGAGCTGCGCGGCATCAGCCAGAACTGCGACGCCTTCCTGATCGACCTGGAAGTGCGTGAGCGCGCACGCAGCGGCATCAACAACCTGCGGGTGCAGTTCAACCGGGTGCATGGCTTCTACATCGAGGTGACCGCCGGGCAGCTCGACAAGGTGCCCACCGACTACCAGCGCCGGCAGACGCTGAAGAACGCCGAGCGCTTCATCACGCCCGAGCTGAAGGCCTTCGAGGACAAGGCGCTGTCGGCGCAGGACCGAGCGCTGGCGCGCGAGAAGTGCCTGTTCGAGCAGGTGCTCGACCAGTTGCAGGCACATCTGGCGCCGCTGGGCGCGCTGGCCCGCGCGCTGGCCGGGATGGACGCGTTGGCTGCGCTGGCCGAACGCGCCGCCACGCTGGGCTGGTGCCGGCCGCGCTTCGTGCCGCAGCCCTGCATCGAGATCGTGGCCGGCCGCCACCCGGTGGTGCAGGCGCGGCTGATGGAGACCGGTGGGCCCGACTTCATCGCCAACGACTGCCGGCTCGACGCGCGCACCCGGCTGCTGGTGATCACCGGCCCCAACATGGGCGGCAAGAGCACCTACATGCGCCAGGTGGCGCTGATCGTGCTGCTGGCCAGCATGGGTGCCTTCGTGCCGGCCGCCGCCTGCACGCTGGGGCCGATCGACGCGATCCACACCCGCATCGGCGCGGCCGACGACCTGGTCAACGCGCAATCGACCTTCATGCTCGAGATGACCGAGGCCGCGGCCATCGTGCATGCCGCCACCGAACATTCGCTGGTGCTGATGGACGAGATCGGCCGCGGCACCAGCACCTTCGACGGCCTGGCGCTGGCCGGTGCCATCGCCAGCCAGCTGCACGACCGCAACAAAGCCTTCACGCTGTTTGCCACGCACTACTTCGAGCTGACCGAATTCCCGGTGAAGCACGAGCGGGCGCAGAACATGCACGTCTCGGCGGTCGAGGCGGGGCACGACATCGTCTTCCTGCACGCCATCGAGCCCGGCCCGGCCAGCCGCAGCTACGGTGTGCAGGTGGCGCGGCTGGCCGGCATGCCGGCAGGGCTGGTGCGCCAGGCACGCGCCACGCTGGAGGCGCTGGAAGCGCAGCAGCGCGCCGGTGAAACGCAGGTGGATCTGTTCGCGGCGCCGCCGGCCGCCGCCGCGCCCGAGCCGTCGGCGGTGGAGGCCGCGCTGGCCCGCATCGACCCCGACGCCCTGACGCCGCGCGAGGCGCTGGACGCGCTGTACCGGCTCAAGGCGCTGCAACCCACGCCACAATCCGCGCCGTCGCCCCACATCCCCGCCCCATGACCTACTGCATCGGCATCCGCCTGAACGCCGGCCTCGTCTTCCTGTCCGATTCACGCACCAACGCGGGCATCGACCAGATCAGCACCTTCCGCAAGATGATCGTCTACGAGAAGCCCGACGACCGCTTCATGGTGCTGCTGTCGGCGGGCAACCTGAGCATCAGCCAGTCGGTGCGCGAGATCCTGCAGCTCGAGAAGGTGGACCGCGGCCCGCACCACGAGCCGCTGACCATCTGGAACGCCGAGAGCATGTTCGACGCGGTGCGGGTGCTGGGCAGCGCGGTGCGCCGCATCTACCAGCAGGACGGCCCGTCGCTGAAGGCCGCGGGCATCGACTTCAACGCCACGATGATCTTCGGCGGCCAGATCAAGGGCGAGGCGATGCGTTTGTTCCTGGTCTATTCGGCCGGCAACTTCATCGAGGCCACGCGTGAGACCTGCTTCTTCCAGGTGGGCGAGAGCAAGTACGGCAAGCCCATCCTCGACCGCGTGCTGACGCCCGACACGGCGCTGGGCGAGGCCGCCAAGTGCGCGCTGGTGTCGATGGACTCGACGCTGAAATCCAACCTCAGCGTGGGCCTGCCGCTGGACCTGCTGGTCTACCGCGAGGGCACGTTCAAGAGCGACCAGATCGTCTGCATCGACGAACAGAACCCCTACTTCCAGATGATCCACAGCACCTGGGGCCAGCGCCTGCGCGAGGTGTTCGAGGGCATCGCCGACCCGGTGTGGGATGGCAGCGCCGCCGAGCACCCGCTGGCCGCCAGCGGACGCTACGAGCCGATGCGCAAGATCACCCGACCCGGGGAACGCATCGTCTGACCTGCCAGGCCGGTCAGACGCGCAGCGCCAGCGTATTGCCGGTTGACTCGCTGCGCCACAGCTCGTCGCGCCAGGCCACGCCGATCGCCAACGTCAGCAGCAGGCCGCAGGCCAGCATCAGGTCGACGGTCCACACGTAGCCGATGCGCGGGATCAGCGTGCCGGCGAACAGCAGGCCCAGCGGCAGCGGGTAGATGGCCAGCATGCGCACGCCCATGATGCGGCCCCGAAAGCGCTGGTCCACCGAGCGCAGCAGCAACATAGCCAGCGCCAGCATGCTGGTGCTCTGGGCGATGCCGGCCCCCACCAGCAAGGCCATCGCCAGCCCGACATGGGGCGTGGCGACAAAGCCGAACAGGCACAGGTACCAGGCCACACACGCGCCCAGCATGGTGCGGCCAGGCCGCAGCCGGCCGCCCAGCCCGCCCATCAGCAACGAGCCGATCAGCGCGCCGATGGCAAAGCTGGCAATCAGCCAGCCCAGGCCCGTTTGGTCAAGGTGGAACACCTCGCGGGCGGTGTAGGGCATCAGGCCGCCGGTCAGCGGAAAGGCGCTCAGGTTCACCAGCGCGGCCACGCACATGGCCGCCAGCAGCCGGGGGCTGTGCCAGATGTAGGCCATGCCTGCGCGCAGTTCGCGCCAGGGGGACGGCGGCGGCGGCGGCGCGCCGCCATCCGGCATGGTTGGTGCGGCAATCGGTGCATGCCGGCCGGCATCGACCCGCAGCGTGAGCAGCGCCCCCGCCAGGTGGATCAACACGATGGCGGCGTAAGCCGCCACCATGCCGAACACCGCCACCACGCCGGCGCCCACCAGCGCACCGGCCACCTTGGCCGAATCCATGCTGGTGCGCGATATGCCCATGGCCGCCATCAGGTGGCGTGGCGGCACCGTGGCCCCCACCAGCGCAGTGCGCATGCCGATGTCCGACGGCCGGATCATCCCCGCCACCCCGGCCACGCACAGCACCGCGAACACGTTGAGCTGGCCGGTGGCTGCCAGCAGCAGGATCACGCCGGCCAGCAGCGCATAGGCAAAGCGCATGGTGGCCAGCACCCGGCGCAGGCCGACACGGTCGCCCAGCGTGCCCAGCACCGGCGACGCCAGCGTGCCGATGAACTGCAGCGCGCCGAACACCGTGAGCGTCATCACCGAGCCGGTCTCGACCAGCACGAACCAGCCCAGCACCAGGGTCTCCATCTCCAGCGCCCAGGCCGCGCACAGGTCGGCCGGCCACTGGAAGCGGAAACTGCGGGTGCCGAAGGGCGCCAGAAACGGCGCGCGCGCCAGGGTGCCGGCCATCGGTGCTCAGGCCGCCGTCGGCAGCTTGGATGGCGCGGCCCGCCCGGCCTGCGCCAGCGCCCACGCGCCGGCCGCACCGGCCACGCCCCACAGCAGCCACCACGGCGCACCGTGCAGCGGCGAGGCGGCCAGCAACACCGCGCCCACCCCCCAGCGGGTGATCTCGCTGCGGCGGGCCGCCAGGCCTTGCTCGGTCAGCCGCGACAGCGCCACCAGCTGGCCGACGATCACCGCGGCATAGGCCAGCCCCATCACCAGCCCCAGCTGCGGCGCCACTGCCAGAAAGTGCAGCGCAAAGGCGATCAGCACGCCCAGTTGCCCCAGCGCATGCGCTGCCAGCGCCGGTGGCAGCGGCGGCGCGTAACGCACGAAGCGATCCAGCGGCGGCTTTGCCCGCGGAGCGGCAGCCGCGGCATCGGCCGGGCGCCAGCCGGGGTGCTTGTAGAGCACCCGCAGCCTGTCGGCCCAGCGCCGGGTCAACCGCATGTCCTGCAGCATGTCGGCATAAAGATGCAGGTTGGCGCGCAGCGGGTCGAAGCTGCGCAGCGCGCCACGGATGCCGTAGACGATGGGCTCGCGATCGCGCTCTTCGACGAAGCTGCCGAACAGCCGGTCCCACAGGATCAGGATGCCGCCGTAGTTGCGGTCGATGCAGTAGTCGTTCTGGCCGTGGTGCACGCGGTGGTTGCTGGGCGAGCAGAACACCCGGTCGAACCAGCCCAGCTTGCCCACCTGCTGCGTATGCACCCAGAACTGGTAGAGCAGGTCGATCAGCCCCACCACCGCAAACACCAGCGGCGGCACGCCCACCACCGCCATCGGCAGGTAGAAGACCCAGCCGAACAGGAAGCCCGTGCCGGTCTGCCGCAGCGCGGTGCTGAGGTTGTATGCCTCGCTGCTGTGGTGCACGCCGTGCGCCGCCCACAGCAGTTGCACCTCGTGGCCCAAGCGATGCAGCCAGTAGTAGCAGAAGTCGTAGGCCAGCAGCGCGCCCACCCATACCCAGACCGAATCGACCGGCAGTGGCCAGATCGCTGCGTGCTGCCAGACCAGGGTGTAGACGCCCAGCGCCGCCAGCTTGGTGAACACGCCCACCAGCTGGCTGATGATGCCCAGCGACAGGCTGGCCACCGTGTCGCCGGCGGCGTAAACCGGCTGGCCGCGGTGGCGCGCCATGGCGTATTCCACGGCCATCATCGCCAGGAACACCGGCACGGCATAGATGATGGGGTTGAGCATGGCGGGCGGCGGCGCATCGACGGCAGGTGCCCGATTCAACCATCACGCGGGCCATTCTGGAGCGGCCACACCAGAAACCGAGGCCGGGGCCGGGGCACACTGGCAGATTGCACATCGGCCCCTTCATGCGCCCCACCCTGGTCTTCTCCCATGCCAACGGCTATCCCGCCGGCACCTACCAGCAACTGTTTGCGCTGTGGCGCGCCGCCGGCTGGCGGGTGCTGGCGGTCGAGCAGTTCGGCCACGACCCCCGCTACCCGGTGACCAGCAACTGGTCGCGGCTGCGCGACCAGCTGATCGACTTCATCGACGACAAGGCGCCAAAGGGCGCCTTCCTGGTGGGCCATTCGCTGGGCGGGCTGCTCAGCCTGCTGGCCGCCAGCAAGCGGCCCGACCTGGCGCAGGGGCTGGTGATGCTGGATTCGCCGGTGATCACCGGCTGGCGCTCGCACACGGTGCAGATGCTCAAGCGCAGCCGGCTGATGCAGCGGCTGGGGCCGGGCAAGGTGTCGATCACGCGGCGTCATGAATGGCCGTCGCGCCAGGCGGCCTTCGACCACTACGCCGCCAAGTCCCTGTTCGCGCGCTGGGCGCCGGGCATGCTGGCCGACTACATCGCCGCGGGCACCGTGCGCCGCGGCCACCAGGTGGTGCTGGCCTTCGACCGGGCGGTCGAAACGCGCATCTACAACACGCTGCCGCACCAGCTGGGCGCCACGCTGCGCCGCCACCCGCTGCGCTGCCCGGTGGCCTTCATCGCCGGCACCCGCTCGACCGAAATCCGCCAGGGTGGGCTGACGACCGTGCGCCGGCTGGCCGGTGAGCGGCTGGTGTGGCTGGAAGGCACCCACCTCTACCCGATGGAGAAGCCGCAGGAGACCGCCGAGACGGTGCTGCGGCTGCTGGCGGACATGCGGCAGCCGGCGTGATGGTCCGGGGTGCGGGCCGGCACGGCCACCCCCCACCCCTATAATCACGCTTTACCACCAGAGCATTCCTGCAGCCCGCCAGCGGCTGCGCCACGGGTGCTGCATGACATGACCAAGTACGTCTTCGTCACCGGCGGTGTGGTGTCCTCTCTCGGCAAGGGCATCGCGTCGGCCTCGCTGGCGGCGATCCTCGAATCGCGCGGCCTCAAAGTCACCCTCATCAAGCTGGACCCGTACCTCAACGTGGACCCGGGCACGATGAGCCCGTTCCAGCACGGCGAGGTGTTCGTCACCGACGACGGTGCCGAGACCGACCTCGACCTCGGCCACTACGAGCGCTTCATCACCACGCGGATGAAGCGCAGCAACAACTTCACCTCGGGCCAGATCTACAAGAGCGTGCTCGAGAAAGAGCGGCGCGGAGATTACCTCGGCAAGACCGTGCAGGTGATCCCGCACGTCACCAACGAGATTCAAGAATTCGTCAAGCGCGGCGCGGCCGATGTGGACGTGGCCATCGTCGAGATCGGCGGCACGGTGGGCGACATCGAATCGCTGCCGTTCCTGGAGGCGGTGCGCCAGATGAGCTTGAAGCTCGGCCCCACCAACACCGCCTTCGTGCACCTGACCTACGTGCCCTGGATCGCCGCGGCCGGCGAGCTC
Organism: Burkholderiales bacterium RIFCSPHIGHO2_12_FULL_69_20; assembly: GCA_001770815.1. Classification (GTDB taxonomy): domain Bacteria; phylum Pseudomonadota; class Gammaproteobacteria; order Burkholderiales; family Burkholderiaceae_C; genus Pseudaquabacterium. The sequence goes on from MESD01000124.1 coordinate 20,220, forward strand.
AAGACCAAGCCCACCCAGCACACGGTGCAGAAGCTGCGCGAGATCGGCATCCAGCCCGACGTGCTGCTGTGCCGCGCCGACCGCGAGGTGCCGGCCGAAGAGCGCGAGAAGATCAGCCTGTTCACCAACGTGGTGCCGCACGGCGTGATCAGCATGTGGGACGTCGACACCATCTACAAGGTGCCGCGATTGCTGCACGAGCAGGGCCTGGACGAGCAGATCTGCATGAAGCTGCAGCTGCTGACCAAGGCCGCCAACCTGACGCGCTGGGACCGCCTGGTGCACGAGGTGGGCCATCCGCAGCACGCGGTGACCATCGCCATGTGCGGCAAGTACACCGACCTGTCGGATTCGTACAAGTCGCTCAACGAGGCGCTGCGCCACGCCGGCATCCACCAGCATGCCCGCGTGAAGATCGAGTACGTCGACGCCGAAACGCTGAACATCGACAACGCCGACCAGCTGGCGCAATACGACGCCATCCTGGTGCCCGGCGGCTTCGGCAAGCGCGGCATCGAGGGCAAGATCATCGCCGCGCAATACGCCCGCGAGCATGGCCTGCCCTACCTGGGCATCTGCCTGGGCATGCAGGTGGCCACGATCGAGTTCGCGCGCCATGTGGCCGGCCTGGCTGGCGCCAATTCCACCGAGTTCGACCCCGTCACGCCGCACCCGGTGATCGCGCTGATCGACGAGTGGCAGGACCGCGACGGCACGATCCAGAAGCGCGACGCCCAAAGCGACCTGGGCGGCACCATGCGCCTGGGCGCGCAGAGCAGCGACGTCTTGCCCGGCACGCTGGCGCACCAGATCTACGGCCCGGTGGTCACCGAGCGGCATCGCCACCGCTACGAGGCCAACGAGAAGTACCTCGACCAGCTGCAGCAGGCCGGCCTGGTGATCTCGGCCATCACCCAGCGCGAGAAGCTCACCGAGATGGTCGAGCTGCCGACCGCGGTGCATCCCTGGTTTGTCGGTGTGCAGTTCCACCCCGAGTTCAAGAGCACGCCGTGGGACGGGCACCCGCTGTTCATCAGCTTCATCGCCGCGGCGCTGGCGCACCAGCGTGCCGCCGCTGCACCCGTCGCCCCCGTCACGCCGGTTTCGGCCTGATCCCACCGGCCACAGGACATCACGATGCAACTCTGCGGCTTCGAGGTCGGACTCGACCAACCCTTCTTCCTGATCGCCGGGCCCTGCGTGGTCGAGTCGCTGCAGTTGCAGATCGACGTGGCCGGCCGGCTCAAAGAGATCACCGGCGCGCTGGGCATCCCGTTCATCTTCAAGAGCAGCTACGACAAGGCCAACCGCAGCAGCGGCACCAGCTTCCGCGGCCCTGGCATGGATGCCGGGCTGGAGATCCTGGCGCAGGTCAAGCGCCAGTTGGGCGTGCCGGTGCTGACCGACGTGCACAGCGAGGCCGAGATCCCGGCGGTGGCCTCGGTGGTCGACGTGCTGCAGACGCCCGCCTTCCTGTGCCGGCAGACCGATTTCATCCACGCCGTGGCCGTGTGCGGCAAGCCGGTGAACATCAAGAAGGGCCAGTTCCTGGCGCCGCACGACATGAAGAACGTCATCGCCAAGGCCCGCGCCGCCGCGCGCGAAGCCGGCCTGTCGGACGATCGCTTCATGGCCTGCGAGCGTGGCGCCAGCTTCGGCTACAACAACCTGGTCTCCGACATGCGCAGCCTGGCGATCATGCGCGAGACTGGCGCGCCGGTGGTGTTCGACGTCACCCACAGCGTGCAGCTGCCCGGCGGGCAAGGCACCAGTTCGGGCGGGCAGCGTGAGTTCGTGCCGGTGCTGGCGCGTGCCGGCGTGGGCGTGGGCGTGGCCGGGCTGTTCATGGAAACCCATCCCGACCCGGCCAACGCCATGAGCGACGGGCCGAATGCGGTGCCGCTGAAACACATGCAGGCGCTGCTGACGCAGCTGCTGGCGCTGGACCGCGTGGTCAAGTCGCAGCCGCTGCTCGAGAACGACTTCAGCTGCTGAACCCCCGGAGAACGCCATGCCCTGCGCCTACGTCATCGTCGACATGAAGGTCTCCGACCCCGAGCAGTACAAGCAGTACATGGCCGACGCGCCCGCGGCGGTCAAGGCCTTCGGTGGTGAGTACCTGGTGCGCGGCGGGCGGCACATCACGATGGAAGGCCAGTGGCAGCCGGCCCGCATCGCGATGCTGCGCTTTCCCAGCTTCGAGCAGGCCCAGGCCTTCTACGACGATGAACAGTACCGTGCCGCCCGCGCCAAGCGCGAAGGCGCCACCGAGTTCTTCAACATGATCCTGGTCGAGGGCGTTGCCGCCCCGGTCTGACCCTTTCTACATCCCAGCCCAAAGGAAAGCGATGAGCGCCATTGTTGACATCGTCGGCCGCGAGATTCTCGACAGCCGCGGCAACCCCACCGTCGAATGCGACGTGCTGCTGGAGAGCGGCACCATGGGCCGCGCCGCCGTGCCCTCGGGCGCGTCCACCGGCAGCCGCGAGGCCATCGAGCTGCGCGACGGCGACAAGGGCCGCTACCTGGGCAAGGGCGTGCTCAAGGCGGTGGAGCATGTCAACACCGAGATCAGCGAATCGGTGCTGGGGCTGGATGCCAGCGAGCAGGCCTTTCTCGACCGGACCCTGATCGACCTGGACGGCACCGAGAACAAGAGCCGGCTGGGCGCCAACGCGATGCTGGCCGTCAGCATGGCGGTGGCGCGTGCCGCGGCCGAGGAATCGGGACTGCCGCTGTACCGCTACTTCGGCGGCTCGGGCGGCATGAGCCTGCCGGTGCCGATGATGAACGTGATCAACGGCGGCGCGCATGCCAACAACTCGCTCGACCTGCAGGAGTTCATGATCATCCCGGTGGGCGCGCCCAGCTTCCGCGAGGCGCTGCGCTGGGGGGCCGAGACCTTCCATGCGCTCAAGAAGATCCTGCACGACCAGCACATCAGCACCGCGGTGGGCGACGAAGGCGGCTTTGCGCCCAGCGTGGCCAGCCATGAAGCAGCGATCCAGATGATCCTGGAGGCCATCGACAAGGCCGGCTACACGCCGGGCACGCAGATCGCGCTCGGCCTGGATTGCGCGGCCAGCGAGTTCTACAAGGACGGCCAGTACGTGCTGATGGGAGAAGGTGCGGGCGAAGGCGGCCTCAAGCTGTCGGCCGAGGGCTGGACCGACATGCTGGCGACCTGGGTCGACAAGTACCCGATCATCAGCATCGAGGACGGCATGCACGAGGGCGACTGGGCGGGCTGGAAGCACCTGGCCGACCGCCTGGGCAAGCAGGTGCAGCTGGTGGGCGACGACCTGTTCGTCACCAACACCAAGATCCTGGAACGTGGCATCCGCGAAGGCGTGGCCAACTCCATCCTCATCAAGATCAACCAGATCGGCACGCTGACCGAGACCTTCGCCGCCATCGAGATGGCCAAGCGCGCTGGCTGGACGGCGGTGATCAGCCACCGCTCGGGCGAGACCGAGGATTCGACCATCGCCGACATCGCCGTGGGCACCAACGCCGGCCAGATCAAGACCGGCTCGCTGAGCCGCAGCGACCGCATGGCCAAGTACAACCAGCTGCTGCGTATCGAAGAAGACCTGGGCGACATCGCCCACTACCCCGGCCGCGCGGCCTTCTACAACCTGCGTTGATCCCGCGGGCGCTGCCGCCATGCGCTTCGTCACCGTGGCCCTGCTGCTGTTGCTGGCCAGCGTGCAGGCCGGACTGTGGCTGGGCGACGGCGGCCTGCCCACGGTGATGCGGCTGCGCGCCCAGCTCGACGGCCAGCTGCAGGCCAATGCCGCGCAGCGCCTGGCCAACCAGCGCCTGTCGGCCGAGGTGGACGACCTGCGGCAAGGGCTGGAGATGGTGGAAGAACGCGCCCGTGCCGATCTGGGCATGGTCAAGCCCGACGAGATCCTGGTGCAGTACGCGCCCGGACGCTGATCCCCCTTTTGACCACGCTGCTGGCCGACCTGCTGACCGTCACGGCCCCGCTGATGCGGCCGGCGTTCCACCTGCTGGGCGGCGACGTCAGCTGGCTGGAGCTGGTGGCCGTGGTTTTGGCCGTGGCCATGGTGCTGTGCAACCTGCGGGTCAATCCGCTGGGCTGGCCGCTGGCCATCGCCAGCTCGGCGCTGTATGGCGTGCTGTTCCTGCACAGCCGGCTGTACGGCGAGGCGGCGCTGCAGCTGGTGTTCATCGTGCTGGCCGGCTGGGGCTGGTGGGTGTGGCTGCGTGGCAGCGGCGCTGCGGGCCGGCCACTGCGGGTGCGCTGGCTGGGGCCGCGGGCACGCTGGTGGGCGCTGGCGCTGACGGCGGCCGCCTGGCCGCTGCTGGGCGTGCTGCTCGACCGGATCACCGACAGCGACGTGCCCTACCTCGACTCGCTGCCCACCGTGGCCAGCATCACCGGCCAGGTGCTGCTGGCGCGCAAGTGGGTCGACAACTGGCCGGTGTGGTTTGCCGTCAACCTGGTCAGCGTGGGGCTGTTCGCCATCAAGGGACTGTGGCTGACGGTGGCGCTGTACGCGCTGTTCGCCGGGCTGTCGGTGGTGGGCTGGCGCGCCTGGGCGGCGCTGGCTTCAGCCCAGGCGCGCCATGGCTGAGGCCATCCGCATTGCCATCGTCGGCGCCGAAAGCACCGGCAAGACCGTGCTGGCGCAGGCGCTGGCCGACCGCATCGCCGCGCTGAGCGGGCTGCGCTGCACCTGGGTGGGTGAACACCTGCGCCACTGGTGCAACACCGCGGGCCGCACACCACGCCCGCACGAACAGCCCGCCATCGCCGAGGCCCAGCACCGGCTGATCGATGCCGCCGCCGCGCACCACGACGTGGTGGTGTGCGACACCACCGCGCTGATGACCGCCGTCTACAGCGACCTGCTGTTCGACGACCGCAGCCTGGTGCCCTATGCCGTCGAACAGCAGCGCCGCTGCCACCTGACCCTGCTGACCGCACTCGACATCGCCTGGGTGCCCGACGGCCTGCAGCGCGATGGCCCGCAGGTGCGCGTGCCAGTCGACCGCCGGGTGCGTGCGCTGCTGATCGACCATGCCCTGCCCTGGTCGCTGGTGGCCGGCCAGGGTGCGGCGCGGGTGGAGGCCGCGCTGGACGCGGTGGCGCCGCTGCTGCGCGCGCGTGCCGTGGCGGGCAGCGGGCTGTTCACGCGGCTGGCCGACCGCGACGCGCAGGCTGCGGCCAGGCGCTGGGTGTGCAATGACTGCGACGTGCCCGATTGCGAGCACGCGCTGATGTCACGCTGATGCCGCGCTCAAGCCCGACCGACAACGGTCCGCATCAGAACCGGTAGGCCAGCCGCAGCCCGCCCCAGTGGCGCCCGGCCACGGTGATCGGTGCGGCAGCCTCCTTCAGCAGCACGAACTGGCCACCACCCATGTCGCGGCGGTAGGTCTGCAGCAGGAAGGGCTGGGCATTGCGTGCCGAGCGCAGGCCGGTGCGGTCGTTGAAGATGCGGCGGTTGCGGCAGTTGGCGGTGTTCCATACCACGTCGCCCGGGCGCTGGGCCTGGTTGTAGCGCTGGTTGTGGCAGGCGATGTAGCCATTGCGGTCGGCGGCGATGCAGAACACCACCTGGTTGCTCAACGCCAGCACCGCCTCCTGCACCGCCGGGAACAACTTGTCGGCCAGCGTGGAAAAGCGCGTCAGGTGCTGGGCCGGCGCGCTGCCCGCCACCGGCACATACTGCTCGTCGAACAGCGCTGCCGCATCGATGCGGCCTTCGCGCAACGCGCGCTCCAACGCCTGCGCGATGCGCCCGGCCGCCGCTTGTGCCGCTTGCACGAAGGGCGTGTCGGCCGTCTGCACGCCGGCGTCGGCGGTCACCTGCAGCAGGTGCTCCGACAGGTCCAACAGCGTCTCGGTGCGGCGCAGCGAGACGGCGAAGACGCCCATGGTGGCCTGCATCTCGCCCTCGATGCCGGCCATGCGGCTGACCAGCGCATCGCACACGCCGTGGCTCTGCGTGGCCGCCTGGGCGATGCGCTCGACGCCGGTCACCACCTCGCCCAGCGCGGCATGCACCGCGCCCTGCGGCTGCCCATCGGACTGGCGCTGGATGTCGCGGGCCAGCGCCGCGATGCGGGCATCGAGCTGGGCCACCGTGCCCAAGATCTGCTTGGACGTGGCCTCCACCCGGGCGGCGAGGTCCTTCACCGCATCGGCCACCACGCCGAAGCCGCGCCCGGCCTCGCCGGCGCGCTTGGCCTCGACCGAGGCGTTGAAGGCCACCAGCCGGGTCTGCAGCGCAATCTGGCTGATCTGGCCCGCGGCCTCGGACACTTCGCGCAGCGTGCCCACCACCGCCGAGACCTCGGCGCCGACCTGCTCCACCACGTCGCGCGCCAGTGCCACCGCACGCTGGCCCGCGCCCGACTGCTGCACGATGGTGTCCTGCGCCCGGTTGACGGCGCCCAGCTCGGCGGCCAGCGCGTTCACAGCCTGGGCCTAGCGGCCGGCCTGCTGGTGGGCATCATCGATCGCGCCACGCACCTCGGCCGCCTCGCGGCCCAGCGTGGACGCGCGCGCGGCCAGGTCGGTCAGCAGCGCCGGCGCGTCGGGCGGGCGATTTGCCGCCGCAGCGGCCAGCGTCGATTCGGCTGGGGACGGTTCAGGGCGGGGGCGGCGCAGCAGGTTCAACATGGCAGTCTCGTACGGGGAGGCGGGGCCACGACGGGCCCGACCCGCCGCCGGGGACTGCTAACCCCGGCGCGGTGCTGGATAGGCTGGACACGGGAAATCGCCCGACCGGCTTCGAGCGGGGCCTATCGCCCGGCCGAGCGGCGGTTCATCACCAGGCGCGCAGCTTGCTGCGCAGGCGGGCGATGCTCTGGCTGTGCAGCTGGCAGACCCGGCTTTCGGTCACCTTCAGCACGGCCGCGATCTCCTTGAGGTTCATGTCATGCTCGTAGTACATGCTCATCACGTACTGCTCGCGTTCGGGCAGGTTCTTGATCGCTGCGACCAGCGCCTCGCGCATGCGCCGGTCCTGCAGCATCGCCAGCGGGTTGGCCTCGTCGTCGGTGGCGTGGCGGTCGAGGTAGTCGTCGTCGCCGTCGTCACCGGTCATGTCCTCCAGGTACACCAGCTGGGTGCCACGCACCTTGCCCAGCAGCTCCTGGTAGGCGGTCAGCGTCAGGCCCATTTCGGCGGCGATCTCGCTCTCGTGCGGTGCCCGCTTGAGCACCTGCTCGAGCTTGTGCACCGCCGACTCGATGCTGCGCTGATGGCGGCGGTCGCCGCGGCTCATCCAATCGTTGCCGCGCAGCTCGTCGAGCATGGCGCCGCGGATGCGCTGGGTGGCGAAGGTCTCGAACTGCACGCCATGCGCCGAATCGAAGCGGGTCAGCGCATCCGACAGGCCGATCATGCCGACCTGGATCAGGTCGTCCAGTTCCACGTTGGCCGGCAGCTTGGCGATCATCTGGTGGGCCAGGCGGCGCACCAGCGGGCTGTATTGCTTGAGCAGCGCGTTCGCGTCGAGGCGGCCCTTGGCGGTGTACATGTTCATCATGCTCCGGTCGATTCAATTCATGCGGCCGACTGACGCGGGCCGACGTTGGGACGCTTGTTTTGCGGGGTAGGCGGGCAGCTCGGCCAGCGCATTGGCGGGCGCTGCGCCGGGCAACGTGGCCGCCAGGTCGGCAGCCAGCCGGCACAGGTCGGCCGTCAGCGGGCTGCTCGCTGCCGCCATCGGATCGACCACCGCCACCTGGCGCAGCGCGGCACCCAGGAAGTGGTCGGCACATTCGGCCAGGCGATCGCCCATGCGCTGGGCACGGCGCTCGCTCACGTCGCCGGCCACCACCAGGTCGTAGGCCAGCGCGCCCAGGCGCTGTGACAGCAGCTTCATCGAGGTGTAGGCATGTGTCAGGCTGTCGGGCCGGTTGCCGGCCAGCAGCATGGGGCGCGGCGCGCGGCCGGCAAACATGCGGCGCAGGTCCAGCGCGCCGGCATGCAGCAGCACCACGTCGGCCGCCGGCGCCGCGCTGCGCAGCGCGTCGAGAAAACCGCTCAGCGTGGCCCGGCTGTCGAGGTATTGCATGGCCAGGCCGCGGGCGGCGAGGTACGACACTTGGTCGGACAGCGGCTCGATGCAGGCCGCCAGGTCGACCGAGGCCAGCTCGTGCGGCGGTGATGCGCTGTCGGCCGCGTCCACCACCAGCGTGCGCAGGCCCTGCTCGGCAAAGGCGGCACACAGCCGCTCCATCACCACGCCGGTGCCATTGACCTGGGGGTTGTGCACCAGGGGCACGAAGCGCGGCTCGCGGCCGGCAAACAGCTGGCGCAGGCCATCGGCCTGGTCACGCGGGGCGGCGGGGCGACGGAGGGGCTGGGCGGGCATGGACGGCAGGGTGGACTGGTTGATGGGCAAGGGCGTCGATCGGCGATCAGGCATGCAACGGGGCGCCCGGACCCGACAACGACGGCCCCGGATAACCCGCACCGTGCATGGCCGCGAACACCAGGTTGACTTCGCTGGCGTCGAGCTTTCACGACGCACTGCCACCGCCGCGCAGCGCCCGCTGCACCAGCGACTGGGCCGACAGGCGGTGCCAGTCTTCGGGCACCCGCTGGCCGTTGGCCACGCCGACCACGCGGGCGCGGTGGCGGATCAGCGCGTCCAGCGCCGGGCCCAGCTTGACCGCCTCGTCGAGCTTGCTGACGATGACGCCATGGCACTGCGGCACGCCGTAGGCCACCATCACGTCCTCGACCGTCTCGCCCTGCGCGGCGGCGTTGATCACCAGCAGCTTCTTGATCGAACGATGCTGCAGCATGTCCAGCAGCTCCTTGGTGCGGGCATCACGCTGGGCCATGCCGGCGGTGTCGATCAGCACCAGCTTCTTGGCCGACAGCAGCTCCAGCAGGTCTTCCAGCGAGGCGCGGTCGTGCGCGGTGTGCACCGGCACGCCCAGGATGCGGCCATAGGTGCGCAGCTGCTCGTGGGCGGCCACGCGGTAGGCGTCCAGCGTGATCAGGCCGAGATTGGCGGCGCCATGCTTGGTGGCGAAGGCCGCCGCCAGCTTGGCCGTGCTGGTGGTCTTGCCCACGCCGGTGGGGCCGATCAGCGCGAGCACGCCATCGTGGTCTTCCAGCGGCAGCTCGTGCTCGTCGGTGTGCAGGTTGCGCTCCAGCACGCCGGCCGCCCAGGCCAGTTCGTCAGGCGCCTGCTGTGCGTCGGGCAGGCTCTGCACCAGCTTGCGCACCAGCGCCGGTGACAGCCCGGCGTCGAACAGCTTCTGCGACAGCCCGGCCTGGCGCGGATCACGCTGCAGCCGCTCCATGAAGGCCAGCATGCCGAAGCGCTCGTCGATCAGCGCGCGCACCGAGCGCAGCTCGCCACGCAGTTCGCCCATCGCTTCGCCGCGCTCGCGCAGCGAGGTGCTGTCGCCCAGCACGTCGTGCTGGCCGGGGCCGGCCAGGCGGATCTCGTCGCGCAGCACCGGCGGCTCGCGGCGCGGTGCCGTGCTGGCGGCCTTGGCGTTGATGCGCTCACGCAGCGCGGCATGGCGCTCGGGCGGTGCGGCATCGGCGCGGCGGCCTTCGCTGGCGACCACCCGCAGCGGCTGCGCCGTCGCAGGGGCCGCGGTGGCGGCCTGCGGCGCCGTGGCGCGGGCGGCCAGGGCCGCGGGCAGCGACGGTGCCTGCTGGGCCAGCTCGGCCTGGCGGCGCTTGAGCATGCGCTCGCGCACATAGTCCTGGAAGGTCAGCGTGCTCATGCCGAGTGTCTCGACATCCCTTGCTACCGACTGATCGAAGCCGGGTTCGGGCATTGCGGCGCTGCGGCTGGGGTCGAAACGCGACGGCGCGCTGTCGCCCAGCGTGGGCTCCAGCCGCGGCTCGACACGCGCATCGAAGCGTTCACCACGGGCGGCGATGCGTTCGGCCAGCGTGGCCGGGCGCGTCAGGGTCGGCGGGGCCGGCACCACCACCGGCGGTGCAGCGCGCTGCACCGGCGCCTGCGCGGCGGCCTGCTGAATGCGGGCCATGCCTTCGGGGGCCAGGGCCAGAACCTCCACGCCATCGCCCGAGGGCTTGGTGGACAGCACGACCGCGTCGTCACCGAGGGCCTCGCGCACCAGTGCCAGCGCCTCGCGGGCGGTCTTGGCTGTAAAGCGCTTCACGTTCATGTGCCAGCTCCGATGATGTTGCCGATGCGGATCGAATGGGTCTCAGGAATCTCGCTGTGCCCCAGCACCTTCAGCCGCGGCGCCGCGCGCTTGAGCAGCCGCGCCATCGGCACGCGGATGGCGTCGGGCACCAGCAGGCAGGCGGGCATGCCCAGGTCTTCCTGCTTGCGGGCGGTGTTGGCCGCCTCGCGGGTGAGGGTGTCGGCCACGCCGGGGTCCAGCGCAGCGCCGTGCGGCGAGTTCAGGGCCTGGCTGACCAGGCGCTCGAGCTCGGGCTCCAGCGCGATCACATCCAGCTCCTTCACCGGGCCGTAGATCTGCTGCACGATCACCGGTGCCAGGTGCACGCGGATGCGGCGGGCCAGCTCGGCCGGATCGGTGGCCACCGCGGCATGCTCGGCGATGCACTCGACGATCGAGCGCATGTCGCGGATGTGCACGCCTTCGTCCAGCAGCAGCTGCAGCACCTTCTGCAATGTGGCGATGCCGACCATTTTGGGAATCACGTCCTCGATGAGCTTGGGGGCCTGCTTGGTGACGTGCTCCACGAGTTGCTGGGTCTCCACACGACCCAGCAGGCGAGCTGCGTTCACTTGCATCAAGTGTGAAAGATGGGTCGCCACGACGGTCGCGCAATCAACCACCGTAAACCCGTTCATCTGGGCCATTTCGCGCTGGCGCTCCTCGATCCAGGTGGCGGGCAGGCCGAAGGCCGGATCGGTGGTGGGCGTGCCCGGCAGTTTCACCGTGGCGCCGCCCGGGTTGATGGCCAGCAGCATGCCCGGGAAGGCCTCGCCCTCGCCCACCACGGCGCCGCGCAGCAGCACGCGGTAGGCGCTGGGTTTGAGTTCCAGGTTGTCGCGGATGTGCACCGCCGGCGGCAGAAAGCCCACCTCGCCGGCAAACTTCTTGCGCACGCCCTTGATGCGGCTGAGCAGGTCGCCGGCGCGGGTCTTGTCGACCAGCGCGATCAGCCGGTAGCCCACCTCCAGGCCCAGCGTGTCGACCGGCTGCAGGTCGTCCCAGCTGGCCTCGGCATTGGCGGGTTGGGCATCGGGCGGTGGCGCGGCCGGGGCCGCGGCGGCCAGCTTGTCGCGCCGTGCCAGCCACCAGGCCAGCGTGCCCAGCGCGCCAGCGATCATCAGGAACACCAGATGCGGCATGCCCGGGATCAGCCCCAGCGTGCCGATGATGCCGGCGGTGACGCCCAGCGCCTTGCTGCTGCCGAACACCTGGCTGCCGATCTGGCTGCCGATGTTCTGCTCCTTGCCCACGCGCGAGACCACCATCGCCGCGGCCACCGAGATCAGCAGCCCGGGGATCTGCGCCACCAACGCGTCGCCCACCGCCAGCAGCACGTAGCGGTCGGCGGCATCACCGGCGCTCAGGCCGTGGCTGACCACGCCGATGAGGAAGCCGCCGACGATGTTGATCACCAGGATCAGCATGCCGGCGATGGCATCGCCGCGCACGAACTTGCTGGCGCCGTCCATCGAGCCGAAGAAGTCGGCCTCTTCGCCCACCTCGAGCCGGCGGCGCTTGGCCTCTTTCTCGTCGATCAGGCCGGCGTTCAGGTCGGCGTCGATCGCCATCTGCTTGCCGGGCATGGCATCCAGCGTGAAGCGCGCGCCCACCTCGGCGATGCGCTCGGCGCCCTTGGTGACGACGATGAAGTTGATCACCACCAGCACCGCGAAGACGATCAAGCCGACCGCGAAGTTGCCGCCGATCAGGAAGTGGCCGAAGCTCTCGATCACCTTGCCGGCGGCGCCGGCGCCGTTGTGGCCTTCCAGCAGCACCACCCGGGTGGAGGCCACGTTCAGGCTCAGCCGCAGCAGCGTGGTGACCAGCAGCACGGTGGGAAAGGCGGCAAAGTCCAGCGGGCGCACCATGTTGGCAGCCACCATCACCACCATCAGCGCCATCGCGATGTTGAAGGTGAACAGCAGGTCCAGCGCAAACGGCGGCAGCGGCAGCACCATCATCGCCAGCACCAGCACGATGAAGATCGGCGCGCCCAGCGATTTCAGCAGCGTGGCGCTGACGCCCAGCTTGGCCGCGGCCTGGGTGGCCAGCCGGCCTTCGAGCAGGCCCTTCATCTGTGCGATCAGCGGGTTCATGGCTTAGGGTGTGGCCTCTGCATGGGCATCCGTGGCAGGCTGGGCATCGGGTGCCGTCTGCGGATCAAGGTCGGGCGGCACCGCGATCGGCGGCAGCTCGTTGGGCATCGCGCCGCGCCCGGCCATGGCCGCGCGCAGCTGGTAGACATAGGCCAGCACCTGGGCCACGGCCGAGAACAGCCGCGCCGGGATCTCGTGGTCGACCTCGGTGTGGGTGTAGAGCGCACGCGCCAGCGGCGGCGACTGCAGCACCGGCACCTGGTGCTCGCGGGCGATGTCGCGGATCTTCAGCGCCATCAGGTCGGCGCCCTTGGCCACCACGCGCGGCGCGGCCATCGCGCCTTCGTCGTACTTCAGCGCCACCGCGTAGTGGGTGGGGTTCATCACCACCAGGTCGGCCTTGGGCACCGCGGCCAGCATGCGCTTCTTGGCCATCTCGCGCATGCGCGCCTTGATGCGGCCCTTCATCTCGACGTTGCCCTCGGCCTCCTTGTGCTCCTGCTTGACCTCCTGGTGGCTCATCTTCAGGCGGTTGCGCAGGTTCAGCCGCTGCAGCGGCACGTCGATGGCGGCAAACACCACCAGCACCACCAGCAGCAGCGCCAGGCCGTTCAGCAGTGATTGCCCGGTGTGGGCCAGCGCCACCGGCAGCGGCATGGTCAGTGCATCGTGGAACTGGCCCAGGTGCAGGTAGAGCCAGACCCCGCCCACCGTGCCCAGCAGCAGCGCCAGCACGCTGGCCTTGACCAGATCGCCCAGGTGCTGGCCCGAGACCATGCGGCCCAGGCCCGCCAGCGGATCGAGCTTGCTGAACTTGGGCGCCAGCGGCTTGAAGGTGAAGTTCCAGCCGCCCGATGCCAGGCTGGCGCCCAGCGCCAGCGCGATGCCGACGGCGCCCAGCGGCAGCAGCACCATCAGCCAGGCCCAGCCCAGCGTGGCCAGCTGGCGCGTCATGGCATCGGGCTGGGCCAGGGCCTGCAGGTCGAAGCGCAGGCCGGTGCTCAGCAGGCGGGCGAGCCAGTCGCCCAGGCGCGGCATCAGCAGCACCAGCATCGCACCGCCCCCGCCTACCACCATCAGGTGCGCCAGGTCGCGCGAACGCGCCACCTGGCCGTCCTGGCGGGCCTTGCGGATCTTCTTCTCTGAGGCGGGTAGGTTGCGGTCTTGGGAATCGGCCATGGTCACAGGGCACGGACCAGTCCAGTCCGTGCTCAGCCATGGTGCCGGCCGGCCGCCCTGCAAGAGGGCGGATAAGCATCGCCAATCGCCCTGTTATCGGCCCGCTGTCGGAAACCTTGAGCCTCAAGCTGTCAGGCAGCGTGAAAAGGGCGTTCCCTCGTCTGTCTGATCGATTCGGCGCTCAAGTTGCGTCGAGGCCCTCCCGATATGCCGACGAGGAACGCGCTGAAGGTGCCGTCCATGCCCTGTCCGGGCGGACACCACCGACAACACCCACACCAGAGCTTGCTGCAAAACCACTTGCGCCGAAGGACTTGATATATGGCCACGATCATCACCACCCTGAGCCCCGCCGAAATCGCCGCGATGACGCCGGCCCAGATCGCGGCGCTCAAGGCCACGGACTGGCAGGCCTTCAGCATCGATCAGATCGCCGCGCTGTCGGCCGAGCAGACGATGGCGATTCCGCCCGCCAACATCGGCAAGCTGGTGGCTGACCAGGTGGCCGCCTTCGGGCACGACAGCCTGGCGGCGATGAGCGTGCTGCAGGTGCGTGCCATCGTGCCCACGGCGATCACCGCGCTCGACAGCGGCGCGCTGGAAGCCTTCACCGCCCCGCAGATCAGCGCGCTGACCACCGCCCAGGTGCGGGCCATCGCCAGCACCGAGGTGCCCTCGCTGTCCGTCGAGACGCTGGGCAGCCTGAGCTCGCTGCAGATCGCCGCGCTGGCCACAGCGCAGGTGGACGCGCTGGGCGCCGACCAGTTGCAGTCGCTGAGCACATCGCAGATGCGTGGCTTCACCACCACCCAGGTGAGCGCGCTGGCCATCGACGACTTGCAGGCCCTGTCGACACTGCAGATCGCCGCCCTTGGCACCAGCCAGGTGGGCGCACTGACCACCGCGCAGGTGGATGCGCTCGACAGCGACACGCTGGCCGCGCTGAGCACGGCACAGGTGCGCGCCCTGTCGACCGCGGCCGTGGGCACCCTGGACGCGGCTGACCTCAATACCCTCTCGGCCGGCCAGGTCGGTGCGCTGAACACGGCGCAGGTGCGCGCGCTGGACGCCACCGAGTTGTCGACCGTGGAGACGCGTGTCATCGCCAGCCTGGTCTCGAACCAGGTCGCTGCACTGACCAGCGAACAGCTCGACACGCTGAGCTCCGACCAGCTGAGCGCGTTGAGCGCGGCCCAGCTGCGCGCACTGACCACCACCCAGGTGGCCCGGCTGGCCACCGAAGACCTCAACGCCCTGAGCGCATCGCCGCAGTTCCAGGGCCTGAGCACGGCACAGATCGCCGCGCTGACGACGAACCAGATCGCCAACCTCGACACCGACGACCTGGCCGCCCTGTCGAGCGCGCAGATTCGCGCCATCACCACCGCCGGCATCGTGGCGCTGGACAGTGCCGACATCGCCGTGCTGACCGCCGAGCAGCTGGCCGCGCTGACGACCGCCCAGATTGCCGCGATCGACACCGCCGACCTGGCCGGGCTGGGCAACACCGGCCTGACCAACCTGGCCAGCGCCCAATTTGGGGCGCTGACGCCCGAGCAACTGGCCAGCCTGGGTTCGGACCAGCTGGCTGCGCTGGGCAATGCCCAGCTGCGCGGCCTGAGCACCGCCCAGATCGCCGGCCTGTCGACCGACGCCCTCAACGCGCTGACCGACAGCCAGTTCGCCGCCCTCAGCAGCCGCCAGATCGCGGCGCTGACCTCGGCCCAGGTGTCGCAGCTGGAAAGCGCCGACATCGCCGCCCTGACCACCGCACAGGTGCGTGGGCTCAACAGCGTGCAGCTGGCGGCGCTGGACAGTGCCGACATCGCAGCCCTGACCCCGACGCAGGTGGCATCGCTGACCACGGCCCAGTTGCGGGCCATAGCCAGCGCCGACATGGTCGGCCTGGGCAGCGACCAACTGGCCGCCCTGGGCAGCGCGCAGATCGCCGGCCTGAGCAACGCGCAGATCGACGCACTCGGCAGCGACCAGCTGGCGGTGCTGACCAGCAGCCAGCTGCGCGGCCTGAGCACGGCGCAGATCGCCGCGCTGGGCAGCGATGACCTGAACGCCCTGACGCCCACGCAGCTGCAAGGCTTGAGCAGCCGCCAGCTGGACGCACTGACCAGCATCCAGATCGACCAACTGGCCTCGGCCAGCCTCGCTGCGCTGAGCAGTGCGCAGTTGCGCGCCCTGGGCACCGAAGGCATCAGCGCGCTCGACAGCAACGACCTGGCCGTGCTGAGCACCGCGCAGCTGGCCGGCCTGAGCACCGCCCAGATCGCCGCGCTGCCCGCCGACGACATCGTCGGCCTGGGCAGCGATGCCATGGCCAGCCTGGGCTCGGCCCAGATCGCCGCGCTCACCAGCGACCAGCTGGCGGCACT
This sequence comes from Burkholderiales bacterium RIFCSPHIGHO2_12_FULL_69_20, assembly GCA_001770815.1. Lineage (GTDB taxonomy): Bacteria > Pseudomonadota > Gammaproteobacteria > Burkholderiales > Burkholderiaceae_C > Pseudaquabacterium. The sequence continues at coordinate 36,055 of MESD01000124.1, forward strand.
GACCACCGACCAATGGGGCGCCCTGGGCGCCACCCAGTTGCGCGGGCTGGGCTCGGCCCAGTTGGCCGCGCTGTCCACCGACGACCTCAACATCCTGAGCAACGAGCAGTTCCAGACGCTGACCAGCAAGCAGCTGAGCGCGCTGACCACGCTGCAGGCCGCCAGCCTGGAAAGCACTGACCTCGCCGCGCTGTCCAGCGGGCAGATGCGCGGGCTGAGCACCCAGTCTGTCGCCGCGCTCGACAGCGACGACATCGCCGCGCTGCGCTCTGACCAATTGGCCGCGCTGAGCTCCAGCCAGCTGCAGGCCATCACCAGTGCCGCCCTGCCCGGGCTGAGCAGCGACATGCTGGCCACCCTGGCGTCCAAGCAAATCCGGGCGCTGAGCACTGACCAGATCGACGCCCTGAGCACCGACCAGCTGCAGGCCCTGGGCTCGACCCAGCTGCGCGGCCTGAGCTCGGCACAGCTGGCCAGCCTGGGCAGTGACGACCTCAACGCGCTGACCGCCGGGCAATTCCAGGCGCTGACCACGGCGCAACTGGCCAGCCTGAGCACCGACCAGGTGGCCCAGCTGGCCACCGACGACCTGACGGCATTGAGCACCGCCCAGATCCGGGGCCTGACCAGCAACCAGATCGCCGCCCTCGACAGCACCGATTTTGCGGTGATGGGCACCCACCAGATCGCCGCGCTGAGCACGACCCAGCTGCGTGCGCTCGACGCCAACGACCTGGCCGGCCTGGACGCCGACCGCCTCAACGCACTGGGCAGTGCGCAGATGGCGGCGCTGAGCACCGCGCAGGTGGACGCCATTGCCGGCTCGCTGTCCAGCCTGGGCTCGGCCCAGCTCGCCCGCCTGACCACGGCGCAGATCGCCTCGCTGAGCACCGCCGACCTCAACGCGCTGAGCGCCGACGACTTCGGCAAGCTGAGCTCGCGCCAGATCGGCGCGCTGACCACCGACCAGGTGGCCAACCTCGAAAGCGCCGACCTGGCCGCCCTGAGCAGCGCACAGCTGCGTGGCCTCAACACGGCCGGCATCGCCGCGCTCGACAGCGCCGACCTCGCCGTGCTCAGTGCCGACCAGGTGGCAGGCCTCAGCACGGGCCAGGTGCGCGCCATCGATTCGGCCGACATCGCCGGTCTCGACGTCGCCGCGGTGGCCGCCCTCCGCGCCGGCCAGGTGACCGCGCTGAGCAATGGCCAGCTCGCCGCACTGACCTCGGACCAATGGCAGGCGCTGGGCTCGACCCAGCTGCGTGCGCTGAGCACCGCCCAGCTCTCGGCCCTGGCCAGCGACGACCTGAACGCGCTGACCACAGCACAAGTGCCGACCTTGAGCAATGCGCAGGTGGCTGCACTCACCACGGCGCAGATCAGCCAGCTGGAGAGCAGCGACCTGGCCGCACTGACCAGCGGCCAGTTGCGCAACCTGAGCACCGCCGCCATCGTGGCGCTGGACAGCACCGACATCGCCGCGCTCGGCTCGAACCAGGTGGCCGCGCTGAGCACCACCCAGTTGCGGGCGATCGAGTCGGCCGACCTGGCCGGCCTGGGCGATGCTGCGATCGCCGGCCTGGGCAGCGCCCAGCTGGCCGCCATGAGCAGCACGCAGCTGGCCGCCCTGACCACCGACCAGTGGGTGAACCTGGCGCCCACCGCGCTGCGTGGCCTGAGCACCAGCCAGATCGCGGCCCTGGGCAGCGATGACCTGAACACCCTGACCAGCACGCAGTTCCAGGCGCTGACCACCACCCAGCTGGCGGCCCTGACCACGGCCCAGGCCGCGGCGCTGGAAAGCACCGACCTGGCCGCGCTGAGCAGCGCCCAGATCCGCGGCCTGAGCAGCGCCAGCGTGGCTGCCCTCGACAGCGTCGACCTGGCCGTGTTGAGCCCGGCCCAGGTGGCCGCCTTGACCACCGCCCAGCTGCGCGCCATCGACGCGGTCGACCTGGCCGGCCTGGGCAGCACCGCGCTGGCCGGCCTGAGCACCAGCCAGCTGCGGGCGCTGAGCACCGCCCAGCTCGACAGCCTGGGCAGCGACCAATGGCAGGCGCTGGGCAGCGCCCAGCTGCGCGGCCTGGGCACCGACCAGATCGCCGCCCTGGCATCCGACGACCTCAACAGCCTGAGTGCGCCGCAGTTCCAGGCCCTGACCAGCGGCCAGATCGCCGCCCTGGGCACGGCCCAGGTGGCCGACCTGGGCACCGCCTTGCTGACCGCGCTGACCAGCACCCAGCAACGGGCGCTGGGCACCGCCGCCATCGCCGCGCTGGACAGCGCCGACCTGGCCGCCCTGGGCTCGCACCAGGTGGCGGCCATGTCGACCGCCCAACTGCGCGCCATCGACACCGCCGAGCTGCCGGGCCTGAGCACGGCCAGCCTGTCCGGCCTGGGCAGCACGCAACTGGCCGCCTTCAGCACGGCCCAGCTGGGCGCCCTGACCAGTGACCAACTGCAGGTGCTGGGCACCGACCAATTGCGCGGCCTGGGCTCGACCCAGATTGCCTCGCTGGCCAGCGACGACCTGAACGCGCTGACCACCGACCAGTTCGCATCGCTGAACGCGGCGCAGTTGGGCGCACTGACCACCGCACAGATCAGCAGCCTGCAATCCGACGACCTGACCGCGCTCAGCTCGTCGCAGCTGCGCGCGCTCAGCACCGCCGGCATCGCCGCGCTCGACAGCGCCGACCTCGCCGCGCTGACCGATGGCCAGCTGGCCAGCCTGAGCACCAGCCAGATCGCCGCCATCCAGAGCGCCGACCTGGCCGGCCTGAGCAGCAGCCAGATCGGCGTGCTGAGCGCCGCGCAGGTGGCCGCCCTGACCACCGGCCAGCTGGCCGCGCTGGATTCGGTGCAGCTGCAGGCGCTGTCGTCGACGCAGATCGCCGCGCTGGGCACCAGCCAGCTCGCCGGGCTGGGCAGCACCGACCTCAACACCCTGACCACCGAGCAGTTCGCCGCGATGTCGGTGAACCAGCTGGGCGCCCTGACCAGCGCCCAGGCCGCCAACCTGGAGTCGGCCGACCTGGCCGCCCTGCGACCCGACCAGATCCGCGGCCTGGGCACTGCCGCGCTGAAGGCGCTGGACAGCGCCGATCTGGGCGCGCTGGACTCGGCCCAGGTGGCGGGCTTGACCACGTCGCAACTGCGCGCGCTGGAGTCTGCCGACCTGGTGGGCCTGAGCACCGACGCGCTGACCGGCCTGAGCGCCAGCCAGATGGCCAGCCTCAGCACCAGCCAGCTGGCCGCCCTGAGCAGCGACCAGCTGGGCACCCTGGGCTCGACCCAGCTGCGTGCCCTGACCAGCACCCAGATCGCCGCCCTGGGCAGCGATGACCTGAATGCGCTGACCACCGAGCAGTTCTCGCAACTGACCACGGCCCAGGTCGCCGCGCTGACCACCCGCCAGGTGGCCGCCCTGGAAAGCGCCGACCTGGCCGGGATGACCACCGCGCAGATCCGCGCGCTGGGCACCGCCGCCATCACGGCGCTGGACAGTGCCGACCTGGCCATCCTGTCGACGGCCCAGATCGCCGCGCTGGGCACCAGCGCCGTTCGCGCGCTGCAGACCGCCGACCTCGCCGGGCTGAGCACCGACGGCGTGGCCGCGCTCACCTCGTCGCAACTGGCGTCGCTGAGCACGGCCCAGCTGGCCGCGCTGGGCTCCGACCAGTTCAGCGCACTCAGCTCGACCCAGCTGCGCGCGCTGACCACCACGCAGGTCGCCAGCCTGACCACCGACGACCTGAACGCGCTGAGCAGCGTGCAGCTGGCGTCGCTGTCGACCGGCGCCATCGCGGCGCTGAGCACGCGCCAGTTCGCCAGCCTCGACAGCGCCGACCTGGCGGTGATGACCACCGCCCAGATCGCCGCGCTGACCACCGCCCAGATCGTGGCGCTGGACAGCACCGACCTGGCCGGCCTGGGCTCGGCCCAGCTGGCGGCGCTGAACACCGCGCAGATCGCCGCGATCCAGTCGGCCGACATCGGCAGCCTGAGCACCGACGCGCTGGCCGGCCTCGGCAGTGCCGACCTGGCCGCCATGGGCACCCGCGTGCTGGGTGCCCTGGACAGCGCCCAGTGGCAGGCCCTGGACACGGCCACGCTGCGCGGCCTGAGCACCCGACAGGTGGCGGCCCTGACCACCGAAGACCTGAATGCACTGACGACCGACCAGTTCGCCTCGTTCACCACCAGCAGCATCGCCGCGCTGACCAGCAAGCAGTTCGCCAGCCTGGACAGCAACGACCTGGCCGCCCTGTCGACCGCGCAGATCGCGGCACTCAACACCTCGGTCATCTCGTCGCTGGACGGCGCCGGCCTGGCGGGCCTGAACTCGGCCCAGCTGGGCGCGTTCAGCACCGCGCAGCTGGGGGCCATCCAGTCCGGTGACATGGCCAGCATCAGCGCCGAGGCCATTGCCGGCCTGGGCAGCAAGCAGTTCAGCGTCCTCAGCGTGGGCCAGCTCGAGTCGCTGGGCACCGCCCATTTCGACGCGCTGACCACCGACCAGTTGCGCGGTCTGGGCAGCACCCAGATCGCCGGCCTGACCACCGACAACCTCAACGCCCTGCGCGCTGAAACCTTTGCCGGCCTGAGCACCGCCCAGGTGGCGGCCCTCACCAGCGCCCAGATCGGCGCGCTGGAGTCCACCGACCTGGCCATGCTGAGCAGTGCGCAGATCGCCGCGCTGTCGACCGCCGGCATCAAGGCGCTGGACAGCAACGACCTGGCCGCGCTCACCGCCGACCAGGTGCCGGGCCTGACCACCGCGCAGATGAAGGCGCTGGGCTCGGCCGACATCGGCGCCCTGAGCGCCGAGGCGGTCAGCGTGCTGTCGACCGCCCAACTGGCGGTGCTGAGCACGCGCCAGCTGGCCGGGCTGGGCACCGATGACGTGCAGGGCCTGGGCTCTGCCCAGATCGGCGCACTGAGCACGGCCCAGATCGCCGGCCTGAGCACCGCCAACCTGGTGGCGCTGACCGAAGGCCAGTACCAGGCCCTGAGCACCGCCCAGATCGCCGCACTCACCACCACCCAGGTCAGCGTGATGGAGACGGCCGACCTGGCCGCGCTCGACTCGGCCCAGATCCGCGCCCTGACCTCCGCCGGTATCAAGGCGCTGGACAGCGCCGACTTCGCCGCACTGAGCGACACCCAGGTGGCGGCACTGACCACCGCCCAGGTCAAGGCCATCGAGACCGCTGACATGGCCGGCCTGCGTGCCGAGGTGCTGTCGGCACTGGGCACCGCCCAGCTCGCCGCGCTGAGCACCGCCCAGGTGGCCGCGCTGGGCTCTGACCAGCTGCAACAGCTGGGCGAAGACCAGGTCAAGGCCTTCACCACCGCGCAGGTGGCGGCCATGACCACCGAAGACCTGCATGCGCTGACCGAGGCGCAGATCCAGGCGCTGACCACGGCCCAGGTCGCCGCCCTGACCTCGGCCCACGCCGCGGCGCTGGACAGCACCGACCTGATGGCGCTGAGCAGCAGCCAGCTGCAGGCCCTGAGCACCCGCGCCATCGCGGCCTTCGACAGCACCGACCTCGCCGTGTTGAGCGGCGACCAGGTGGCGGGCCTGACCACCGCCCAGCTGGCCGCGCTGCAGACGGTCGACATCCGCGGCCTCAGCGCGGAGGCGGTGACCGCCCTGTCCTCGACCCAGATGGCCGCGCTCAGCAGCAGCCAGCTGGCTGCGCTGGGCACCGCGCACTTCCAGGACCTGAGCTCGGCCCAGATCGCCGCGCTGAGCACCGCGCAGATCGCCGGCATGAGCACGGCCAACCTGAACGCACTGAGTGAAGACCAGTTCCGCGCCCTGACCACGGCCCAGATCGCCGCGCTGACCACCACCCAGGTCAGTGCGCTGGAAAGCGCCGACCTGGCTGCGCTGGGCACCGCGCAGATCCGCGCCATCACCACCGCCGGCATCGTGGCGCTGGACAGCGCCGACCTGGCCGCGCTCAGCGTCGAGCAGGTGGCCGGGCTGAGCACCGCACAGATCGTGGCGCTGCAGACCGCCGACATCGGCGGGCTGAGCGTGGACGCGGTGAGCGCCCTGTCCACCGCGCAGCTGTCGGTGCTGAGCACCGGCCAGCTGGCCGCGCTGGACACCGCGCACTTCGTGAACCTGAACTCGGCCCAGCTCGGCGCACTGAGCACGGCGCAGATCGCCGGCATGAGCAGCGCCAACCTGAACGCCCTGAATGAAGAGCAGTTCAGCGGCCTGGGCACGGCGCAGATCGCCGCGCTCACCACCACCCAGGTCAGCCTGCTGGAGACCGCCGACCTGGCGGCGATGGGCACGGCGCAGATCCGCGCCATCACCACCGCCGGCATCGTGGCGCTGGACAGCGCCGACTTCGCCGCGCTCAGCGACAGCCAGCTGGCGGCGCTGACCACCGCCCAGGTGCAGGCCATCGGCACGGCCGACATCGTCGGCCTGCGCGCCGACGTGCTGGCCGGCCTGGGCAGCGACCAGATCGCCGCGCTGAGCACCGCCCAGGTGGCGGCGCTGGGCTCGGACCAGTTGCGCCAGCTGACCGACGCGCAGATCGAGGCCTTCTCGACACGCCAGATCACCGCGATGACGAGCGAGGATCTCAACGCGCTGACCGAATCGCAGTTCCGCGCCCTGAGCACGGCGCAGATCGCCGCACTGGGCACCGCCCAAGCCAGCGCGCTGGCGACGGCCAGCCTGGCCGTGCTGGACAGCGCCCAACTGCAGGCCCTCAGCACACGCAACATCGCCACCCTCGACAGCGCCGACATCACCGCACTGAGCGCAGAACAGCTGGCCGGTCTGAGCACACAACAGATCCGCGCCATCGCCAGCGATGCCATCGCCGGCATCGGTGTCGACGAAATCGGTAGCCTGGGCACCGCCCAGATCGCCGCGCTCAGCACCCTGCAGCTCGACCTGATGAGCGACGCCCAACGCCAGCAACTGACCGACCAGCAGGTGCAGGCGCTGACCACCACGCAGATCGCCCGGATGGGGACCGATGACCTGAACTCGCTGACGGCCACGCAGTTCACCGCGCTGACCACGGCGCAGGTGGCCGCGTTCACCACCGAGCAGGCCGACGCGCTGGTGGCCGCCGACCTGGCCGCCCTGGGCACCGCCCAGGTGCAGGCCCTGAGCACCCGCAACGTCGGCACCCTCGACAGCGTCGACATCGCCGCGCTCGGCGCCGACCAGCTGGCCGCCATGGGCACGGCCCAGATCCGCGCCATCTCCAGTGCCGCCATCGTGGGCATCGGTGTCGACGAGATCGGCAGCCTGGGCACCGCCCAGATCGCCGCGCTGACGACCCTGCAGCTCGGCGAGATGAGCGACGCCCAGCGCCAGCAACTGAGCGCCGATCAACTGCAGGCGCTGAGCACGCTGCAGATCGCCCGCCTGGAATCGGCCGACCTGAACGGGTTGACCGAAGACCAGTTCCGTGCCCTCACCACGGCCCAGATCGCTGCCCTGACCACCACCCAGGCCAGCCTGCTGCAGGCCGCCGATCTGGCGGCCCTGGACAGCGCCCAGATCCAGGCCCTGAGCACCCGCAACATCGCCGCCTTCGACAGCGCCGACGTGGCCGCGCTGGGCGCCGATCAGCTGGCCGCGATGACCACGCACCAGATTCGCGCCATCGGCAGCGACCAGATCGTGGGCATCGGCGCCGACGAGATCGGCAGCCTGAGCACCGCCCAGATCGCCGCGCTGACCACCCTGCAGCTCGGCGAGATGAGCGATGCCCAGCGCCAGCAGCTGAGCGCCGCCCAGGTGCAGGCGCTGACCACCGTGCAGATCGCCCGCATGGCGACCGACGACCTGAACTCGCTGACCGAGGACCAGTTCCGCGCGCTGACGACCGAACAGATCGCCAAGCTGACCACCAGCCAGGCCAGCATGCTGCAAGCCGCCGACCTGGCGGCCCTGGACAGTGCCCAGATCCAGGCCTTGAGCACGCGCAGCCTGGTCACCCTGGACAGTGTCGACATCGCCGCACTGACCGCCGACCAGCTGGCCGCGCTGACCACGCACCAGATCCGGGCCATCACCAGCGATGCCATCGCCGGCATCGGCGCCGACGAGATCGGCAGCCTGGGCACCGCCCAGATCGCCGCGCTGACCACCGTGCAGCTCGATGTGATGAGTGACGCCCAACGCCAGCAGTTCACCGCTGACCAGGTGAAGGCACTGACCACGGCGCAGATCATCAGCCTGGAGACGGCCGACCTCAACTCACTCACCGAAGACCAGTTCCGCGCCCTGACGACGGCCCAGATCGCCGCGCTGACCACCACCCAGGCCAGCCTGCTGCAAGCCGCCGACCTGGCGGCCCTGGACAGCGCCCAGATCCAGTCGCTGAGCACCCGCAGCGTGTCCGCGTTCGACAGCGCGGACATCGCCGCCCTGACCGCCGACCAGCTGGCCGCAATGACGACGACGCAGATCCGCGCCATCGGCAGCGCGCAGGTCATCGGCATCGGCGCCGACGAGATCGGCAGTCTGGGCACCGCCCAGATCGCCGCGATGAGCACCGCGCAGCTCGACGCCATGAGCGATGGCCAGCGCCAGCAGCTGACCGAGCAGCAACTGCAGGGCATGACCACGGCGCAGGTGGCCAGCCTGTCGTCGGACGACCTCAACTCGCTGACGGCCGACCAGTTCAGCTACCTGACGACGGCGCAGATCGTCGCGCTGGGCTCGGCCGACGTCGGCCTGATGCAGACCGCCGACCTGGCCGCGCTGACCACCGCGCAGATCGTGGCGCTGGAGACCGCCGACCTGGTGGCCTTGAGCAGCGTGCAGATCGGGGTGCTCAACGAGGACCAGCTGGTGGCGATGACGACCGCCCAGATCCGGGCGATCGAATCGGCCGACCTGGCGGGCCTGAGCAACAGCTCGATCTCGGTGCTGACCAGCGCCCAGATCGGCGCCCTGGGCACCGACCAGCTCAATGCGCTGTCCGACAGCCAGCTGCAATCGCTGACCGAGCAACAGGTGCAAGGCCTGAGCACGGCCCAGATCGCCACCCTGGCCACCGAGAACCTGAACGCCCTGACCGGTGACCAGTTCACCGCGCTGACCACAGCGCAGGTGGTGGCCCTGACCTCGGTGCAGGTCGGCCTGCTGACCACGGAAGATTTCGGCAGCTTCACCACCGCGCAGATCGCGGCGATGGAGACGCTCGACATCGCCCAGCTCAGCTCGGACCAGCTGGCGGCGCTGAATGGCGACCACATCGGCGCGATGAGCAGCAGCCAGATCCGGGCGCTGACCACCGACGCGCTGGCAGGCCTGGCGCCGGCCGACTTCAACGAGTTCGGCAGCGCGCAGATCCAGGCCCTGTCGCAGACGCAGATCGAGGGCCTGACCACGGCCAACATCGCCGGCCTGGACGCCGGACTGATCGCGACCCTGACCACCCAGCAGATCGGCTGGCTGGCCACCGACGACTTCGTCGCGATGGACGGTGGCCAGGTGGCCTCGCTGACCACGGCCCAGATCGTGGCCATGAGCGACGGCCAGGCCGACGCGCTGGACGCCGCGGACATCCAGGGCATGGGCATGGCCGAGGTGACGCAGCTCGACCTGCACACGCTGACCGGCGCGCGGCTGGCCGCCGCGCAATCGATGGGCGTCTCGCCGATCGTGCTGGACCTGGACGGCAACGGCGTCAGCACCCTGTCGGCACAGGACGGCGTGCAGTTCGACCTGCTGGCCAACGGCCAGAGCAGCCAGGTGGGCTGGGTCGGCGGCAACGACGGCCTGCTGGTGATGGACCGCAACGCCGACGGCAGCATCAACGACGGCAGCGAGTTGTTCGGCACCGCCACCCGGCTGGCCAACGGCGAGGCCGCCGGCAACGGCTACCGCGCCCTGGCCGAGCTCGACAGCAATGCCGACGGCCAGATCGACGCCAGCGACAGCCGCTTCAGCGAGCTCAAGCTGTGGGTCGACGGTGACCGCGACGGCCAGACCGATGCGGGCGAGTTGCGCGGCCTGGTCGACATGGGCGTGGCATCGCTGGACCTGGACTACCTGCTCAGTGGCCGCCTCGACAACGGCAACGCGGTGGCGATGGTCTCGGGCTACACCACCACCGAGGGTGACACCCGCGAGATGGCCGACGTCTGGTTTGCCAAGGCCGGCCAGTTGAGCGGGGTGCCACAGATCGACGATCTGCTGGCCCCGGCACCCACCGATCTGGCACCGTCGCCGGCCGGCGCGGGCACGGCGGCCGCCAGCCCGGGTGGTGCGAGTGCCACGATCGCCGCGGTGTCGGTCAACAGCATCGAGGACGAGTTGCTGCGCCACCAGACGCCGCTGATCTGACGGCCCGCGGGCGGCGCAACACCGGCCGCCCGCACGCCGCGTCACCCGCCCCCACCGGCCCGCCAGGCTTGCCTGCGCGGGCCGCTTCTTTGGGCGCCACCAAAACAAACTGCGGATCAACGGCCGGTCAGCTCCACCCTTCCCGATCGGCGGGCTCTGGCAAAGTCAGCGCTGGCGGTCCGGTCTGGCCCGGGCCATCCCCTGCCGCAGGACGCCCTCACCATGCCCCCCGTACATCTGCACCAGATCGCCTACTCGGCGGCCACCCTGGCCGCCATCGAGCCGGGTTATGCCCTGCTCGACAACCTCGACAACGCCCGGCCCGACTGGTACGAGTACTGGCCGATGCGCCGCTTCCTGCAGCAGCAGCCTTTGGACGAGGCCGCGTTCTACGGCTTCTTCAGCCCCAAGTTCGGCGCCAAGACGCAGCTGTCGCATGCCGACGTGGTGGGCTTCGTGCAGGCGCACGCGGCGCAGGCCGACGTGCTGCTGTTCTCGCCCCAGCCCGACATGGCGGCCTTCTTCCTCAACGTGTTCGAGCAGGGCGAGACCTTCGACGCCGGCCTGATCGACGCCTTCGAGGGCCTGCTTGCGCGCATCGGCCGGCCCACCGGGCTGCGCCAGCTGGTGATGGATTCGCGCAGCACCGTGTTCTCGAACTACTTCGTGGCGCGGCCGGCGTTCTGGCGCGAGTGGCTGGCCGTCAACGAGGCCTTGTTCAGCACCTGCGAGGGGCCCGACAGCCCGCTCAAGCAGGCCTTGACGGTGAGCACCAGCTACCAGGGGGCGCAGCGCAAGGTGTTCCTGCAGGAGCGGGTGGCGTCGTACCTGTTGAGCACCCAGCCGCAGTGGCGGTCGGTGGCGGCCAACCCCTACGGCTTCGGCTGGTCGATGTCGCGGCTGCGCGAGTTTCCGACCGAGGCCGTGATCAGCGATGCGCTGAAGATGGCCCTGCGCGAGACCGGCTGGGGCGAGTACCGCAAGGCCTTTGCCGAGATTCGCGCCCGCTGCTTCCAGGCCGCGCCCAAGGCCTGATCAGCGCGTTCAGCGCGATCAGCGCCAGTTCGAGCGGATCAGGCCGTCGGTCTCGCCCACCAGGTCGGCATGGCCGGCCTTGGTCAGGTTGGTGACGTAGCGGCTGGCGCGCTGGGCGTAGATGTCGGCGAACTCGGTCAACACCTTGGGCCGCAGCAACTGGTAGTAGACGAACTCTAGGTTCGACAGGCGCGAGCCGGGGTTGTAGAAGTACGGCTCGAAGAAGCCGACATGCAGGATCTCGACCCCCAGCAGCGTGGGCGACAGGCGGTTGGCCTGGGTCACCCGGTGCGGTGTGCGCAGGATCGAGAAGGTGGTGTCCACCGGCATGTGGGCGATGCCCGGATCGATCGGGTCGACCACCCGGGCCTGGCCACGGTAGGCCGCCAGGTCCTGCATGCCCTCGGGTGTGCGGGCAAAGCTGGGGTCGTGGTCGAAGTCGATCGGCAGGTAGTGCGGCAGGCTGGGCGCAAACACCGGAAACTGCCGCGCATGCTCGAGCGAGATGCGGATGTAGAGAAACGCGCCCAGCTTCTGCAGCTCGGGGTGCGCGTCCATGCGGGCCACGGCCACCTCGTCGAAAGCCTGCGCCCCGCCGCGGTTGTCGACCACGCAGTCGTTGTCGGTGATGACGTAGTAGCGCCCGGCCTGGTCCAGCGCCGGCGCGGCAAAGGCATCGAGCGCGCGGCCGATCACCGGCGCGTCGATCTGGTGCACCGCCTGTACCTTGCCGCAGTCCAGGTACTCCTGCGTGAAGTCGGTCCAGTACGTCAGGATCGTCGGCGGCACGAAGCGCGCATTCCAGCCGTTGTTGATCAGCGTGATGCGCGGCGGCGCGCTGGCGTTGGCCAGGATCGCATCCACCGTCATGCGGGTGAAGTCCGTGCGCCCGAAACAGAGGATGAAGTAGTCCATCGCCAGTTCAACCGGTGAACTTGCCGCCGAAGGTCTGCACCTGCGCCGAGTCGCCCACCTGCAGGCGCTCGCCCAGCTTGTCGTGGCCCGGCGTCATCGCCTTGCGGATGGTGATGATGGAGTTGCGGAACTCCAGGCTGTCGATCCAGCCCTCGGTGATGAAGGCCGGCGTCGTGCGCAGGTCGAAGAAGGTGCGCAGGTAGTGCTTGATCTCGACCTGGTCGGCCCAGAACTGGTGGCTGGTCACGTCGACCAGGCGCTTGAAGAAGGCATAGGCGCCGTAGTCGTTGAGCACGCCGCCGCCGAAGTCGTTCATGTACAGGCAGTGGCAGTCCTCGACCACGTACACCCCGCCCGGGCTGAGCAGCGGGAAGTAGTTGATGAACGCGTTGATGATGTCCACCGAGCGGTGCGAGCCGTCGTCGATGACGATGTCGAACTGCGGCGTGATGTCCTGGATGGCCTTGAAGGCCGCCGGCCCGTTGGCATCACCCACCACCACGTTGATGCGCGGGTCGTCGTAGCGCAGCGTGCTGCAGCGCGGATCGATGTCGCAGCCCACGAAGCGCCGTGCCTCGGGAAAGTACTGCGCCCAGGTCTCGAGCGAGCCGCCGTTCTGGATGCCGATCTCCAGCAAACGCACCGGCGAGAAGCGCAGCGGCGAGAACAGCCGGTCGTAGTACGGCAGGTAGGACGACCACTTGTCGCTGACCTTGCCGGTCTTGCTGCGGTGCAGTTGCTCGATCGAAGGATGGTTCATTGCAGAGTCCTCTGGGGGTGGTCAGCGGCCGCGTGCCATCAGGCGCCGGCTGGTCCGGGTGGATCGTGGGATGGCGAATCGGGGTGGGTGGTGTCGGGGGCGTGTGCTCGGGGGAGGCGCCGTCACTGCAGCCAGGACGTCAGACCGACGCCCAGCGAGGTGAGCATGGCGTTCATCTGTTGCCCGTCGTGCAGCGCGTTGGCGTACTGCACGCGCATGTTGTAGTGGTCGTTCTCGGCGGCGATCACGTCGAACAGCGAGCGCCGCCCCAGCTGCTGCCACTGCTGCAGCGTGAAGTTGCGCAGCCGGTCGCTGTCGCGCAGCACCAGGCCCACGCGGCGCAGGCGGTCGAACGCCGCGCCGGCCTGCTCGTGCACCTCGGCGATGCGCTGGCGGCGCTGCTCCAGTGCCTCGGCGCGCTGCAGCAGCGCGGCCTCGGCGCGCTTGCGCGCGGCCTGGGTCGAATGTTCGATGGCCGGGTTGATCAACGGGATGGTCAGCGTGACCCCCGCACTCAGCCCGGTGTTGCGCGGATTGCCGCCGCCCAGTGCCAGCTGGGCGTTGCCGCCCACGTTCCAGCTCAGCTGCGGCTTGTTGCCGGCCTCGACCACGCGCACGATCTCGCGCAGCGCGGCGGCATTGGCGCCCAGCTGGTTGATGTCGTTGGAGCGCTCGGCCGCGGCCAGCACCGTGGGCAGCTCGGGCACGGCCAGCAGCAGCGTGCCCATGCCCTCGATGCCGGGCAGGCCGTCGCCGACGATGCGGCGCAGCTTGGCCTCCACCTGGCGCGCCTGCGACTGCGCCTGCACCTGCTGCAGCTCGGCCTGCTGGTATTGCTTGCGCGCCTGCACCAGCTCGCTGGCGCGGCCCTTGTCGGCGGCCACGATGGTCTCCAGCGCCTGCACCAGGCAGCCCATCTTGCGCACGTTCTGGCCGTAGATCACCACCTGCATGCGGTAGCGGCTGCGCTCGAAGGCCAGCGAGGTGGTGGCCAGGGTGATCTGCTCCTGCGTCGACAGCAGGCCCAGCCGCGCGGCCTCGGCCTGCTGGCGCCGCCAGTCGACGATGCGGTCGCTGCGCCCGCCGTCGTACAGCATCTGGCTCATCGTGACCCCGGCGCGCGCCTGCAACTGGGCGGTGTTGCCGTCGTTGCCGGCATTGAGCGCCGGGCTGAGCGTGGCATTGAAGTAGGCCTGCGGCCGCTTGCTGGCCTGGGCTTCGGCCACGTCCTGCCCCGCGGCCTCGGCCAGCAGGCGGGCCGCACCGATGCCGTTGCTGCGCGCCAGCGCCTCGTGCACCAGGCCCAGCAGCACGTTGCGCGGCTCCACCGGCACGCTGGGCGCGGCCGGCGTCGGGCTGGCGGCTTCGAGCTTCTCGTCGTCCATGCAGTTGGCCTGGGCCAGGCCGGCCGCCAATACCAGCAGCGCTGCGCCCAGCGACGGCAGTCGCCGGCCCAGGCGTCGCCGCGGCCCGCTCAGGCGCGGACGTGGCACGACGGGAAAAGGGGGCGGCGGGTTCATCACGGCGGGCGGTGCGACAGACTTGACGGCAGGGTTCCTGACGGCACGGAGGAGCGGTCAGATCGGTCTCAAGTAGACGCCGCAGCGGCCGAAGGCGATCGGCTGAATGCCGCCGGTTTTGGCCGCCAAATCGCCCGAGCGGGCGGTGCCAGGGGCTGGCTCGGCGCTGGCCCACCCGCCGGCGGGCAGGGCCTCAGCGCTCGGTGAACGCTTCGGTGGCCTTCATCATCGGGCGCAGCACGAAGCTCAGCACCGAGCGGCGGCCGACGCGGATCTCGGCGCTGCCCACCATGCCGGGCAGCACCGTCAGCGGCTTGCCGCCGGCCTTCAGCGTGGACGGATCGGCGCGCACCAGCGCGCGGTACCAGGTGCTGTTGGCGCTGGTCGCGGCCTGGCTGCGGTCGCTGTCGCCCAGCGCGTCGGGGCTGAGCACCTCCACCTTGCCGTGCAGGCTGCCGTAGACGGTGTACTCATAGGCCGACAGCTTGATCTCCACCGGATGCCCCACCCGCACGAAGCCGATGTCGGCCGGCTTGATGCGCAGCTCGACCAGCACCTGGTCGTCCACCGGCACGATCTCCATCACCGGCGCGCCGGCGGTGACCACACCACCCAGCGTATTGATGCGGATGTTCTTGACCAGGCCGCGCACCGGTGAGGTCAGCACCGTGCGCCTGAGGATGTCGTCGCGCACCACCTGCTGCTCGCCCAGCATGGTCAGCTCGGTCTGCACCCGCACCAGCTCGGCGCTGGCATCCTGGCGGAAGCGGTTGATGCGCTCCTGCGTGGTCAGGTTCAGGTCGTTGACCTGGCGGCGCAGGCGCATCACCTCCACCTCGCTCATCAGGCCCTTGGCCGACATGGCCTGCGCCATCGCCAGCTCACGCTCGAGCAGGCGCTGGTTGCGCTGGCTGGACGCCACCGCCTCGGTGAGCGCACGCCGGCGCGCGTTGTACGAATCGGTCTCGCTCTGCGTGACCTGCGGCACCGCCTCCAGCTCGCGGGGGAACGCCAGCGGCCGGCCGGTGGCCTCGGCCTGCAGCCGCACCACGGTGGCCATCATCGCCAGGCGCTTCAGCCGCCCCTCGTTCTGCTGCGCCTCCACCCGGGTCGGGTCCAGCAGGGCCAGCGGCTGGCCGGCGACCACCGCCTCGCCTTCACGCACCTTCAGCTCGCGCAGGATGCCGCCTTCCAGGCTGGCGATCACCTGCTCGCGGCCAACCGGGATCACGCGGCTGTCGGCGCGGGTGATCATGTCCACCTGCGCCAGCGCCGCCCAGGCCGTGGCCACCGCCAGCGCGGCCAGCATCAGGTAGATGGCCCAGGTGGCCGCCGCCGCGGGCTCGTTCTCCTGCGCCGCCTGCAGCGGCGTCAGGAACGCGAGATCGCCGCTGTGCAGCGGACGGGGGGCCGTCATACCGCAGCCCGACTATCGGCAGGCTGCGTGCTGGGGTGGCGGTGCACGTTGGTCGCCTGCGGTGCGGCGCCCTGCCCGGCCGCCGGTGCGGCCTGGCCCACCGGCTTGGCGCCCGACAGCGCGGCCAGCACCTGGGCCTTGGGGCCGTCCATCACCACCTTGCCGGCGTCGACCACGATGATGCGGCCCACCAGCTCCAGCACCGCCGGGCGGTGCGTCACCATCACCAGCGTGCAGCCCCGGGCCGCCTCCTTGAGCTGGCGCAGGAAGGCCATCTCGCTCTGCGCATCCATCGAGCTGGTGGGCTCGTCCATCAACAGGATCCTGGGGTCGGTGATCAGGCTGCGTGTCAATGCCACCAGCTGGCGCTGGCCGCCCGACAGCAGCGCGCCCGATTCACCCACCGGCAGGTCCCAGCCCAGCGGATGGCCTTCGGCCACGCGGGCCAGGCCGGTGAGCTTGGCCACCGCCGCCAGGCGCACCACGTCGGCGCCGGGCCGGCCCAGCAGCACGTTGTCGCGCAGCGTGCCGTTGAACAAGCGCGAGTCCTGTGGCACGTAGCCCACCTTGGCGCGGAAGTCGCCCGGGTCGAGCTGGCGCAGGTCGATGCCATCCACATCCACCATGCCCTCGCTGGGCCGGTACATGCCGGCCACGACGCGCAGGATGGTGCTCTTGCCACTGCCGATGCGGCCCAGAATGGCCACCCGCTCGCCCGGCTCGAAGCGCAGCGTCACGCCCTTGAGCACCCGCGGTGATTCCTGGCCATCCCGCGTCGGGTAGGCAAAGCTGACATCGGCCAGCGCGATGCGCCCGCTCATCTCGCGCAGCGGGATGTAGCTGCGGCCGGGCTCACGCTCGGTGGGTTGCGCCATCACCTTGTCGAGCGCGCGCATCGCCGCGCGCGCCCCCTGGTAGCGGGTGGTCAGCATCACGATGGACGACAGCGGCGCGATGGCGCGCATGCCGAACATCACCCCGCCCATCAGCGCACCGCCGGTGATCACCTTGGCGTCGATCAGGTACACGCCCCACACCAGCATCACCAGGCTGACGGCCTGCTGCGCGATCATCGACAGGTTCATGGTCAGCGCCGTGAGGCGGCGCGAGCGCAGCTGGCTTTGCACGGCGGCGGCGGCCGAGCGCTCGTACTGGTGCAGAAAGCGGCCCTGCGCGCCGGTGGCCTTGATGTCCTCGATGCCTTCCACCGCCTCGACCAGCAGCCCGTGCAGATCGGCCTGCTGCTGCATGTTGGCGTTGGTGGCGCGGCGCATCGCGCCCTGGATCACCAGCGCCGCACCCATGATCAGCGGCACCGCGAACACCAGCACCCAGCCCAGCGGCCCGCCGACGATGAAGGCCATGCCGATGAAGATGAGGATGAACGGCAGGTCGGAGATGGCCGACAGCGTGGCCGACGAGAAGAACTCGCGCACCTGCTCGATCTGGCCCACGACGTGGCTGTAGGCACCGGCCGATTCGGGCCGGCTCTCCATGCGCACGTTCAGGCTCTGGCGGAACAGCATGGTGCCCACCAGCAGGTCGGTCTTCTTGCCGGCCAGGTCGATCAGGTAGGTGCGCAGCTGGCGCGCGGCCAGGTCGAACAGCAGCGCCAGCCCCCCCGCCGCGGCCAGCGCCCACAGCGTGACGAAGGCCTTGTGCGGGATCACCTTGTCGTAGACCACCGAGGTGACCAGGCCGGTCACCAGCATCAGCGAATTGCTCAGCAGGGCCGCCAGCAGCGCCGAGCGGTAGTAGGGGACGAAGCGCCGCACGGTGCCCCACAGCCAGTGGCTGCCGGGGTCGCGCAGCGCGGCGGTGGCCTCGGCGCTGGTGGCGCTGGTGCGCGCGGTGGCCTGCGGCTTGGGCGTGGCCACCAGGCCGATGCCCGAGTACTCGGCGGCCAGTTCACTTTCGGTGGCGGCCAGTTCCTGGTCACCGCCGCCCGCCCCGGCGCCGGACGGCGCGTCGGTGCCGGGCATCACCACGGTGCACATCGTCGAGCCGTCGGCCTGCGCGTGGCGGGCCACCAGGATCACCGCATCGCCGTTGCGCAGCAGCAGCACCACCGGCAGCAGCAGGTCGTGGAACTCCCCGATCGCGCGCTGCACCAGCGCGGCGTTCCAGCCGGCGTCGCGCAGCGCCCGCAGGGCCTGGTCGGGCCCCACCAGGCCCTCGACATGCTGGCCCTCGAACAGCGACGCCACCGAGCGCTGTTGGCCGTGGTAACGCGTCAGCCACACCAGCGCCTGCGCCAGCGCGTCGTCGTCCATGCTCACGGGCGCCGGCCCGGGTTCGGGCTCGGCAACCGGCTGCAGGTGGGGATCGTCGCGGGCAGACACGGGGCGGCAGGCTCAGTCGATCGCTTGGTCGGTGGGTGTCAGCCGGGGCTGCACGTGATCAGGCCCGGTGCAACAGCGCCAGCCGCTCGTACTCGGCCTCGAGGTCGCGCACGATCTGCGGCAGGTCGAACAGCGGCGAGCTGCGCCCGTGCTCGGCCAGATAACGCTTGTACGAGGCCACCCGCGCCGGCTGGCGGCCCAGCACCACGGCCAGCTTCTCGTAGTCGGCCAGCGTGTCGGTGGCCAGCTCGGGCAGGCCCACGGCGGTGAGCAGGCTGCCGGCCATGCGCGAGATGTAGCTGCGCCCGCTCAGCGTGACGATGGGTGTGCCCATCCACAGCGCATCGCTGGCGGTGGTGCCGGCGTTGTACGGAAAGGTGTCGAGCACCAGATCGGCGCACTGGAAGCGCGCCAGGTACTCGGGCGGCGCCACGCGCGGCGCGAAGATCAGCCGATCACGCGCCACGCCGTGCGCATCGGCGCAGCGCAGCATGTTCTCGCGCGCGGTGTGATTGTCGGCCAGCAGCCACAGCACGCTGTCGTCCACCTGCTGCAATATGCGCATCCACGCGCCGAACACCTCGGGCGTGAACTTGAAGTTGTTGTTGAACGAGCAGTAGACGAAGCGGTCCTCGGGCAGGCCGTAGGTGGCACGCTGGGGGCGTGGCGCCACCTCGCGCTGACGGTCGCTGACCTGGTAGCAGTGCGGCAGGCGGATCGGCCGCTCGGTGCAATAGGGTTCCAGCGCGGGCGGCATCACGTAGTGGTCAGCAATGATCCAGTCGACCCCGGGCAGGCCCGAGGTGCCGGGCAGCCCCAGGTAGCTGATCTGCACCGGCGCGGCGCGCCAGCCCAGGATGGCCGGGCGCGCACCGCTGGTCAGGCCCTGCAGGTCGACCAGCACGTCGATGCCGGCCTGGGCGATCAGCTTGGCGGCGGTGGCGTCGTCCACCCCACCCAGGCGCACCAGGTGGTCCATGGCCTTGACGATGCGCCGGCGCTGCGGCTGCGCGCTCTCGGGCGTCCAGCAGAAGGCCCAGACCTCGAACTTGTCGCGGTCGTGCAGCTCGAACAGCTCGGGCGTGAGCAGGCCCACCGCATGCATGTGCAGATCACCCGACAGGTAGCCGATCCTGATCTTGCCGGTGCGCGGCGGCATGGTGCTGTGCAGCGCCACCGGCTGGGCCTTGGGCACGCGCTCGTGCGCAAAGCGCATGGCCGACAGCAACTGCAGCGCGGGGTCGTCGCTGGCGCTCATCATCGCCAGCAGCGAGGTGCCCTGCACCAGCCGGTTGGGGCCCACCTCGCCCACCGGCTCGTACACCGGCCAGGCGCACTGCTTCTGCCGCAGGTGCACGTAGTGCTGCACCACGCTGGGCTGTTGGGGGTCGAGCAGCAGGCTCTGGCGCAGCGCGGCCTCGGCCTCGGGGTAGCGGCGCAGCGTCTCGAGCAATCGGCCCAGGTTGTTCCAGGCATGCACCCGCAGTTCGGCGCTGGCGCCGGCATCGATCACCGCCTGCCACTGCGCCATCGCCGGCTCGTGCTGGCCGGCGCGCTCGAGCAGGTGGCCCAGGTTCAGCCGCGCATGCGGAAAGTTGGGCTGCAGCGCCACCGCCTGCCGGTACGCGGCCTCGGCCTCGGCGCTGCGCTGCAATGCCCCCAGCAACGTGCCCAGGTTGAAGCAGGCCACGTGGCGCATCGCCGGCGGGCCGTCGGCGATCCAGTCCGTGTACATCGTCACCGCCACCTCGGCCCGGCCGGCCTGCTGCAGGCGCTGGGCTTCGGTGACGAGATCGGCAAGCGACAGTTGGACGGGCGGGGTCAGAACGGCATCGGGCACGGCAGCTCCAGGCACGGCATGGTGGACAAGCCATGGTAGGAGTGGGGGTGCGCCGGCAAGCGGCGCAAAAGGCCGGGCAAAGCGCCCCTTATTGCTTGCCTGCTGCCCAGCAAAAAGGCGACCCCGGGGGTCGCCTTGTCAGGGGTGCCGCGTGGCCCCCGATCAGAACCCCAGGCTGGCCAGCAGGTCGTCGACCTCGCCCTGGTTGCTGACCACGTCGGTGCGGCCTTCGGGGTTGACCACCGGGCCGTGCAGCACGCTGGGGTCGACCTTCTCGCGCTGGTCGGGGGGCACCACCTGCACCAGCAGCTTGACCAGGCTGTCTTCCAGGTCGTTGGCCAGCGCCACCACCTTGGCCACCACCTGGCCGGTGAGGTCGTGGAAGTCCTGCGCCATCATGATGTCGGTGAGGTGCGCATCGATCAGCTTGGTGCGCGCTTCGACGTCGTTGACGAAGTTGAACACCGCGCCCGAGGCCACGGCCTTGACCGGATCGGCCAGCAGCGCGGCGGCCAGCGCCCGGGTCTGCTCGGCGATCGCGGTGTGCTCGGCCTTGGCCTGGTCGACCGAGTTGAGCACCTTGTCGGCGGCGGCCGCCGTCTTGGTGGCGATGTAGCTGAGGCGGCTGCGCGCGTCGGGCAGGCCGTCGGTGGCCACCTGCAGCTTGGGCATCACGCCCAGTTGCTGCATGGTGTCGTGCAGCAGGCGGGTGATGCTGCCGAGCTGCTGGAACACCTCGGGTGAAGCCAGCACGCCCTGCGCGGGCACCATGGCGGCGATGTCTTCCATTTTCATGGCGTACTCCCTAGCGCGGGTCAGGCCGTGGCCGCCAGCTTTTGCATGATCTTGGTGACCTTTTCTTCCAGCGTGGCCTTGGTGAAAGGCTTGACCACGTAGCCGGCAGCGCCGCTCTGCGCGGCCAGCAGGATGTCTTCCTTGCGCGCCTCGGCCGTCACCATCAGCACCGGGATGTGCTTCAGGCTGTCTTCGGCCTTGACGGCCTTGAGCAGGTCGAAGCCGTTCATGTTCGGCATGTTGATGTCGCTGACGACGAAGTCGTAGCGGTTGGTCTTGAGCATCTGCAAGGCGATGGCGCCGTCTTCGGCTTCGTCCACGTTGTTGCAGCCCATTTCCTTGAGCAGGCCGCGCACGATGCGGCGCATGGTGGAGAAGTCGTCGACGACCAGGAACTTGAGGTCGGAGGGATTGCTCATGTCTGTCCTCGGGGCTGGGGGCAAAGAGTGAAAAGTGAAAGGGGACCGGACCGCGACGCTGGTCGTTTCGGGCTTATCGGCCGGCTCGCGCGGTACTTGATACCAACGACGGCTTTTCCGGTCGAATCGTGGGTTCCGCCGCTGTTGGCGAGGGTGCCGACACCATGTCGGCGGTGGGGCGGTAGAAGCGGTCCTCGGCCTCGCGGTTCATCACGATGATGCTGATGCGGCGGTTCTGCGGGTCGGCGGGGTCGTCTCGGTTGAAGGGCTGGCTGCTGGCCAGGCCCTGCACCCGCAGCACGCGCTCTTCGGTCAGGCCACCGGCCACCAGTTCGCGCCGCGAGGCATTCGCCCGGTCGGCCGACAGCTCCCAGTTGCTGTAGCCGGCGTCGCCGGCCGAGAAGCGCTGCGCATCGGTATGGCCTTCCAGCGTCAGCCGGTTGGGCACCTCCACCAGCACCGCGCCGATGGCGCGCAGCAGGTCGCGCATGTAGGACTTGACGATCGCGCTGCCGCTGTCGAACATCGGCCGGGCCTGCTCGTCGACGATCTGGATGCGCAAGCCGTCGCGGGTCATGTCCAGCTTGATCTGCGAGGCGTACTGCGACAGCTTGGCGTTGTTCTTGAACTCGTTGGCCACCTGCTCGCTCAGCTCCTGCAGCCGGGCGGCCTCGGCCACCCGCTGCTCGTGGCGCAGCGCCTGCAGGTTGATGGTCTTGGTGGGTGCGTCCACATCGCCGCGCTTGACCTGGCCGCCCGAGCGCGTCAGGTCCTGCCCGCCGCCCTTGACCACCGACGACGAATCACCCGAGCCCGAGCCGCCATTGAGCAGCGCCACCTTCAGCGGGCTCTGAAAGTAATCGGCGATGCCCTTCTTGTCGCCCTCGGAGGTGCTGCCCAGCAACCACATCAGCAGGAAGAAGGCCATCATCGCGGTCACGAAGTCGGCATAGGCGATCTTCCACGCCCCGCCATGCACCGCATGGCCGCCCTTCTTCACCCGCTTGATGATGATGGGCTGCAGCTTCTTCGCGTCACCCGCCATTTAGAGCCCCCCCCCGAAGCGCCTGCGGCGCTCCCCCCCAGGGGGGCGCCGCCAGTGGCCCGGCAAAGCCGGTTCCACGGCGTCCACTTGGTTCGACCGCCGCAATTCGAACTTCGGCTGCTGCATCACTTCTTCTTGACATGGGCTTCGAGTTCGGTGAACGACGGGCGATCGCCCGAGAACAGCACCTTGCGGCCGAACTCGATGGCCACCTGCGGGGCGTAGCCCTGCATGCTGGCCAGCAGCGTGGTCTTGATGCACTGGAATTCCTTGCCGGCGTCTTCCACCTTCTGCTCCAGCAGGCCGCCCAGCGGCTCGACGAAGCCGTAGGCCAGCAAGATGCCCAGGAAGGTGCCGACCAGGGCCGAGGCGATCATGCCGCCCAGGATGGCCGGCGCCTGGCCCACCGAGCCCATGGTGTTGACCACGCCCAGCACGGCCGCCACGATGCCGAAGGCCGGCAGGCCGCCGGCCAGGCGCCCGATGGCGGCCACGGCGGCATGCTCTTCCTGATGGTGGGTCTCGATCTCGCTGTCCATCAGGCTCTCGATCTCGTGGGCGTTCAAGTTGCCCGAGACCATCATGCGCAGGTAGTCGGTGATGAACTCGGTGACGTGATGGTCGTTGCCGACGATCGGGTACTTCTGGAACAGCGGCGAGCTGTGCGGATCTTCCACGTCCTTCTCGATCGACATCAGCCCTTCCTTGCGGGCCTTCTGCAGGATGTCGAACATCAGCGCCAGCAGCTCCATGTAGCGCGCCTTGCTGAACTTGCTGCCCTTGAAGCACTGGCCCAGGCCGCGCATCGAGGCCTTGATGACCTTCATCTGGTTGTTGGCGATGAAGGCACCGGCGGCGGCGCCGAAGATGGTGATCATCTCGAAGGGCAACGCCTTCAGGACGACCTGGATGTTTCCGCCGTGAAAGATGTACACGCCGAAAATGCAAACCATTGCGAGTGACCAGCCGACGATGACGAACATGGTGTGGTGGGGTGTAGCTGCTCAGCGCCTGCCCGGCCGGGCCGGCTTGTTGCTGGGGTTATCGGCCACGGCCGGCGCGGGTTGAGCCACCCAGCCCGAACGGTCCGATCGGCCCGGCCCGTGCGGCGTCGCGGGCGGCTGGCCGGCCACGCGGTAGGCCCACACCGGCTGCGCGCCCGGGCGGCGCAGCGCCAGCGTCGGCTCGACATCGGGCACCACGAAGTCCAGGCTCACCAGCCAAGCCCCCGGCGCCAGTTCGGCCTGCACCTTGGCCCAGGCGCGGGCCATGCTCTCGGGCCGCTGGAACAGGTAGACCACCGCGTTGCCCGACCAGTCGGCCGCCCACATGTCGCCCTGGCGCACACGCGCCCAGGGGCAGCGCAGTGCACTGGCCAGGCGCAGTGGCCAGCTCCATTCGACGCCCTCCAGCCGCGCCTGCGGCCAGGTGGCGCGCAGCGCGGCCAGGCCGTGGCCCAGACCACAGCCGGCGTCCAGCACGCGTGCACCCGGTGGCAGCGGCACGGCATCGGCCAGGCCGCGCAAGGCGTCGACCGGGGTGGGAAACAGCGGCGCGTCGCGCCAGGCCCGCAACGGGTAGGCCGCCAGCAGCAGGGCCAGCGGCAGCAGCCAGGCCCAGGCCGGCACCCCGGCAGCAGCCCCACCCAGCGCCGCCGAGACCGGAAAGCCCGCGGCCATGAAACAACGTCGCCAGCCGCTGGCCAGCCGCGGCATCAGGGCCAGCAGTGCCCCGCTGGCCGTGGCCAGCACCCACGGCACCATGGCCGGCCAACCCAGCACCGAGGCCGCCGGTTTCAGTGCCCAAGACAGCGCCCACCACAGCGCCCAGGCGGCCAGCCAGGTGGCCAGCGCCGGCGCGGGCCAGGGCAGCCGCAGCGCAATGCCGCGGCGCTGTGCTGGATCGACAGAAGCGGGCAAGGCAGGCATGGCGGGCATGCACGCAGTGTCGGCAGCGGGGGCTGCGGCCATCGCTGGAAAAGACGGGCGCTTCGGGGCAGCGGCGGCCCGTTGACCCGGCGCACGGCGCGGCGCGCGCCCAGAAAAAAGGGCGGTCTCCCGAAGGAGGCCGCCCTGAAAGCACAGGGATGTGCTAGGAGGAGACAAGCAAGAACACGGTTGAACCCGACAAACCGGAAAAGTTCAATCCACCCTCCTGGTTTCGGCCGCTGGCGCCGGGGCTCGAGGCCGGCGCCGGGCTGCAGCCAGGCATCAATTCACTGCAGCACGCAATCCTGCGCGCTGGGCAGACGGATCGCGCCGGCGTTGCGGCCCTTGCCGGCACGCGCCGGCGGGTTGCACAGGCCACACACGTAGTGGCGGGCGATCTCGTGCGGATGGGTCACGAAGTGGCCGCCGCACTTGCTGCACTTGGTCATGGTGAGCATGCCGTTGTCGACGAACTTCACCAGGCGCCAGGCGCGGGTGACGGACAACTGCGGCTCCAGACCCTGGGCGCCCACCTGCTCCATGTAGAGCTTGTAGGCCTTGATCACGGTGTCGATCTCGTCGAGCTCGGCCACCTTGTTCAGGTATTCGTGGATGTTGAGAAACAGGCTGGCATGGATGTTGGGTTGCCAGGTCATGAACCAGTCGGTCGAGAACGGCAGCTGGCCCTTGCTGGGGCTCTTGCCCGCCACTTCCTTGTACAGGCGCAGCAGGCGTTCGTAGCTCAGGTCGGTCTCGCTCTCGAGCACCTGCAGGCGCGCGCCGAGCTTGATCAGCTCGACCGCGGTGTCGATCTGCCTGGCTTCGGTGAGGATGCTCTTGACTCTCATGGTGCTCTCTCCTGTTGTGGCGCGTCACTGTGGGCGCGCTTGAATGAACCCGGCAAACGCCGCGGAACCGGCTTTGCCGGGCCGCTGACGTTGCCCCCTTGGGGGGAGCGGCCTTGGCCGCTTCGGGGGGGCTCAGGTCATGCGGCTTCCTGATGGCGGCCGGCCATCAGGATCGACGCGTGCAGGCGGGCCACGCTCTCGTTGGCGGCGCTCTTGCCGTGGCTGGTCAGCAGGCCCCAGACCAGGTCGTCGTCGCAGCGCATGCGACACAGCAGGGTGTTGCCCGAGGCGATCTTCATCATCTGGGCCGGGGTCAGCGCGGCGATCATGCCGGCGCTGTCTTCGCTCAGGCCCAGGCGGTACAGCGCCTGGTCGCGGTCGGTGCGGATCAGGGTCTGCGCCAGCATCAGGTACGACAGGTTGGCTTCGCGGATTTCGGCAAGGATCTGGTCTGAGTTCATGGTGCGGTGTCCGGTGGGTGTGAGGGGGCAGGTGTGCGGCTGGTGTGAGATGAACTGTAGTGACCGCAACAAGCCGGCAACATCAGCCCAAATCGTCATCTTGAGTCCCGTTTCTTCCTTGGGGCTTGTCAGGCAAATTCCTACAAGGGCGGCGAGACCACCCGCGCCCCTGCAACGCCCCAACCACGCCACCCACCTCGGCCAGCCAGGGCGCCCGCGTTGTTTTTGCCCGGATGAGGCGACAACATGCACACTTGGTGCCACCGGCCCCTGCAGTGCAGGGGCTGCAAGGCCGACAAGCCTGCCAGGGGCCCGACATCCCTGATGCCAACCTGCCCCCGCTCCTGCCCCCCGCAACCACGCCCGACATTCCCTGCGCCCGAGGACCATCGATGCTTTCGCAGATCCTGAACACCTTGCAGTCGGTCCTGATCCCGGTGATCGTGGCCCTGCTGGTCGTTGGCGCCGGCTTGGTGTGGTGGGTCGGCCGGCCCCGCAAGGGTGACCGGCCGGAGCTGGACCGCGCGCGCCCCGACCCGGCCCGTGCGCCGGCCACGCGCCGCGTGCCATCGGTGCAGCCAGTGCCATCCGCGCAGCCCGCGCCATCAGTGCAGCCGAGGCCGCCGGCCGCGTCCGCGCCACCGCTCGCGCCTCAGCCACCGCCCGCTGCGCCGGCCGCCCCCGCCGCGGCGCCGCTGGCCCCGCTGGTGGCCGACCTGCTGCTGGTCGACGATTCGGCCGTGGTGCGCGCCAAGCTGCGCCGCTTGTTCGAGCCGGCCGGCTACCGGGTGGCGCTGGCCCGCGATGGCCAGGAGGCGCTGCAGCTGCTGGCGCAGGGCCGCTACGCGCTGATGGTCACCGATCTGGAGATGCCCAACCTCGACGGCGTGGGCCTGATCAATGCCGTGCAGGGCCAGCCGGCCCTGGCCCAGATGCCCATCATGGCCATCACCGGCCATGACGACCTGCAGGCACGGCTGGACGAATGCCGCGAGATCTGCGGCATCTACCGCAAGCCCTGGATCGACGACGATCTGCTGGGCCATGTGCAGATGCTGGTGGGCAGCCGCAGCGCGCACACTGCGCAGGCCCAAGACCATTGATCGGCCGCAGGGCCCGGCCAGTGCGGCCGCCGACCGGCGGCGTTGGGCCAGCTCGCCCAAGGGCGGTAAAGACCGTTCTTTTCGCGGCATGGCGGCCGATGGCGCTCCCTAGACTGGGGCTCCCCGATTGACGGAGTTCCGCGATGAACGCCCCTGCCCTGGCCATGCCCACCCCCCTGCCCGCTGCGGGCCTGCAGTCGCTTGCCGCACCGACCCAGGTGGCTCCGGTGGCCGGCCTGGCGCTGCTGGCCGCCACCTGCGTCGAACAGACCGCCGAACTGTTGCGCCTGGCCTGCCGGCGCGGCCAGCTCGAAGACGCCAGCGCCGCGGCCCGCACCGCGCTGCCGCTGGCAGTGCCGCACTCACCGCACCAGGCCCTGCTGCGCGCGCTGGGCGAGGCCCATCCCACGCTGATGGTGGCCCCCGAAGAGCGCCGCCTGTACCTGCTGCGCCAGGCCGATGGCCGCTCACTCGGCGTGATGCGCCTGCGTGACAACGGCCGCGTGGGCCCCACGGCCCCCGCCGGCGCCGCACGCTGGACGCTGCGCGATGGCAACCTCGAACTCTGCGACGAGCAGGGCCAGACACGTTCACGCTTCATGTTGTGCGGCGAGCGCGCCGGCCTGCGCCTGTACCTGGGTGAATCGCTGGCCGATGGCGCCCCGCAACTGCTGCAGGAGGTGCGCTGCACCTACGCCCGCCTGAGCCTGCTCGACCCCGAGCTGGTCGATCCCTTCTGCGGCCTCTACGACGTGGACGCCATGGTGCCGGCCGACCTGCCCGCCGGATCGGCGGTGCTGCTGGGCGCGCCGCACAGCGGTGTCGACCGACTGGCGGAGGTGCTGAACCGCCAGGGCGCGGTGTTCTTCGACGGCGAACTGCTGCACCCGCAGGCCATCGGCCTGGCCGAAGGCCTGCTCAGCCCGTCGGCCGATGCCACCTTGCACGCCATGCGCGCCAAGGACGGCACCTGGTTCGCCCGCATGATGCTGGGCCGCTCGTTCGACGCGATGGGCCGCGACCTGACAGCCGTGCCGGTGCGCGGCTTCACGCTGGCGCCGTCGCATCACCCCGCGGCGCTGGACTGGGCGATCGCCGAGCCGGCGCTGCGCATCGTGCACGTGGTGCGCAGCAACCTGCTGGCCGAGTTTGCCGACATCCTGGCCAGCCAGGGCAGCGGCGCCCCCACGGCCGCAAGGCTGCACTTCGAGCCCGAGCGCTTCGGCCGCTTCATCGAGATGAAGCAGCGCTACCTCGACGGCTTGCGCCAGCGCCTGGTGCAGCGCAACGGCGACACGGTCGAGGTGGACGGCAGCCGGCTGAACGCCAACACCGTGGCCGAGCTGACGGGCTTCCTGACCGACTCCACCGACCTGGCGGGCTTGGCCGGCGACGGGGCCAGCGCCTCGGGCACGCGGGTGATCGATCGTTTCGACAACCCCGAGCTGGTGCTGCCCTGCCTGCGTGCGCTGGGCCGCATGGGCTGGCTGGAGATCGAGGGCACGCAGGCCGATCCGGCCTGACCCACCCGCTCAAGCGCCCGCCGCGGGCGCCGACATCCATTGCAGGGGCCCGACAGGCCCCTGTTTTCATTTCAGTACCGCCCGGCCGTTCCGAAGGTACTGGGCGCCCCCTCGGGGGGCAGCGAACGAAGCGAGCGTGGGGGGTTCCACTTCAGCCCCGCCGACCGACCTCGAATTGCCGGGTGTTGGCCGCTCATTTGAGGGGTCTGGCCGGCATCAAAGGGGCCAGAAAGACCTCAAGGCCGGCACTTGAGGCCCGCCAACGGCGCAGACCGTGACGGACCTCGCGTTCTTTGGCCAAAGGCGACTTGACATGGCTGGAAATTGTTTTGCACGAAGTCCTCAAGTTGAAAAACGCAGAGGCCGATACCCAAACCAACGGGCGGTCCAAAAGACCACCGCGGTCCGGTTAGCCGGCCGATGGACGACAGGCCACTCAGGTGTCCCGAGCACATAGGCGACTAGCGCGGGCGTGTCGAACAGATGCCCTGGCATTTGTTCGGCGTGCGACGGTGGTGACGATGCTGTTACGCCACCACCCGAGTAACGCCGGCGCTCCCGCCGGGATTCATGGAAGCTGAAAGGAAATTACCGTGCCCCAAACCATCAACACCAATCTGAACTCGATCAACGCTCAGCGGAACCTGTCCATGTCACAGTCTTCGCTGTCGGTCTCCATGCAACGCCTGTCCTCGGGCCTGCGTGTCAACTCGGCCAAGGACGATGCCGCCGGCCTCGCGATTGCCGAGCGAATGACCACCCAGGTCCGCGGCATGAACGCGGCCATCCGCAACGCCAACGACGGCATCTCGATGTCGCAGACGGCCGAAGGCGCGATGGGCAAGGTGGCCGACTCGCTGCAGCGCATGCGTGAGCTGTCGGTGCAGGCCGCCAACGCCACCAACTCCGACAGCGACAAGGACTCGCTGGACCAGGAGTTCGGTGAACTGTCCAAGGAAATCCAGCGTGTGCTCGGTGGCACCGCGTTCAACGGCAAGCACATCCTGGGCACCGAGGCCGCCGCGTTCCGGTTCCAGGTGGGTGCCAACACCACCACCGACGACACCATCGACATCACCACCACCGACCTGACGGCCGACGGCACCATCACCGTGGTGGCGGGCACCGACAACACCGGCTCGGGCCGTGCGGTGATCGACAACACGGCCGATGCCACCACCATCCAGGGCGTGATCGACAACATCGACATCGCGCTGAACACCATCAACAGCCAGCGTGCGGTGATGGGTGCGTCGCAGTCTCGCTTCGACTCGGTGATCACCAACCTGCAGATCTCGGTGGAAAACCAGTCGGCGGCCCGCAGCCGCATCATGGACACCGACTTCGCCGCAGAAACGGCCAACCTGAGCCGCGCCCAGATCCTGCAGCAGGCGGGCAACGCGATGATCGCCCAGGCCAACCAGTTGCCGCAGCAAGTGCTGACGCTTCTTCGATGACGCCACACGGGCCCCGTCCGCGCAGCCCGTGACCGCCGGCGCGCCGGGCGGCTCGCCGCCAGGCACCGGCATCGCATGACGACGCGCCGATCCCCAACAGGACGGCGCGTCATTTTTTTCACGGCCGGTGGTGCATCACCATCAAGGCCGCGGGTGATCGGCCGATAAGCCCTGCAGCAGTCGATCAGATCTGCCGATCCACACCAGGCCATCACGATTGATGGCCATCCCGAGCGAAGGAGCAGTTCGTGCCGCAGTCCATCAACACCAACATCATCGCGCTGAATGCGCAGCGCAACCTGAGCGGTTCGCAGAACTCGCTGGCCAGTTCGATGCAGCGGCTGTCGTCCGGCCTGCGCGTGAACTCGGCCAAGGACGACGCCGCGGGCATGGCCATCGCCGAGCGCATGACGGCCCAGGTACGCGGCATGGGCGTGGCCGCACGCAACGCCAACGACGGCATCTCGCTGGGCCAGACCGCCGAGGGCGCGCTGGGCAAGGTGTCCGAGTCGATGCAGCGCATGCGCGAGCTGGCGGTGCAGGCGGCCAATGCCACCAACTCCGACAGCGACAAGGATTCGCTGGACAAGGAGTTCGGCGAGCTGGCCAAGGAAGTGCAGCGTGTGCTGGGTGGCACCGCCTTCAACGGCCTGGCCGTGCTGGGCGCCGACGCCGGCGCCAAGGCCTTCCAGGTGGGGGCCAACACCAGCAGCGACGACACCATCAACATCACCACCACCAACATGACGGCCAACGCCGACATCACCGCGGTGGCGGGCACCGACAACACCGGCAGCGGCCGGGCAACCATCGACAAGGATGCCAGCAGCGTCGACATCCAGGGCGTGATCACCGACATCGACACGGCCATCGACACCATCAACAGCGAGCGTGCCACGCTGGGCGCCTCGCAGTCGCGTTTCGAGGCGGTGATCTCCAACCTGCAGATCTCGATCGAGAACCAGAGCGCGGCACGCAGCCGCATCATCGACACCGACTTTGCTGCCGAGACCGCCAACCTCAGCCGCGCGCAGATCCTGCAGCAGG
This sequence comes from Burkholderiales bacterium RIFCSPHIGHO2_12_FULL_69_20, assembly GCA_001770815.1. Taxonomy (GTDB): domain Bacteria; phylum Pseudomonadota; class Gammaproteobacteria; order Burkholderiales; family Burkholderiaceae_C; genus Pseudaquabacterium. The sequence goes on from MESD01000124.1 coordinate 66,855, forward strand.
CCGGCAACGCGATGATCGCCCAGGCCAACCAGCTGCCCCAGCAGGTGCTGCAGCTGCTGCGCTGACGCCGGCACTCGAACGCGCCACCCTGAAGGGCCCCGCCGGTTTGCAGCCGGCGGGGCCCTTCGTGCTTGGCGGCAACCGGGCGGAAGAAAGGGCAACTTCGGTCCTCATTTCGGGGCTTAGGTTTCGGGCCGCCTTTTCACAATGGACCCCAATGCTTGAGCTGCCGCACAAGTGTGAAACGGAAACCGCGAACTCGATCCCCGAGCCGCATGCAGTGGATTTCGAAAGCGGCAGGCAGCCCCGAAAGGGGATGCGCATCGCCTTTGATCGCCGGCCTGACCGCCGGCCTGTCGTCGAATCTTGAGGAGTGGCCACCATGCCCCAGACGATCAATACGAACATCGCTTCGCTGAACGCACAGCGCAGCCTGAACATGTCGCAGTCATCGCTGGCCACGTCGATGCAACGGCTCTCGTCGGGCCTGCGTGTCAACTCGGCCAAGGACGACGCGGCCGGCCTGGCGATCGCCGAGCGCATGAACACGCAGGTGCGTGGCATGAACGCGGCGATCCGCAATGCCAACGACGGCATCTCGATGGCCCAGACCTCCGAGGGCTCGATGGGCAAGGTGGCCGAATCCCTGCAGCGCATGCGTGAGCTGGCGGTGCAGTCGGCCAACGCCACCAACTCCGGCAGCGACAAGGATTCGCTGGACAAGGAGTTCGGCGAGCTGGCCAAGGAGATCCAGCGCGTGCTGGGCGGCACCACCTTCAACGGCAAGCATGTGCTGGGCAGCGAGGCGGGCCCGATGCAGTTCCAGGTGGGGGCCAACACCACCGCCGACGACACCATCGACATCATCACCCGCGACCTGACCACCGACCCCACCATCACCGTGGTGGCCGGCACCGACAACACCGGCGCCAGCCGCGGTGTGATCGACGCCACCGCCGACGTGGCCACGATCCACGGCGTGATCGACAACATCGACGCCGCGCTCGACACCATCAACGCCGACCGGGCCACGCTGGGTGCGTCGCAATCACGCTTCGAGTCGGTGATCGCCAACCTGCAGGTGTCGGTGGAAAACCAGAGCGCGGCCAAGGCCCGCATCATGGACGCCGATTTCGCCTCTGAGACCGCCAACCTGAGCCGCGCGCAGATCCTGCAGCAGGCCGGCAACGCGATGGTGGCGCAGGCCAACGCACTGCCGCAGCAGGTGCTCAAGCTGCTGCAGGGTTGACGCGCCCGCCGGACTCGAACGATCACGGCCCGGCTTGCCCGGGCCGTCGACGTTTTAGGGGCGCGCTCAAGTCGGCGCGCGCCACGCCGAAAAACCGGTTGCGAAGGAGCACATTCCCATGGCCACATCCGTCAGCGGCATAGGCAGCATCTCATCCACCGGCATCGGCAGCGGGCTGGATGTAGCGGGCATCCTCGACCGGCTGATGGCCATCGAGCAGCGTCCGCTCGACCTGCTGCAGCAGCAGGCCGGCACACTCAACACCCGGCTGTCGAACGTCGGCAAGATGCAGGGCTATTTCTCGGCCCTGCGTGACAAGGCCAACGCCTTGACCGCGCCCAACCTGTGGAGCGGCACCACCGCCACCTCGGCCGATGCCACGGCGGTGAAGGTGTCGACCAGTGCCAACGCCACGGCCGGCAGTTATGCGGTCAACGTCACGAAGCTGGCCGTGGGCCAGACGGTGACCGGCACCGCGCTGGCCAGCAGCGCCGCCACGCTGGGCGAAGGCGCGCTGACCATCGAGCTGGGCCAGTGGGGCGCGGGTGAGCCGGCCGCCGGCTTCACGCCCAAGAGCGGCAGCGCAGCGGTGACCATCAACATCGGTGCGGGCGAATCCAGCCTGGCCACCATCCGCGACAAGATCAACGCCGCCGGCGCCGGCGTCAGCGCCAGCATCGTCACCGATGCCTCGGGCGCACGCCTGAGCCTGCGGTCGACGACCACCGGCGTCGAGAACGCCTTTCGCATCAGCGTGAGCGAGACCACCCCCGACGGCGACGAGGCCACCGGGCTGTCGGCGCTGGGCTACGACGCCAGCGCCGCCAGCTCGCCGATGCTGCGCTCGATGAGCGCGGCCAATGCCGATCTGACGGTCAACGGCATCGTGTTGAGTTCAGCCAGCAATACGCTGACCGACGTGGTCGACGGCCTGACGCTGAACCTGCTGAAGACCACCACCGGCGACGTCGACGTGAGCGTGGCCACCGACACCGCGTCGGTGAAGACCGCGATCACCGATTTCGTCGGCGCGTTCAACACGCTGTCCAGCTTCATCCGCGCGCAGACCGCCTACAACGCCGACAGCAAGGAGGCCGGTGCGCTGCAGGGCGACCAGTCGACGCTGGCGCTGCAGAACCAGCTGCGGGCGGTGCTCAACGAAGCCAGCAGCGCCTCGTCGAGCTGGTCACGGCTCAGCGAGATCGGCCTGACGATGAAGACCGACGGCACGCTGGACACCAACGCCGCCAAGCTCGACAACGCGCTGGCCAAGCTGCCGGAGTTGAAGAAGCTGCTGGCCAACGATGGCGCCACCTCGGCCGATTCGGGCTTCGTGCGGCGCTTCAAGAACCTGGCCGACGCGGCACTGGGCAGCGACGGCGTGTTCGAGTCGCGCAGCGCCAGCATCCGGGCCAACGTGACGCGCAACGGCAAGTCGCAGGACGCGATGGAAAAGCGGCTAGAGCAGACGCGGGCCCGCTTGCAGGCGCAGTACTCGGCGCTGGACACCAAGATGGCCACGCTGAACAACCTCAGCACCTACATGACGCAGCAGATCGCGCAGTTCAACCGCTCGTCGGGCTGATCGCGCCGCGGCGCGCCGCGGCGTGCTGCCATGCACGCAGCGTCGGCCCACGCACCACGCTGCGTGTCCGGCCCACCCACGGGACGCTCCCTTCCCCCAGAAACGCCACGCCGCGGCGTGCCAGCGCGCCGCCGACCGGCCGTCCGGCGGCGCCTGTCGGTCGCGCCAGCGCCCTGCCCGGCAGGCCTGGTAGCACCTTGTGACAGGCCGGTCTTTCACCGGCTCAAGTTGCACGGGGCCGGTCCGATAAGTTCAGTACCGAGACCGAACACCCACCGCCGAAAAGCCTCCTATGTTCAGTGCACCGCATGCCACGTCCAACCCCCGCGCCCGGCAGTTTGCCGGGGCTTACCACCAGGTGGGCGTCCAGACCATGGTCTCGGGCGCCTCGGCGCACGGCCTGGTGGCGCTGTTGTTCGATGGCTTCATGGCGGCCGTGCACCGCGCCAAGGGCGCCCTGCGCAGCGGCGATATCGCGGCCAAGGGCCAGGCCATCGGCCACGCGGTGCGCATCATCGACGAGGGACTGAAGGCGGCCCTCGACCTCAAGGCCGGCGGCAAGCTGGCGCAGGACCTGTCCGACCTGTACGCCTATGTCTGCCTGCGACTGATCCAGGCCAACTTGAACAGCGACGAAGCCGCGCTGGACGAGTGCGTGTCGCTGGTGACGCCGCTGCGCGACGCATGGCAGGCCATCGGTGCGCGCGTCGACGCACCGGCCAGCAACTGATCCCCGGCCCAGGCCACGACACCCGTGCGTGCCCCTCCAGCGAGCCCATCCATGAACAACAGTCTCCTGAGTTACTACGAGGCCATCGAGAAGGCCAGCGCCGACATGTTGGATGCCGCCCGCGCCGGCAATTGGGACCACGTGATCAAGCTGGAAGGCGCCTGCGTGCTGCTGATCAGCCAGCTCAAGAATGCCGCGCGCGGCAATGCCTTGAGCAACGAGGAAACCCAGCTGAAGTCGCGCATCATGAAGCGCGTGCTGGTCAACGATGCCGAGATCCGCCACCTGGCCGAGCCCTGGCTGGAAGACCTGGACCAGATGATGAGCGGCCACCCGAAGACGCTGCACTGAGCGCAGCGCCCCGGCCACCACCACCGTCAAGCCCCCAGCCCGAGACCTCGAATGGCCTTCCTCGATACGCGGCCGGCGCCGCTCGGCGACGACGACGTCAACGACCCGTTGGCGCAGTTCCGCAGCAGCCATCCGCGCGAGGTGATGGCCTTGCTGCGCGAGCTGCGTGACAGCAGCACCCCCGTGGCCTTGTCGGCGCCCGCCGGCATCGGCCTGGGCGCCACGGTGTGGACGGTGGACGAGGAGCGCCAGCGCATCGCCTTCGACGTGGAGCCCGGTGATCCGCAGCTGCCCGGCCTGGTAGAGGCCAACGAGCTCACCGCCGTGGCCTACCTGGATGCGGTGAAGCTGCAGTTCGAGCTGCAGGACCTGGTGCTGGTGCGCAGCCCGCGCGCCACCGCGCTGCAGGCCCGCCTGCCGCGCCATGTCTACCGCTTCCAGCGGCGCAGCTCGTACCGGGTGCGCACGCTCGAACGTGGCGCACCGATGGCCCGCCTGCGCCACCCCAGCCTGCCCGAGATGCAGGTCAGCCTGCGCCTGGTCGACGTCAGCATCGGCGGCTGTGCCCTGCTGCTGCCCGAGGACGTGCCGCCGCTGTTGCCGGGATCGGTGCTCAACGGCGTGGTGCTGGAGCTCGACACCGACACCACGCTGACGGTGTCGCTGCGCATCCAGCACGCCAGCTCGATCCTGTCGCGGTCGAATGCGCTGCGCCTGGGCTGCGAGATCCTGCAGCCGGACAACAACACCGAGCGCACGCTGCAGCGCTACATCGAACACACCCAGAAGCGCCGGCGCCTGCTGTCGCTGGACTGATGGCACGCCAGCGCCTGCGCATCGGTGGCTTCACCTTGCTGGAGCTGGTGATCGCGCTGACCATCGTCGGCATGCTCGGTGCGATGGCGCTGCCCAGCTTCGCCTCGCTGGTGGCGCGCCAGCGGCTGCACGCCGCCGCCCATCACCTGCAGGCCGACATCGCCCTGGCCCGGCACGAGGCCGGCAAACGCGCGCAGCCGGTGCACCTGGTCTTCCAGCCCGGCACGCAGTGGTGTTATGTGCTGAGCGCGGGCATCGGCGTCGATTGCCGCCAGGCGGCGGTGGCGCCCGGCAACGGCGTGATCAAGGTGGTGCGTGCGGCCGACCATCCCGGCGTGCTGCTGCTGGAGGCCACCGCGATGGCGCTGGACGGCCACAGCGGCGCCAGCCTCACCGGCCTGGGCCATGCCCGCTTCGCCTCCCGCGAAGGCCAGCTGCTGCAGGTGCGCCTGGGCCAGCTGGGGCGCGCCAGCGTGTGTGCGCCGGCGGCCAAGGTGGCGGGCATCGCGGCCTGCCCGGCCGCAGCGCCTGCAGTCTGACGGCGGGCTTCACCCGCAGCCGCTGGCAGCGGGTGGCCGGTCAGTCGCCGTCGTGGTCGCCGTGCGCCCGGTCCAGCCGGTCCATCGCCCAGGCGTAGATCCAGACGATCAGGCAGAAGACGATCAGCGCGCCCTGCGAGGTGATCCAGAAACCGAAGGGCCAGCCGAAGAAGTCGAAGCTCAGCGATTGGCCGAACAGGCCCACGCCCAGGGTCACCACCAGCCACAGCGCCAGCAGGGCGGCACTGAGCTGCAGGGTCTTGCGCCAGTAGCTGCTGGCGCGCGCGGCGGGGGCGGTGATCACCCGCCGATGCTATCCAAATGCGCCGCCGGCGCGTGCCAGACCCCCATGCGAGAATCCACCGCTGCTGAAACCCGCTAGAAGCACCCATCCATGGACATCGAACAAGTCAACGCCATCGGCACGCTGCTCGCCGATCTGAGCGCCCGCACCGAGCAGCTCCGGGGGTATCTTTGACTACGATCGCAAAGCACTGCGGTTGAATGAAGTGATTGCCGCGCTGGAGAACCCCAGCGTCTGGAATGAACCCAAGCGCGCCCAGGAGCTGGGCCGCGAGAAGAAGCAGCTCGAAGACGTGGTCGGCACCATCGACCACCTCAAGAGCAACCTGTCGGACAACCTCGAGCTCTACGAGATGTCCAAGGCCGACGAGGCCTTCGACGACCTCAGCGCCATCGAGGCCGATGCCGCCGAGCTGCGCAAGATCGTCGAGGGGCTCGAGTTCCGCCGCATGTTCAGCAACCCTGCCGATCCGCTGAACTGCTTCGTCGACATCCAGGCCGGCGCCGGCGGCACCGAGGCCTGCGACTGGGCCGGCATGCTGCTGCGCCAGTACCTGAAGTACGCTGAACGCAAGGGCTTCAAGGCCACGGTCGAGGACGAGACACCGGGCGAAGTGGCCGGCATCAAGAGCGCCACGATCAAGATCGAGGGCGATTACGCCTTCGGCCACCTGCGCACCGAGACCGGCGTGCACCGCCTGGTGCGCAAGAGCCCGTTCGATTCGGCGGGTGGGCGCCACACCAGCTTCGCCAGCCTGTTCGTCTACCCCGAGGTGGATGATTCGATCGAGATCGACATCAACCCGGCCGACGTGCGCACCGACACCTTCCGCGCCAGCGGCGCCGGTGGCCAGCACATCAACAAGACCGATTCGGCGGTGCGGCTGACGCACATCCCCACCGGCATCGTGGTGCAGTGCCAGGACGGCCGCAGCCAACACAGCAACCGCGATGTGGCCTGGAAGCGGCTGCGCAGCCGCCTGTACGACCACGAGCTGCGCAAGCGCCAGGAAGAGCAGCAGAAGCTGGAAGACACCAAGACCGACGTCGGCTGGGGCCACCAGATCCGCAGCTACGTGCTGGACAACAGCCGCATCAAGGACCTGCGCACCAACGTCGAGATCAGCAACACGCAGAAGGTGCTCGATGGCGACCTCGATGCCTTCATCGAAGCCAGCCTGAAGTCAGGCCTTTGACCGCCCCGGGGGTGGTGTGGCCGGGCGATGATGGCCCGGCCCCGCTGCCCCAGCCGCAAGGCGCCCCCCAACCACGAACTGATTGAAGAGGCCCACCATGCGTGAAGGACCTGCCGCCGTGATCCGCCGCGAAGACTACGCGCCGCCGCCGTTCTGGATCCGCAGCGTCGAGCTGACGTTCGACCTCGACCCGGCCAAGACCATCGTCGCCAGCAAGCTGGCCATCGAACGCCACGCCGACGCCGCGCCCGGCCAGCCGCTGCGCCTGAACGGCGAAGACCTGACGCTGCTGCGCTGCCTGGCCGATGGCGAGAGCGTGTCGTTCCGCCACGAGGACGGCTGCCTGGTGATCGACAACCCGCCCGACAAGGCAACGTTCACGCTCGAGATCCGCAACACCTGCGCGCCCGAGAAGAACACCCAGCTGTCGGGCCTTTACACCAGCGGCGGCGGCTTCTTCAGCCAGTGCGAGGCCGAGGGCTTCCGGCGCATCACCTACTTCCTGGACCGGCCCGACGTGATGGCGGTCTACACGGTGACGCTGCGCGCCGACAAGGCGAAGTACCCGGTGCTGCTGAGCAACGGCAACCTGGTGGCGCAGGGCGCGCTGGACAACGGCCGCCACATGGCCAAGTGGCACGACCCCTTCCCCAAGCCCAGCTACCTGTTTGCACTGGTGGGCGCCGACCTGGTGGCGCGCGAGCAGCGCATCACCGCCCGCGCCGGCACCGAGCACCTGCTGCAGGTCTACGTGCGCCGCGGCGATCTGGACAAGACCGAGCATGCGATGAACTCGCTGATCGCCTCGGTGGCCTGGGACGAAGCCCGTTTCGGCCTGCCGCTGGATCTGGAGCGCTTCATGATCGTCGCCGTGGGCGACTTCAACATGGGCGCGATGGAGAACAAGGGCTTGAACATCTTCAACACCAAGTTCGTGCTGGCCAGCCCCGCCACCGCCACCGACGACGACTTTGCCGGCATCGAGAGCGTGGTGGCGCACGAGTACTTCCACAACTGGACCGGCAACCGCATCACCTGCCGCGACTGGTTTCAGCTGAGCCTGAAGGAAGGCCTGACCGTCTACCGCGACCAGGAGTTCTCGATGGACATGGCCGGCAGCGCGTCGGCCCGCGCGGTGCTGCGCATCGACAACGTGCGCAACCTGCGCGCGGTGCAGTTCCCCGAGGACGCCGGCCCGATGGCCCACCCGGTGCGGCCCGACAGTTACTCGGAGATCAACAACTTCTACACCCCCACGGTCTACGAGAAGGGTGCCGAGGTGGTGCGCATGATGGCCACGCTGGTCGGGCGCGAGGGCTTCCGCCTCGGCATGGATCGGTACTTCCAGCGCCACGACGGCCAGGCCGTGACCTGCGACGATTTCGCCCAGGCCATCGCCGATGCCAACCCGGACAGCGCGCTGGCGCAGCACCTGGCCACCTTCAAGCGCTGGTACGCCCAGGCCGGCACGCCCACGCTGGCGGCCAGTGGCCACTACAACGCCGAGGCCCGCCGCTACACGCTGACGCTGTCGCAGCAGGCGCAGCCCTCGGCCGGCCAGCCGCACAAGCTGCCGGTGGCGATGCCGGTGCTGATGGGCCTGGTGGCCGCCGATGACGGCCGCGCGCTGCCGCTCAAGCTCGAAGGCGAGGCCCAGGCGCCCGGCACCGAGCGCGTGCTGGTGCTGACCGACGCCGAGCAGACCTTCACCTTCGTCAACGTCGAGACACCGCCGGTGCCCTCGCTGCTGCGTGGCCTGTCGGCGCCGGTGCACCTGGACGACGGCCTGGACGACGCAGCGCTGCTGGTGCTGCTGCAGCACGATGCCGACGCCTTCAACCGCTGGGAAGCCGGCCAGCGCCTGTCGCTGAACCGGCTGCTGGCCGCCCTGCCCGGGGATGCCGACCTGCCGCCACTGGACACCGCCTACATCGAGGCGATGCGCCGCGTGCTGCGTGATCCGGCGCTGGACCCCGGCTTCAAGGACGTGGTGCTGGCCCTGCCCAGCGAGGCCTACGTGGCCGAGCGGGTGGGCAGCAACGTCAACCCGCCACGCATCCACCGCCTGCGTGTGCAGATGCGCCGCCAACTGGCCGCCGCGCTGCGCGACGACTGGGTCTGGGCCTTCGAGACGAACCAGGTGCGCGAGGGCTACCGCCCCGACACGGCGCAAGCCGGTCGGCGCGCGCTGGCCAACCACGCACTGCGCCTGCTGGTGCTCGACGCCGTGGCGCGCGGCGACGAGGTGTGGCCCGGCCGTGCCTACCAGCGCTTCAAGGATGCGGCCCAGATGACCGACCGCTTCGGCGCGCTGGTGGCCCTGGTCGACAGCCACGCGCCGCTGGCCACCCCGGCGCTGCAGCGCTTTCACGCGCTGTTTGCCGGTGACGACCTGGTCATCGACAAGTGGTTCAACCTGCAGGCCAACGCCAGCGAGCCGCTGGACGGCAGCCCCGGCGTGCTGCCGCGGGTCAAGGCGCTGATGCAGCACCCCGATTTCTCGCTGAAGAACCCCAACCGCGCCCGCGCACTGTTGAGCGGCTACTGCCGCGAGAACCCGGCCGCCTTCCACCGCACCGATGCCGCCGGCTACGTGTTCTGGGCCGACCGCGTGCTCGAGCTGGATGCCTTCAACCCGCAGCTGGCCTCGCGCCTGGCGCGCACCATGGACCGCTGGAGCGCGCTGGCCGAACCCTGGCGCGGCGCCGCGCGCCAGGCCGTGGCCCGTGTGGCCGCCAGCAGCAAGCTCAGCGACGACGTGCGCGAGATCGTCACCAAGTCGCTCGAATCCTGAACCCCTGACCTGATCAGCCATGAAACGCATCAGCCTCACCCAGTACCTCGTCGAACAGCAACGTGACCGCGGCCAGATCCCGCCGCCGCTGCGGCTGCTGATCGAGACCGTGGCCCGCGCCTGCAAGCGCATCGCGATCTCGGTCAACAAGGGCGAGCTGGGCGATGTGCTGGGCTCGGCCGACACCGAGAACGTGCAGGGCGAGGTGCAGAAGAAGCTGGACGTGATCGCCAACGAGGTGCTGATCGAAGCCAATGTGTGGGGCGGCCATCTGGCGGCGATGGCCAGCGAGGAGATGGACTCGATCCACGTGGTGCCCGACCGCTATCCGCAGGGCGAGTACCTGCTGCTGTTCGACCCGCTGGACGGCAGCAGCAACATCGACGTCAACGTGTCGATCGGCACCATCTTCTCGGTGCTGCGCAAGGTGACCAACCAGCGTGGCGTCAGCGAAGAGGATTTCCTGCAGCCTGGCAAGCAGCAGGCCGCCGCCGGCTACTGCGTGTACGGCCCGCAGACCACGCTGGTGCTGACCGTGGGCGACGGCGTGGTGATGTTCACGCTCGACCGCGAGACCGGCTCCTGGGTGCTGACCGAGCGCCAGATGCAGATCCCGGCCGACACCAAAGAGTTCGCCATCAACATGTCGAACCAGCGGCACTGGGCGCCACCGGTGCGGCGCTACATCGACGAATGCCTGGCCGGCAAGACCGGCCCGCGCGAGAAAGACTTCAACATGCGCTGGGTGGCCAGCATGGTGGCCGACGTGCACCGCATCCTGAGCCGCGGCGGTGTCTTCCTCTACCCCTGGGACCAGCGTGAGCCCGAGAAGCCCGGCAAGCTGCGGCTGATGTACGAGGCCAATCCGATGGCCTTCATCGTCGAGCAGGCGGGCGGTGTGGCCACCAACGGCCGGCAGCGCATCCTCGACCTGCTGCCCACCAAGCTGCACGAGCGTGTGAGCGTGGTGCTGGGCTCGAAGAACGAGGTGCAGCGGGTCACCAGCTACCACCTGGACGAGACACCGCCCGCGGCTTGATCAGTGCGCCAAGACCGGCCGCCGCGACGGGTGTCGTTGCAGCCGGCCTCGGCGCAAGCCGGTCACGGACGCACGGCGATCTCGTTCTTCACCATCTTCACGCCCTTGGTCTGGCGGGCGATGGATTCGGCGTTGTTGCGCTCTTGCGTGCTCTTGGCAAAGCCCGACAGCATCACCGTGCCGTTCAGCGTCTCCACGCTGATGGCGGCCGCATCGACGATCTTGTTCTCGATGAAGTGCGCCTTGATGGCGGTGGTGATCGCGGTGTCGTCGACATAGGCGCCGACCGACTGCTGGTCGCGCGTGACGGCGCAACCGGTGACGGACAACAGGGCAACGGCGGTGATGGTGGCGGCCAGGGCGTGACGGATGTTCATGGTGAAGCTCCAGTGGAATGAGGGTTGGGTTTTACGGTACCCGACAGCGGACTTCAGCCCGCTGTCAGGCGGCTTGGGCTCAGCGGCGCTGCTGGACCGGCTGATCGTTCTCGGCGATGTAGACCTCCACCCGGCGGTTGAGCGCGCGGTTGGTGTCGGTGGTGTTGTCGGCGATCGGGTAGTCCTCGCCATAGCCGATCGGCGTGGTCCGGCTGTTGGCCAGGCCCATGGCCATCAGCGCAGAGTCGACCGCATCGGCGCGGCGGCGCGACAGCAGGTTGTTGACCGTGGCCGACCCGACGCTGTCGGTGTGGCCCTCGATCAGGATCTGGCGCGACGGGTGCTGCGCCAGAAAGTCGGCCAGCTTGCGCAGCGAGACCTGGGCGCCAGGCTTGACCTCGGCGCGGTTGAACTCGAACAGCACATCGCCCAGCGTGACCAGCATGCCGCGATCGGTCTGCTTGGCCTGCAGATCGGCCAGTTGCTGCTTCAATGCATCGGCCTGCTGCTGCGCATCACTGGCGCTGGCCTGGGCGGCACTGGCCAGGCCCTGGGCGGTGGCCACCTTGGCCTCGGCGCCGGTGGCGCGCTTCTCAGCATCCACCGCCTGCTGGCGCGCAGCGCTGCTCTGGGCCTGGGCCGATTTGGTATCGGCCTGGGCCAGCTGCGCCTTGCGGGCCAGCACGTCGGCCCGGGTGCGTTCACGGTCGACTTCGGCGCCGGCGATGGCCGCGTCGTTGCCCTTGGCCTGCGCAATCGCGATCGCGGTCTTGGCCTGCTGGCTGGCGATGTGAGCCGCGCTCTTGATGTCGGCCAGTGGTTCACCCTGCAACTGCAACTGGTTGGCGCGGTTCAGCGACTCGGTGGCCTTCTTCAGCTCCAACGGTGCATGGGTCAGCACGGCGGCGTCCAGCTCGGCGCTGCGCAGCGTGCTGCGGGCTTCGATCAGGGCCACCGGCGGAGGCGCGGTGGTGGCGCAGGCGCCCAGCAGCAGGCTGGTGAACAGGGCGCTGACGGTGAGGGTACGGTTCATGGTGTGGTTCTCGCAAATTCGGGGTGCCGCAGGGCGGCGGACGGCCGGGGGCCGCTGAAGGACGTGGGAGGTGGCGCCGCTCATCGGCAGCTCACGGGCGGCTCATCTCCTGGCGCAGCATGCGGATGCCTTCGCGCACTTCGGCCAGCGCCCGGGTGGAGCGCTCCGAGCGCGACTTGGCTTCGGCCAACGTGGCGTCGGCTTCGGCTTCCACCGCCAACTGGCGTGCCAGCGCGTAGTCCTCCTTGGCGAAGGCGGCGTTGGCGCGGCTGATCTTGTCGCGTGCGGCGGCCATCTCGATCGGCGCTTCGGCAGCGGCCGGACCGGTGGCGCGCTCAACCGCCGCACGGCCGACGGCCATCTCGGCGGTGGGCGGCGGCGTGCTGGCGCAGGCCGACAACAGCACCAGGGCGGCCACGGCCAACGGGGTGGTCAGCAACAGGGCGCGCTGCGGCAGCGTGCGGGGGGCATGGGTCATGGGGAAGCTCCGTTTCGGTGGTACTTCGCGCTGGGCGCCGGGCTTGCTTCGCCCGCGTCACGCTGAAGTTATGCCATCAATGTAGGTCGTCGTCGACGGCGGCACCATCAGACGGCAACGGCAGCCGCTGTGGGACCTGACCTACAGCCCGGCGACCGCTCAGGCGCGGGCGCCGGCCACGGGCAGCGCGCCCGATTCGGGCAGGCTCACCCGCACGCAGGTGCCGCGGCCGGGGGCCGACACCACGCTCAGGGTGCCGCCCTCGGCCTCCACCCGGTAGCGCATGCCCACCAGGCCGTAGGCCGATGCCGGCGCCACCGCGGTGTCGAACCCGATGCCGTCGTCGCGCACCGAGACTTCGACCACGCCATCCTGCGCGCCGAGGCCTATCCACACCTGCTGCGCCAAGGCGTACTTGCTGAGGTTGGTGATGGCCTCCTGCACCAATCGGTAGACCATCAGCTCGGCCGGCGCGGCCAGCCGCACGGGCGCCATCGCGCAATGCACCGGCACGCCCGAGCGCTGGGCATATTCACGCGCCAGGATCTCCAGCGTGGCCACCAGCCCCAGGTTGCCCAGGGTCGAGGGCCGCAGGTCTTCGATGATGCTGCGGCCCAGCGCAATGCTCTGGTTCAGCGTCTGCACCAGATGGTCCAGCCGCTCCAGCGCTTCGGGCGTGCTGGCGCTGAGCCGCGAGCGGATGCGTGCCGCATCCAGCTTGGCCGAGGTGAGCAGCGCCCCCAGCTCGTCGTGCAGGTTGCGCGCCAGGCGGTGGCGCTCGTCCTCGCGGGCGGTCTGCAGGTGGTGGGTCAGCTCGGTCAGCTGCGCCGTGCGGCGCCGCACCTCGATGTCGAGACCGTCGCGCTCGGCCTGCACCGTGTGCTTGAGCATCAGCTGCTGCTGCTTGAGTGCCGCGGTCTGGCGCAGGTACAGGTACAGCGCCAGCAGGCTCACCGCGCTGAGGGCGGCCACACCGATGCGGCCCACCTGCAGCGATTGGTACAGGTCACCGCGCCCGGCGCCCACGCGGGTGTCCTCGTGTGCCAGCAGTTCACCGGCCAGCCGGTTGATCGCCTTCATCTGCTCGCGGCCCAGGTCGCCCGGCACGATGTCGCCGGCCACCGCGCTGCCCAGTGCGCCGCGGTGCTGGATGGCCTCTGCCAGCTGCACCAGCTTGACCGCCGTCAGCGTGTGCAGCTGGCCCAGCGCCGGGGGCGGCGCGGTGTCGTCCGCGTAGTACCGGTCCAGGAAGCCGAAGGCCTCGGCGATGTCCTGCAGCGCCGTGTCATAGGGCCGCAGGTGCTCGGCGCGGCCGGTCAGCAGGTAGCCACGCTGGCCGGTCTCGGCGTCGAGGATGCTTTGCTGCAGGTTCTGCACGCGGCTGCTGGCGGTGGCCATCACGCCCAGCTGGTTGAGCATGCCCGCCGAGCGCCAGTAGGCACTTTCGCTGATGAACAGCATGGCCAGCGCGGCCAGGCAGGCCAGCGGCAGCACCCAGGTTCGGCGCTTGAAAATCGCAACGGCTTCCATGCATCACCCCCCGCCAGCCACCCTGGGATGCGGCACCCGGCAGCGAGTGGCGCGCCGGGGCCGGTCGGCCGTCAAGGGCCCACCTCGTGATCGAGGGTCAAGCGCTGTGCCGCGGGGTGGCCTCCGGCGGCCGGCCGGCCCGGGCCAGCTGGCCGCAGTACTGGATCAGCGCGTCGATCTCGGTGGATTTGTCGAACACCTGCTCGGCGCCCAGCGCCAGGCACTTGCTGCGCATGTCCGGCGTGGCGAAGTTGCTCAGCACCACCAGGCGATAGCGCTGCGGCAGCACGTGTGCCGCCCGCAGCACGCCCAGACCCGAACCGCTCTTGAGGAAGATGTCGACGATGACCAGATCGACCGGGTGCGCCGCATCGCCCAGCCAGCGCACGGCACTGGCCTCGTCTTCGGCGGAACCGACGACGCGCACGGGCACCAACTCTTCCAGGGTGGCAATCAGGTTCTCGCGGATGACCGGACTGTCTTCGACGATGTAAGTGTTGAGCAGGGCGTGGGCAGGCGGCATGACAGCTTGAAAATCCGCAGAGGCGGGGGCGCGAGAAGGTCAGTGCGAGTGTGCACCCTGCCGCCGCCGGTGTGATGCGGCAGATGGCGCATCTGCTTGTAGGACAGTGCCTACGCCGAGCGGTGCCGGCCAGGTGCCACCAGAGGCCTCGGGCCTCAGGTGCCCAGCATCTCCCCCAGCGGCTTGAGGTCGTCGACGCGGTCGCTGACGGCCTTGACCATCATCAGGATGGGCACGCCCAGCACCAGCCCCCAGATGCCCCACAGCCAGCCGAAGGCGAGCACGCCGATGAACACGCTGACCGCATTCAGGCGGCTGGCGCGGCTGGTCAGCCACGGCGCCAGCAGGTTGCCCGCCACGGTGTGGATGGCCAGCGACGCGCCCGCCACCAGCAGGGCCATGTCGACGCTGCCGAACTGCACGAAGGCGGCCAGCGCCGAGGCCCCGCTGAGCGCCACCGAGCCGAGGTAGGGGATGAAGTTCAGTGCAAACGCCAGCACGCCCCAGACCGCCGCATGCTCGACGCCGATCGCCAGAAAACCCAGCCAGGTGGCCACCCCCACCAGCACGCTGATCAGCACCTGCACCAGCAGGTAGCGCTGGATCTGTTCGGTGATCTCGTCGAGCGCCTGCACGGTGAGCTTGCGCCGTGCAAAGGTGGGCCCGGCCAGCCGCACCAGCTTGCGCCGAAAGCTGTCGCCCGAGCTGAGCAGGAAGAAGGTGATGAACAGCACCGCCACCGCCTGGCCGATCGAGGCCGCCATGCCGGGCGCGCTGGTCCACAGATAGTCCTGCACGCTGAAGCGCGTGGGCTCGATCTGCACCCGCGTCACGCCACGCGCGCTGGCGGACGGGCCCGCACTGCCTTCCATCGCCGCCTGCTCCAGTTGCGTGGCCGCCGCCTGCACCTTGTCGATGGCTGTGTCGGGCCGACGCTGCAGGGTGCGCACCGACTGCCGCACCTTCTGTGCGGCGCCGGGCAGCGCTTCGACGAACGCGGTCGCCTCGTCACTCAGGCGATAAGCCGTCCAGCCCGTGGCGCCGACCAGGGCGCCCAGCAACAGCGCGGCGGCCACGGCGCGCGGCAGCCGCAGCGCTTGCAGCCGGTCGACGGCCGGTGCCAGCGCATAACTGAAGGTCAGCGCCAGCATCACCGGGATGAGCACCGCGCTGGCCCAGTGCAGCATGACGATCGCCCCGAACATGGCCAGCAGGGCCATCGACAGGCTGCGGTTGTCGATCGGCATGCGCAGCACCGTCTGCACGGGCTCGGCGACCGGCGCGTCATCGGCGGGTGCGTCATCGGCGGGTGCGTCGTCGCCCGAGATCGGATGGCCCGCCCGTGCGGACGGCAGGGCTGTGTTGGCAGCGGGGGGCTGGGCATCGGTCATGAAACAGGGTACCGCGTGGCGCGGCGCTGGCCGGCCGCTCGGCCTGCTGTCCTACCTGGGCGCCGCCTCACCGCCGATGGCGCTGCACGGCACCAGCGCCCACAGTGGGCACTTGAGAGCGCCGCCCGATGCAACCGTGCCGGGCGGACCGATTCACCCATTCAGCGAGCCGCCACCATGAAGATCCTTGCCATCCTGACCCTGGCCGCCGCTGCCATGCTGCCGGCCCAGGCCGCCACCAACATCGGCGTGACCATCGGCATCCACGCACCCGGCCAGTACGGTCGCATCGACATCAACAACTACCGACATCCGATGCCGGCGATGTACCCGCCCGTCATCCATGCCCCGACGCCGGTGGCGCAGTACCAACGCCCGATCTACCTCTACGTGCCCCAGGCGCACCAGGCCAACTGGGGCCGCTACTGCGGTGGCTACAGCGCCTGCGGCCAGCCGGTGTACTTCGTGCCGGAGACCTATGTCCGCGACGAGTACCGCCGCGAGCACGACAACCGCAACACCCGCAAGGCCAAGAAGCAGCGTGACCGTGACCAGCCCGGCCAAGGCCGCGGCCGCGGAAACGGCAAGCGCGGCGATTGAGCAGCGCACCGCGGCGCAACCACACACCACCCCCTCACTCCCTCAAGGCAACCCCATGACACGTCAAAACACCCTCGCCATCCTCGCGCTGAGCAGCGCCTTCCTGCTGGGCGGCTGCTCGGGCATGTCGCGACAGGAAGTCAGCACCGTCACGGGCGCCGCCGTCGGCGCCGTGGCCGGATCGGTGGTCGGCGGCCCGGGCGCCACCGCGGCCGGTGCGGTGGTCGGCGGCGTCGTCGGCCACGAAGTCAGCAAGAAGAAGTAGCCCGCCCGCCACCAAACCGCGCTGCACGCGCAGGCTATACTTGCGGGCTTACTGCCGGTGTAGCTCAGTTGGTAGAGCAGCGCATTCGTAATGCGAAGGTCACCAGTTCGATTCCGGTCACCGGCACCAATAGAAACAAGCACTTAGCCCAGCCCACAAGGTTGGGCTTTTGTGTTTCTGGGACGCCTGTAGGCCGCCTGTAGGCCATCTTTAGCCAGCGTGGCCGGTCGATGGGCAGCCATTGCCATTCTGGGCGGCCAGCAAGGCATGCGCATCTTGCGCGAATGGCCCGACGAAGCCGGCCGGGACACCGCCTGGCGGGCTGGGCCGGCTACGATCGAATCGGTCACCACCTGCTCCCGTCACACCAAGGCGCTCCCGATGCAAGCATTGCGTGTTCACGACTTCGACAGCGGCCCGTGCCTGGATGCGCTGCCCGTGCCGCTGCCCGGCCCCCGCGAGGTGCGCGTGCGGGTGCAAGCCAACGGCGTGTCGTTCTTCGACCTGCTGATCGCGCGCGGTGCTTACCAGTGGCGCCCCGCCCTGCCCTTTGTGGTGGGCAGTGAATTTGCCGGCGTGGTGGATGCGCTGGGTGCGGGCGCAGGCGATGCCTTGGCCATCGGCGACCGCGTGTGCGGTGCCACCTCCATCGGCGCCTGGGCGCAGCAGTTGTGCGTGCCGGTCACAGCGCTGCATGCCGTGGCTACGGCCGCGTCGATCGAGGAGGCCGCGGTGCTGAACACGCCCTACGGCACGGCCTTGTACGCGCTGCGCGAGCGTGGCCATCTGCAGCCCGGCGAGACGGTGCTGGTGCTGGGCGCCACCGGCAGCGTGGGGCATGCGGCGGTGCAGCTGGCGCGGGCGTTGGGCGCGCGGGTGATCGGCGCGGCCACCGGCGCCGCCAAGTGCCAGGCCACGCGGGAGGCCGGCGCCGACGAGGTGGTCGACGTGGCCGACGCGGACTGGAAGGACCAGGTCAAGGCGCTGGCCGGGCCCCGTGGCGTGGACGTGGTGCTCGACCCGGTGGGCGGCGCGGCGATGGACACCGCCTTCCGCACGCTGGGCTGGGGTGGCCGCCATCTGGTGGTGGGTTTTGCCAGCGGCCAGATCGGCAGCCTGCGCGGCAACCTCAGCATCGTGAAGGGCGCCTCGCTGATCGGCGTCGACCTGCGGCAGTTCCGCGAGCGCGAGCCCGAGGCCGCGCGCCAGCTGATGCGGGACGTGGCGGCGCTGCACCGCGACGGCCGCATCCACCCACGCATCGCCGCGCGCTTTGCAATGTCGCAGCATGCCGAGGCCTTTGCGTTGGCGCAGGACCGCCGCACCGTGGGGCGGGTGCTGCTGCTGCCCTGAGCCGGGCGCACTGCGCCGGTCTTGCCGGATCGGTGGATGGCGTCAGTGCAGCACGAAGCGGCGCGCGTCGAACTGGCCGCGCAGGCCGATCAGCACCAGCCGACCCGCACCGCGCACCACCGCCGGGCTCACCTGCCAGCGCCCGCCGGCCACTTGCAGCAGCCAGCCCGCGGCGTCGATGTCTGCGGCACCGGCCGGTCCATCGGCCAGCAGCGCCTTGGCCCGCAGCACGCCGCTGTCGGGCGCGGCCAGCGCGGCGCCCAGCGCGGCCAGATCGGTGCCTGCGGGCAGCCGCTGGCTGTGGCTGGCAAACACCTGGTCGGCGGGTGAAACAGGCCGGCCGAACGAGCCCAGCGCCGGCGATACGAATTGCGCCAGTTCGTCGTCATCGTCATCCGTGTGATCGGCGCGGTCGACATCGCCGGGCCCCGCCGTGCGCCAGCCCAGCACCAGCTCGGCCGGCAGCGCGTGGGCTGCGCAGGCCATCACCCGCGCGCCGGGGGCCAGCGCCGCCAGCCACGGCAGCAGATCCTGCAACGCCGGCGCCGCCAGCAGGTCGGTCTTGTTGACCAGCACCCAGTCGGCTTCACGCAGTTGCTGGCGCACGGTGTCGCCCACGTAGCGGTCGCCGGCCTGGCGGCGGATGTCGGCGGCATCGGCCAGCACCAGCGTGCCGGCCACGTCGATGCCGGGCGCCAGCCGCATGCTGCGTTGCACCGCCGCCGGCAGCGCCACGCCGCTCAGCTCGATCAGCACGACATCCGGCGCCGGGTTGCGCCGGCGCAGACCGGAGAGCGTGCCGATCAGATCGTCGCCGAAGCTGCAGCACAAGCAGCCGCCGGCCAGGCTGAGCACGCCGGCTTCGGCGCCTTCGATCAGATCGGCATCGATGTTGACCTCACCGAAGTCGTTGACCAGCACCGCGATGCGCCGCCCGCCGGCGTGGCGCAGCAGGTGGTTGATCAGCGTGGTCTTGCCGGCGCCGAGGTAGCCGCCGATCACCACCGTGGGCAGTGTGCGGGGCAACTCGTCCATCAGGCTGCGAAGATGCGGCCGCCCTGCACCGTGCCCCAGATGCGCACGTCCTTCAGCGCCTCGGGCGGCACCGCGGTGGGGTCGTCGGCCAGCACGCAGAAATCGGCGCGCTTGCCGCACTCGATGCTGCCGATCTCGCCATCGAGCTTCAGCGTGTAGGCCGCACCCAGGGTGATGGCCTGCAGCGCCTCGGCCACGGTGATGCGCTGATGGGCGCCCAGCACGCGGCCCGAGGCGGTGAGCCGGTGCACCGCGCACCAGGCGGTGAACAGCGGGGCCATCGGCGTGATCGGCGCGTCGCTGTGGATCGCCAGCGGCACGCCCGCGGCCAGCGCCGAGCGGCAGGCGTTCATGCGCTCTGCGCGCTCGGGGCCCACCGTCACCGCAAAGTGTTGATCGCCCCAGTAGTGGTGGTGGTTGGCAAACAGGTTGACGCACAGGCCCAGCGCCTTCATGCGCCGGTACTGCGCGTCGTCGGCCAGCTGGCAATGCTGCAGCGTGTAGCGGTGGTCGGCGCAGTGGCTGGCAGCCAGCGCCTGGGCCATGCAGTCGAGCACCAGCTCGGTGGCCTCGTCGCCGTTGGTGTGGGTGTGGATCTGCACGCCATGCTTCAGGCCCAGCGTGAAGGCCTCGCGCATGGCCTCTGGCGCCGTGTACCACAGGCCGTTGGGCCGGCCGTTGTAGTAGCCGGGCCAGCGCAGACGGGCCGAGAAGCCCTGGATCGAGCCATCGGCCACCACCTTGATGCGGCCCAGGCGCAGCTGCTCGGTGCTGCGCGCGGCCAGTGCGCGGGCGCGGTCCACCGCATCCGCCGGCTTCATGCCGATCAGCCGCAGCAGCGAGACGATGCGCACCGGGTAGTCGGGCGCGCCGGTGATGCGCTCCAGCGTCTGCAGTTCGGCCTCGCCCAGCGTGGCCGCCATGTCGGTGGCGGTGGTCACGCCGGCGCGCACGCACAGCCGGGCGAAGTCGGCAATGCCCTGCGCATCGCCCGACAGGAACGAGCGGTTCAGCCCCACGTGGTCGAGTGCAGCCATCATCGCCTCGGGGCCCTTGAGCTCACCGGTGGGCAGGCCGTCGTCGCCCAGCGGGATGCCCGGGTGGTCGATGCCGCTGCGCAGCAGGCCGGCCAGGTTCAGCGCCGCGGTGTTGACGTTGAGGATGTGGCCGCTGGCATGCATCACGCCCACCGGCCGGGTGGTGCTGACACGGTCGAGGTCGGCGCGGTGGCAGCGGCGCTCGCCGAAGTAGATCGGGTCGAACCCCCAGCCCACCACCGGTGCGTCGGCGTTGGCACCGGACACGCCGACCGTGGCGGCAGCGGCCGCCGACAGTGCGGCCACCACCGCGTCCAGCGTCTTCAGGCCCGGCCACACCCGGCCGGCCGGATCGGTGGCGTCGAAGTAGCCACCGTAGGTATAGCGCCACAAGGTGCCGGCCATCAGGTGGCTGTGGCCTTCGACCAGACCGGGCATCAGCACCTGGTCGGCAAAGGATGTGTCCAGCCGGTGCGGGCCCCAGCCGGCCAGGTCGGCGGCGCTGCCCACGCCGAGGATGCGGCCCTCGCGCACCGCCACATGGGTGGCGCTGGGCCGCGCCGGGTTCATCGTGAGGATCTTGCGCGCCTGGAAGACGGTGGTGTCGGTCATGGAGCAACGGGGCCTGCAGCGGCGGTGTGGTGGAGGTTGCGCGGGCCGGTTGCCCACGCGCCATCTGCATGTTGCGTGCAAGCGCCACCGCTGCCAAGTGGCTGTGACCCGGCACCCGGGATTGCCCCCCCCGGGACACGGCGCGAGCGATTCAGGCCGGGCCGCGCAGACCCGGCGCACCGTCAGCGCTGCCTGTCCATCGCGGCGCGGATGCGGGCGATCGTCTGCTCGACCGGCGCGTGGACCGACACCTCCAGCCCCAGCTGGCGCGCGATGTGGTTCACCCGTGCGGGGTTCAGCGGCAGGCCGCCCGCATCCACCGCGGCCAGCAGGTCGAGCGCGCGCCGATGCTCCGGCGTGTGGGCGCGACGCGGCCTCAGCCAGGCCAGCAACCGATGCCAGAGGCCAATGCGGCGGCTCACAACCAGCCTTGCCGCCAGACGGCGCTGTTGCGCAGTTCACGCCAGCCGATGCGCCGCGCCACGCCGGAATGCACCGCCTCGATCTCCACCCATTCGAGCTTGGTGTCGGGCAGCTCGGGCGCGATCACCTTGACGACGATGAAATGCTTCTGCCGGCCCACGGGCTGGGCGGCCGTCCACTTGGTGAGCAGCAGTTTCTTGGGATGCACGGCATTCATGGCCCGCACTGTGCCAGCATCCGGTCTCCACGATCCACGCCCTTGAGGAGACCCCAGATGAGCCCAGACGACCGCAGCGCCATCGAGCAGACCATCCAGACCTACTTCGACGGGCTGTACGAAGGCGACGCCGACAAGCTCGCCAGCGTGTTCCACGAGACCAGCGCGCTGACCTTCGAGCGCGAGGGCCAGCTCAGTGTGCTGCCGCTGGCGCAGTGGCTGCAGGCGGTGCGCGAGCGGCCGGCGCCCCAGGCCAAGGGCCTGGCGCGCGACGACGCGATCCTGATGATCGACCAGTCGGGCCCGACCACCGCCTTCGTCAAGGTGAAGTGCCAGATGCCGCCGCTGTACTTCACCGACTACCTGAACCTGCTGAAGGTGGGCGGGCGCTGGGTGGTGGCGCAGAAGGTGTTTGCCACCGACGTGCGGCGTTGAGCCGGCCTGCCGGCCCATGGCCACGCTGAACCCACCACCCGGCGCCGGCACGTTGCGCACGGTGCGCACCTGGCTGGCGGGCTGGTGGCAGATCCTGCACCTGGGCGCGGTGATGCTGGTGCTGGCGCTGTCCCAAGCCAACCGCCGGCCCGGGCGCGGCCACAGCCTGGCCCGGCACCTGTACCTGGCCAGCGGGCCGATGCTGCCGGGCTTTGTCGTGGTCACCGCCTTGCTGGGGCTGATCGTGATCCGCATCGTCACCGTCACCGCGCTGAGCTACGGCCTGTCGCAGTACGCGCTGGAGATGGTGGTGCGGGTGCTGGTGCTCGAGCTGATCCCGCTGGCCGCGGCGCTGTTTGCCGCGCTGCGCGCCACGCTGCCGATGGCCTCGGAGGTGGGCGCGATGCGCGCGCGCGGTCGCTTCGACGCGCTGCAGCAAGAAGGCCGCGACCCGCTGGTCGAAGAGGTGCTGCCGCGCGTGCTGGCCGGCATGTTCGCGGTGATGCTGCTGGCCGCGGTCAGCTCGGTGCTGATCCTGGTGCTGGCCTACCTGTCGGTGCACGGCTTCACGCTGGGTGGCTTCGAGCGCTACACCCGCATCGTGGGCCGGGTGTTCAACCCGGCGGTGACGCTGATCTTCGCGCTGAAGGTGTTCTTCCTCGCCGGCGCGGTGTCGCTGATCCCCATCACCTCGGCGCTGCAGGCCCCCCGCCGGCCAGGCGCACGCGCCAGCGCCGAGGTGCAAAGCCTGGTGCGCATGTTCATGGTGATCCTGCTGGTCGAGGCTGCCTCGCTGGTCGGCAACTACTATTGAAGGCGATGCACCGCCCCGCCCCATGACGGAATCCCCCAGCCCACCGCCCGCGGCCGCCGTGGCCCCGGCGCCGACGGTTGCCCACCTCGAAGCCAAGGCCGCGGGGCTGTTGCTGCTGATGGCGCTGCTGCTGCTCGGCGCCATTGGCTACGTGCTGTACGCCCGCGGCGCCTTCGAGGCCACCCAGCGCCTGGTGCTGGTGGCCGATGATTCCGAGGGCGTGGTGGTCGGCATGGACCTCACCTTCTCGGGCTTTCCGATCGGCCGCGTGCGGCGCATCGAGCTGGGCGGCGACGGCAACGCGCGCATCCTGATCGACGTGCCACGCAAGGATGCCCACTGGCTGCGCAGCAGCAGCGTGTTCACCCTCGTGCGCGGCCTGGTCGGCAATACCAACCTGCGCGCCTACAGCGGCGTGCTGACCGACCCGCTGCTGCCCGACAACGCCGAGCGCCGCGTGCTGGCCGGCGACGCCACGGCCGAGATCCCCAAGCTGATGGGCGACGCCCGCGCGCTGGTGCAGAACCTCAACGCGCTGGTGGCGCCCGATGCCGCGCTGGCCGGCAGCCTGGCCAACCTGCAGGCCGCCACTGAGCGGCTGAAGGGCCCGCGCGGTGCCCTGGGGCTGCTGCTGGGCAACGATGCCGAGGCCGCCAAGCTGGCGCTGACGGTCGACCGCGCCAATGCGCTGCTGGCCCGCATCGACACCCTGACCCGGCATGTCGATACCCTGGCGGTCAAGGCCGATGCCCAGGTCTTTGGCACGCAGGGCCTGATGCCCGAGGCACGCAACGCGGTGCTGCAACTGGGCGGCCTGCTGAGCGAGGCGCGCAACACGCTCAAGCGTGTGGACGGCGTGCTGGCCGAGGCACAGGCCATCGCCAGCAACACCCGCAGCGCCACCACCGACCTGGGCGCGCTGCGCGCCGAGGTGGAGGCCAGCCTGCGCAAGGTGCAGCAACTGGTCGACGAGGTGAACCGCAAATGGCCCTTTGCACGCGACACCGAGCTGCGGCTGCCATGAGCGATCGCTCCCCCATGTTTCAGCGCTGGCGGGCCACCGCCCTCACGCTGGCCGCAGCGCTGCTGCTGACCGCCTGTGCCGGTGGCCCGCCGCCGCCCGACTGGCAGCTCAACGCCCGCGCTTCCCTCGACCACGCGGTGGCGGCCTACCTGCGCGGTGACAGCCGCGTGGCACAGGTCGAGTTCGACCGCGCCCGCGCCGAGGTGGCCCGCACCGGCCGCGCCGACCTGCTGGCGCGTGCCGAGTTGCTGCGCTGCGCCGCACGCGTGGCCAGCCTCGAGTTCGGCCCCTGCGAGGGCTTCGAGCCACTGCGGCCCGACACCGCCGCGCCCGAGCAGGCGTATGCCGACCACCTGGCCGGGCAGCTGCCACCCGCGCAGATAGCGCTGCTGCCACCGGCCCAGCGCGCGGTGGCCGTGGCCACCGACGGCAACACCGAGGCCGCGCTGCAAGCCATCGCCGACCCGGTCGCCCGCCTGGTGGCCGCGGGTGTGTTGCTGCAAGGCGGGCGCGCCAGCCCGGCGGTCATCAGCCAGGCGGTCGACACCGCATCGGCCCAGGGCTGGCGCCGCCCGCTGCTGGCCTGGCTGGGCGTGCAGTTGCAGCGTGCCGAACAGGCCGGTGACGTGGCCGCCGCCGAGCGCCTGCGCCGGCGCATCGGCTGGATCCAGTCGCCGCCCTGAGACGCGGGGCCGGGAGGCCCGTCACCGCCAGCGACAATAACGCGGGGCGCAGGGGCGCCCGGGCACATCCATCGATGGGAGACCGCGTGGCGGCACACGACCTACAACCCGACATTCAAGCCGTGATCTGGGACTTCGGCGGCGTCATCACCTCGTCGCCGTTCGAGGCCTTCGCCCGCTTCGAGCAGGATCGTGGCCTGCCGCGCAACTTCCTGCGCGGCATCAACGCCACCAACCACCTCGACAACGCCTGGGCGCGTTTCGAGCGCAATGACATCGACCTGGCCGGCTTCGACCAGGCCTTCGCCGATGAATCGGCAGCGCGGGGCCACGAGGTGCGCGGCCGCGAGGTGATCGCGCTGCTGAGCGGCACGGTGCGCCCGGCGATGGTCGAAGCACTGCGCCGGTTGCGAGCGCGGGTCAGGATTGGGCTGATCACCAACAACGTGGCCAGCCCCGAGGGCCACACCGGCTTCGAGTCGTCGGGCCGCGCCGAGATCATCGGCCTGTTCCACCACGTCATCGAAAGCTCCAAGGCCGGGCTGCGCAAGCCCGACCCGGCGATTTACCGGCTGATGAGCGAGGCGCTGGGCGTGCCGCCCGAGCGCTCGGTGTTCCTCGACGACCTGGGCGTCAACCTGAAGCCCGCGCGCGCGATGGGCATGCACACCATCAAGGTCGACGACCCCGACCAGGCGCTGCAGCAACTCGAAGCGCTGGTCGGTTTCGGTCTGCGCGACGCGCGCTGACGCCGATCTCAAGCAAATGTTGCTTGGCCACTTTGCTTGACCCCCTCGGGGGGCCGGGCTGGGCACAGTCCAGCCCTAGGGGGCTCAGTAACGCCGCCAGGTGCGGTCCAGCGGCCGCTGGCTCACGCCCGGCTGCGCGTAGTTGCACACGCCGGCGGGAAAGATCGCCGCCAACCGCACCTGCTCGTCGGCGCTGAAGGCCACCGGCGCGTAATCGGCCGCATCGATGGGCTTGAGCTGGCACTTCAGCACGTCGTCGGTGATCGGTGCGCCGGCCACCAGCCGCGGCGAGAGGCCCTTGGCATACAGCGCATTGCAGGTGCCGCCGGTCAGCGCCGGTACATCGGCGATGCGGTTGCCGGCCAGGTCCCAGCAGGCGTCGGTGGCCGGCGCGGGTTTCAGCCGCGCCACCTTGTCGGCGCTGTGCGGCGCCGGGTCGGCGGCCAGCCCATCCAGCCACGCCGACATCAGCATGAACTGCTGCGCCACCACGCCATTGACCACGGCGCTCAGCCGCGCCACATCGGCGGCCGTACCGCCCAGGAACAGCGGCAGCTGCGGGTTCGGCAGCACCCACACCACCTGGTTGTCGGCGCGGCCGTTGGCCTTCAGCAGCTTGGCGCGGATCTGCACGTCGTTGTAGGCGGTGTGGATGTCGCCGGCGATCTCGCCCCACACCCGCGCATGCATGATCGGCACGGTGGCCAGGCCGCCGCCGCCCTGCACCACGCGGCCGCGCTCGTAGGCGCGCGCCAGCGTGCGGGCATCGGCCACGCTGCGCTGGGCGACGCGGTTGCCGTCGATGTCGTAGCCGCCGATGCGCTCGTTCAGATCGAGGAACTGGGTGGTGCTGATCTGGCCCTGGCGCAGCGCCAGCAGGCCGTACTGGATGCCCACGTTGTCGAGCGGCCGGTTCGCGAAGCCGGTGGCCGGATCACGCCCGAAGCTGTTGGCGTTGACGTCCTGGATGGTGCAGCGCGCGCCGCCTGGGTTGTCCACCGGGTGGTAGACCAGGCGCTTGTCGAGCAGGCCGCAATCACCGCCGGGCCCGCCGGTGGCGAGGATGGCGTCGCCGTTGCCCAGATCCCAGTTGTGGCAGGTGCTCCTGGCAAAACCCTCGAAGGCCTTGCGCACCGCATCGCTGGCCGGGTTGGCGAGGAAGTAGCGGTTCAGCAGCCGGCAGTCGGCCACCGATTGCGCGGTGCCGAACACGTCGGGGAAGGCCGCGTTTGGCAGGATGCCGTCGAGCAGGCCGGGGTAGTTCTGCGCGATCAGCATCTGCTGGATCGCGCCGCCCGAGCCGCCGTAGCCCATTACCCAGCGCGGCACGCCGTAGGCCTCGATGAAGTGCTCCTTGAGCATCATCAGCCCCTCGGCCGACAGCACGTCGTTGGGGTTGAGCTTGTTGACATGCTGGGTCGAGATGATCAGCGCATGGCCCGAGGCCAGGCCCAGCGCAGCGGCGGTATTGCCCAGCACGCTGGTGACCTGGTTGATGCCCTGGTGGTACTGCGCGCCGGTCGACTCACCGAAGGTGAAGAGCAGCTTGCGGTTCCAGCTGGCGGGGTTCCATACGCCGGGTGCCTGCGGATCGTCGAGCACCGCGATGCGGTAGATCGAGCGGTTGATCGTGCCGCTTTCCACCCGCACGATGAAGGGCACGCTGCGCCCGTCCACCATGGTGCTGGCCAGGTCGGCTGGGCGCGGTCCGGTGGGGTCAGGCAGCGGCACCAGCGCGCCGGTGGTGCTGCGGTAGAAGTGGGCTACGCGGGTGGCCACGCTGCACTGCGCATCCAGCGGTTCACCCAGTCCCGACTGCAGCGTGCGGCATTCGAACGGCGTGAGCTGCGGGCCCGAGAACACCGGCCCCGTGATCGGGTGGTTGTTCAGCTGGATCGCCCCCGACACGCCCGCGCCCTTGCCGTGGCGGTGCCGCACTTCCAGCGTATTGGGGCCCAGCGCCAGGCCGCTGACCACGCCTTCGAGCCGGTCGCCGCCAGACACCATGACCGGCGCGATGCGCCGGCCGTTGAGCCAGAACACCAGCTTGTCGTGCAGATCGGGCGAGGCCTGCACGGCGATGCGTGCATCACCGCCGGTGACGTACTGCGGCGGGCCGGACAGCACCTGCAGCTTCAGCTTGCCGGCGTGGCCATGGCCACGGTCGTGCCCGCGGTCGTGATCCCGCCCGCGGTCATCGACATGGCCGGGCGCGGCAACCGCACCCAGTGCCACCATGCAGGCCGCTGCCAATGCGGCACGTAACCCGTCAATCGTCATGTTGCAGTCTCCTCGGTTGGCCGGCCTGCGCAGCACCGCCGGGCTGTCCGGGGGGTGGTTGCCGTGTGCAAGCCATTGGGCCCCGGCGGCGCCGCGCCCGTCAACACAGGGCAACCCTGCCGGGCGCGCCAGTCTCAGCCGCGGCGCTCCAGCAGCAGGCGCACCGCGCCGAAGGCCACCAGCAGGCCGGCCACCACCGACACGATGCCCAGCACCTGCAGGCCGGTGGGCACTTCGCCCAGCACCGGGATCGCCAGCAGCGAGGCCGCCCCCGGCACCAGCGCGCCGAAGAAGGCCGCGCGCCCCGAGCCCAGCAGCGCCGCCGCGCGGCTGTAGGCCAGCACCGCCACCAGCCCGGCGCCCAGGCCCTGCGCCAGCACCTGCAACACCAGCATGCCGGTACCGGCGCTGGCCAGCCGGCCCAGATCGGCGGTGGCCAGGAAGAACGGCGCAAACATCACGAAGGCCAGCACCACCACCACCGCCGTCACGCGCAGCGGATCGACCTGCCAGCGCCGCGACAAGGTGCCGAACAGGCCCCAGCAGGCGCCGGCCGCGCCGAACAACAGATCACCCAGCCAGGTGGCGCCACCGGCCTGGTGCAGCAGGCTGTCGCCGCCCGTGAAGACCAGGCCCAGCGTGACGAAGCCGGCGCCCAGCGCGGTCTCGCGGTTCAGGCGCTGGTGCGCCAGCCAGGCCGACAGGCTCAGCGCCGCCAGCATCTGGCAGGCCGGCGCGATCACCGCGCCATGCGCCAGCGGCGCGTAGGCAAAGCCGGTCATGAACAGCAGGCTGAAGCCCGGCCCGGCCAGCACCGTCAGCACCAGGCCGCGCCGCCAGCCGATGCCGGCCAGATCACGCCAGCCCCAGCGCCACAGCAGCGGCGCCATCAGCAGCGCACCCGGCGCAAAGCGCAGCAGCGTCAGGTCGCCCGGGCTCAGCCCGGCCTTGACCGCCAGCCGCGCCAGCACCGAGTAACTCGACCAGATCACCGCCGCCAGCAGGCCCCACAGCAGGCCCGCGGTCAGCGGCGACAGGGTGGGTTCAGCGGCGGGGCGGGGCATGCAGCAGCGTACCAGCCAGACCGGCGGCACCGCGCACCCGGCCCACCACCCAGCCTGGCGGCGGCCATGAGAGGATGCTTCGACGATCGCTCCACGGACCCCTCCGATGACCCCTCACTTCACCACCATCCCCACCAACGGCATCCACCTGCGCGCCGTGATCGAAGGCAGCGGCCCACTGGTGGTGCTGGTGCACGGCTTCCCCGAAAGCTGGTACAGCTGGCGCCACCAGATCGGCGCCATCGCCGCCGCCGGCTTCACCGCCTGCGCCATCGACGTGCGTGGTTACGGCGGCTCGGACAGCCCGCCCGAGGTGGCCGACTACAGCCTGGCGCAGATCACCGCCGACGTGGCCGGCGTGATCGCGCAGCTGTCGCCCGACGGCACCGGCGTGCTGATCGGCCACGACTGGGGCGCGCCCATCGTCTGGAACACCGCGCTGACCCGGCCCGACCGCGTGCGCGCCGTGGCCGGCCTGTCGGTGCCCTGGACCGGCGTGCCGGCCGCGCCCTTTCTGGACACGATCAAGGCCGCCTTCACTGACAAGGGCCGCTTCTTCTACCAAGTGTATTTCCAGGACGTGGGCGTGGCCGAGGCCGAGCTGGAGGCCGACGTGCGCACCGCGCTGCGCAAGTTCTACTACGCGCTCAGCGGCGACGCGCCCGCGGGCACCTGGCCCAAGGACAAGCCGCATGGCGCCACGCTGCTC
Organism: Burkholderiales bacterium RIFCSPHIGHO2_12_FULL_69_20; assembly: GCA_001770815.1. Taxonomy (GTDB): domain Bacteria; phylum Pseudomonadota; class Gammaproteobacteria; order Burkholderiales; family Burkholderiaceae_C; genus Pseudaquabacterium. Next base: position 96,089 of record MESD01000124.1, read on the forward strand.
GACCGCCTGCCCGACCCGCAGCCCTTCCCGGCCTGGTTCAGCCCCGCTGACGAGGACCACTTCGTCGCCGCGTTCGAGGCCTCGGGCTTCTACGGCCCGCTCAACCGCTACCGCAACCACGACATCGACTTTGCCTGGCAGCAGGCTTTCAAACACCACCGCATCGAGCAGCCGGCGCTGTTCATCGGTGGTGATCGGGACCTGGCGCTGCGCATGCTGCCGGGTCTCAACCCGGTCGACCTGATGGCGCCGCACCTGCCGGGGCTGCGCGGCGCGCATGTGCTGCCCGGCATCGGCCACTGGACGCAGCAGGAAGCCCCCGTGCAGGTCAACGCCCTGCTGCTGGACTGGTTGAAGGGGCTGTGATCGGACGCCGCGCCCGGCCGCATCCAGCGGTCAGCAAGCGCATGGTGTCACCCAGGTGTTAGCACGCGGCGCGGTGCCGCCCCACACTGGCCGCGCCCTCCACTGCTGTCCACGGCCCCGTGGAACCCTCCATGTCGCGACCCTTTTCCGACCCCCCGTCACTGTGCGGGCCGCTGCGCCAGCCGCGCCAGATGCTGGCCCACCAGGTCTACGACGGCCACAAGTCGATCCACGACGATGACATGGCCGCCGGCCTGGGCCTGCGCGCCGGCCCGATCGAGGGGCCCACGCACTTCAGCCAGTTCGACCCACTGCTGCACGCGCTGTTCGGCCGGGCCTGGTTCGAGACCGGCTGCATCAGCGCGCACTACCAGACCATGGTGGTCGAGGGCGAAGCGGTGCGCGCCTTCGTGCAGCAGCCCGCGGCCGGTGAGCGTTTCACCCGGATCTGGGCCGAGAAGCGCGACGGCACGCCGGTGCTCACCGGCACCGCCTCGGTCGGCAGTGCGGCCGGCCAGGGCGGCCAGGTCGGCGAGATCACGCAGCGCATCGCCAAGCTGCGCCCGCCCACCCAACTGGTGATCAACCGCGATCTTCGGGTGGGCCAGCGCGGTGCTGGCAACCCCGAGCGGGTGCGCATGGGCTTCGACCAGCACATGGGCCCACACTACCCGTTCACGCTGGCCGACAAGCTGGCGGTGATCACCGAGCCCTGCCCCTGGTACACGCCCGAAGGCGGGCCTGCCTCACCCTGGGGCCGGGCCATCATCCCGATCGAGATGATCAGCGTGCTGCTGGGCAGCAGCATGGACCAGGCGGGTTTTCGCGGCCGCGGGCCGGCGGTGGGGTTGTTCGCGGGGCAGGAGATCCGGCTGATCCAGGGTCCGCTGTTCGTCGATCACCCCTACGAGCTGGAGCGCGAGATCGTGGCGCTGAGCGAAAGCGCGCGCACCGAGTCGGTGTGGGTGCGCACCCGCATCTTCGACGGCGAGAGCCGGTTGCTGGTGGGCGAGATGGTCCTCAACAGTGCCACGCTGAAGGCCTCGTACGCCGCCTACGACGACGAGGCACGGGCCTTGGGCAAGACCGGCGCTGGGGACAAGGCATGAACACCCCCATATCCGTCCCCGAAGTGCTGTATGCGGTCGACGACCACATCGCCACCATCACGTTGAATGCGCCAGAGCGTTTGAACACCATCAGCCGGGCGATGCTGGACGAACTGACCGCCGCGCTGTTGCGCGCCAACGAGGACAAGGCCGTGCGCTGCGTCATCCTCACCGGCAGCGGCCGCGCCTTCTGCGCCGGGCTGGATCTGCGCGAGGTGCGCGAGGGTGCGAACAACCAGGGCGGCATCAGCACCGCCAGCAGCCCCACCACGCTGAACCTGCGCAACACCCCGCCCACGGTGCTGCAGGCGATGGACAAGCCCACCATCTGCGCCGTCAACGGTGGCGCGGCGGGCTACGGCATGGACACCGCGCTGGGCTGCGACATCCGCATCATGGCGCAGTCGGCCAAGCTGGCGGCGGCGTTCGTCAAGCGCGGCGTGGTGCCTGAATCGGGTGGCACCTGGTTTTTGCCGCGGATGATCGGCTGGGCCAAGGCGGCCGAGCTGATCTTCACCGGCCGCACGCTCAGCGCGGCCGAAAGCCTGGAATGGGGGCTGACGAATGCCGTGGTGCCCGATGCCGAGCTGATGGACGCCGCCCGCGCCATGGCCCGCGAGATCGCCGCCAACGCGCCGCTGGCGGTGCAGGCCTCCAAACGCATGATGCGAATGGGCTTGAACGAAAACTTTCCCGACCACGTGCACCACGTCTATCTGCAGCTGCTGCCGCTGTTCAAGACGCAGGACATGGCCGAAGGCATGCGCGCCTTCCTCGAAAAACGCACCCCTGATTTCAAAGGTCAATGAACATGGCTGAGACCAGCGCCGGCGGCAAGCCGCCCCCCAAGCCCCCGTTTCGCAAGATGAACTGGCTGCCGCGCGACATCGCGGTGGAGCGCCGGCCCGACGGCGTGATCGTGCTGCAGTCGCGCATCCCGCTGCAGCCGTTTGCGCCGCACATCCCGGCGCTGCTGGCGCAGTGGGCCGAGCAGCGGCCCGACCAGACCTGGCTGGCCCAGCGCAAGGGCGCCGACCGGCAATGGCGCCGCATCAGCTACGCCGAGGGCAAGTCCCTGGTCGACAGCCTGACCCAGGCGCTGTTGGACTTGCAGGTGCCCGAGGGCCGCACGCTGGCCATCCTGTCGGGCAACTCGCTGGAGCACGCGCTGATGACGCAGGCCGGCATGCAGGCGCGCCTGCCGGTGGCGCCGATCTCGGCCAGCTACTCGCTGCTCAGCACCGACCATGTCAAGCTGAAATACCTGTTTGCACTGGTCAAGCCGGCGGTGGTGCTGGTGCAGGACGGTGTGCAGTTCCAGAAGGCATTGAACGCACTGCAGGCCGGCGGCCAGCTCGACGGCGTCACCGTGGTGCAGGTCGACCGCGCGCCCGAGGGCATCAACAGCCTGGCCTTCGACGACCTGGCACGCACGCCGGTGACGCCGGCGGTGGCGTTGTCGATCGCCGCCATCACGCCCGACACCGTGGGCAAGCTGCTGTTCACCTCGGGCAGCACCGGCATGCCCAAGGCGGTGCTCAACACCCAACGCATGATGTGTGCGAACGTGGCCCAGGCCAACCAGGCGCGCAACTCACCCGGGCCGGGGCCGTCGGTGGTGCTGGACTGGATGCCCTGGAACCACACCATGGGCGGCAACGCTGTGCTGCACGGCATGCTGGGTGAAGGCGGCACGCTCTACATCGACGACGGCCGGCCGGTGCCGGGCCTGTTCGACGAGACGCTGCGCAACCTGCGTGAGGTCTCGCCCACGCTGTACTCCAATGCGCCCTCGGGTTATGCGGTGCTGGCCGCCGCGCTGGAGAAGGACGAGGCGCTGTGCCAGAGCTTCTTCAAGAACCTCAGCCTGCTGACCTACGGCGGCGCGCGCCTGCCCGACGACCTGTACGAACGCATGCAGGCGCTGGCGGTGAAGTACACCGGCCACCGCATCGTCTTCTACACCGGCTGGGGCTCGACCGAGACCGCGCCCACCTCCACCGGCACCTACTGGGAGACCGAGCGTGTGGGCCTGATCGGCCTGCCCTTCCCCGGCGTGCAGTTGAAGCTGGTGCCCACGCCCACCGCGCACATGTACGAGCTGCGGCTCAAGGGCATCAACGTCTTCCCCGGTTACCACGCCCAGCCCGAGCTGTCGGCCGCCGCCTTCGACGACGAAGGCTTCTACAAGATCGGCGACGCCGGCGTGCTGGTGAACCCCGACGACCCGGCCCAGGGCCTGGTGTTTGCCGGCCGCGTGACCGAGGAGTTCAAGCTGACCACCGGCACCTTCGTGCACGTGGGCGAGCTGCGCACCGACTGCATCGCCGCCTGCTCGCCGGCGCTGCAGGATGCCCTGGTGGCCGGCCAGGACCGACCCTGGGTGGGCCTGCTGGCCTGGCCGCAGTTCGCCGCCTGCCGCCAACTCATTGGTCAGCCCGAGGCCACGCCCGAGCAGTTGGTGGCGCATCCCACCGTGCGCGAGGCGGTGCGCCGCGGACTGAACGCGCACAACGCCACCACGCAGGGCGCCAGCAGCCGGCGCATCGCCCGCGTGCTGCTGATGACCGAGCCGCCGTCGATCGACGGCAACGAGCTCACCGACAAGGGCTACATCAACCAGAAGGCCGGGCTGACACGCCGCGCCGCGCTGGTGCAGCGGCTGTACGCCGAGCCGCCGGCCGACGACGTCATCGTGCTGGACTGACCGCAGCCAGTGGCGCGGGCGGCAGGCGATCGGCGGCCATGCAACCGGCGTCGTCGGCACGGCCCGATGTGGGACCATGCAGACTGCTTTCAGCCAGGAGTCCACCATGCGTTTGACCTTCATCGGTGCTGCCCAGGAGGTGACCGGCTCGTGTTTTCTGGTCGAGACCGAGGGCCTGCGCTTTCTGGTGGATTGCGGCATGCGGCAGGGTGGGCGCGAAGCGCGCGCGCGCAACCTGCAGCCCTGGCCGTTTGCGCCGCGCGACATTCACTTCGTGCTGCTCACGCATGCCCACATCGACCACAGCGGCCTGCTGCCACGGCTGTGTGCGCAGGGCTTTCGCGGGCCGGTCTACACCACCACCGCCACGGCCGACCTGCTGACGGTGATGCTGCTCGACAGCGCGTTCATCCAGGAGTCTGACTGGACCCGCGCGCAGCGTGATCGTGGGCGCGGCCGCCGCCCGCCCGGCCCGGTCGCCGAGCTGCTCTACACCGTGGCGCAGGCGCAGGCCTGCCTAGCGCAGATCGAAGGCGTGGCCTACGACAGCGACGTGCAGCCGCACCCCACGCTGCGCTGCCGCTTCCGCGATGCCGGCCACATCCTGGGCTCGGCCATCGTCGAGCTCTGGCTCACCGAGGCGGGCCGCACGCGCAAGTTGGTGTTCTCGGGTGACCTGGGCCAGCCGGGCCGGCCGATCGTGCGCGACCCCACGCCCATCGAGCAGGCCGATCTGCTGGTGGTCGAATCCACCTACGGCAACCGCCTGCACCGCCCGCTGCAGCAGACCATCGACGAGCTGGCGACCGTCATCGAGGACACGCTGCGCCGGCGCCGCGGCAACATCATCATCCCGGCGTTTGCGCTGGGGCGCACGCAGGAGCTGCTGTTCCTGCTGACCGACCTGCGCCGCCAGGGCCGGCTGCCACCGATGCAGGTGTTCGTCGACTCGCCGATGGCCGACAAGGTGACGACGATCACCGCGCACCACCCCGAGTTCCTCGACGACGAGACGCGCGAGATGCTGTCGGGCCGCCGCCAGCTGCCCGAGGGCCTGAGCCTGCGCTTCACCCAGAGCGTCGAGGAATCGATGGCGCTGAACCGCCTGAAGGCCGGCGCCATCATCGTGGCGGCCAGCGGCATGTGCGATGCCGGCCGCATCAAGCACCACCTGCGCCACAACCTGGGCCGGCCCGAATGCGCGGTGGTCATCATCGGCTTCCAGGCCGAAGGCACGCTGGGCCGGCGGCTGGTCGACGGCGAGAAACACGTGCGCCTGTTCGGCGAAGAGATCACGGTGCGCGCCAGCGTGCACACCATCGGCGGGCTGTCGGCCCACGCCGACCGCGACGCGCTGCTGGGCTGGCTGGGCGGCTTCACCGCCGCGCCGCAGCGCACCTTCGTGGTCCATGGCGAGGCAACGACCGCCTGCGGCTTTGCCGAGACCATCACCGACCGGCTGGGCTGGCGCGCCGAGGCGCCCGAGCCCGGCAGCCACGTCGACCTCTGATCCTGCCGGGCTAAGCCCTCTGCACGCTGCCCAGCCCGCTGCCGGGCCGCGTGACCGGCAAGGCCAGCGTGACCAGCCAGCAGACCGTCAGCATGACGGCCGACCCGATCAGCGCATACATCAGCCCGCCCCACTGGTAGAGCAGGCCCGACAGCAGCGTGCCGAAGAAGCGCCCCAGCGCGTTGGCGGCGTAGTAGAAGCCGACATCCTCGGCGGCCTTCTCCGAGCCGGCGTAGGCCAGCACCAGGTACGAGTGCACCGACGAGTTGACCGCGAAGGCAACGCCGAACAGGCCGAGCCCGGCGACGACCACCCATTCCAGGTTCGGCACCTGCATCGCCACCAGCACCGCCAGGCCCATGGGCACGACGGCCAGCAGCGCCGACCACCATCGTGCGGCCGGCACTTCGGTGCTGAGCCCGTCGTCGCTGCGCCGCACGATGGCGGGTGCTGCGGCCTGCACCAGGCCGTAGCCGATGGTCCACAGCGCGACGAAGGCGCTGACCATCGTGAAGCTCCAGCCCGAGGCGTACAGGAACACCGGCACACCGACCACGAACCACACGTCGCGCGCACCGAACAGCGCCACCCGCGCGGCGGCCAGCAGGTTGATGCCGCGGTTCTTGGCAAACAGCTCCTTCGCCGACTTCGAGGCCTTGCTCTTGCCCATCAGCGGCGGCACGAAGCTGACCACGCCGATGAACACCAGCGCCAGCCCGCCCGCCATCGCCCACAGCGCCGCCTGGAAGCCCAGCCACTGCAACAGCACGCCGCCGAGGAAGAAGCCCACGCCCTTCATCGCGTTCTTGCTGCCGGTGAAGAAGGCCACCCACTTGAACAGCTGGCCCGATGCGTCGCCCGCGGTGGCCTTGATGGCCGATTTGCTGGCGGTCTTGGTCAGGTCCTTGGCCACGCCGCAGATGCCTTGCGCGCCGACCACCCAGGCCACCGACAGCGCCACCGACCAGGTCGGTGACAGCGCCGACATCAGCAGGAAGCCGGTGATCTCGGTGAACAGGCCGACGGTCAGCATGCGCTTGATGCCGTAGCGCGTGGCCAGCCAGCCGCCGATCAGGTTGGCCACCACGCCCATCGCCTCGTAGAGCAGAAACAGGAAGGCCAGCGTGAACGGCGAATAACCCAGCCGGTAGAAGTGCAGCAGCACCAGCATGCGCAGCGCGCCGTCGCTGAGCGTGAAGCCCCAGTAGGCGGCCGTGACGATGGCGTAGTTCCTGGCCCCTCGCCCGGCGGCTACGCCGGTCGATCCCCCCCGGGGATGCGGGCCGGCTTGGGGCGGCCCAGCGCTCGGCCCCTGCGGATGCTCGGGTTTCATGGCGATGTCAGAGGCCTTGCTGTTGCATGTGGCAAGCCAGGTCGACCATGCGGCAGGCGTAGCCCATCTCGTTGTCGTACCAGGCATAGACCTTCAGCAGCGTGCCGTCGGTCACCATGGTCGAGAGCGCGTCGACGATGCTGCTGCGGGTGTCGCGGGCGTAGTCGGCGCTGACCAGCGGGCGCTCCTCGTAGCCCAGGATGCCGGCCAGCGCGCCCTGGGCGGCATCGGCGAACAGGCGGTTCACCGCCTCGGCCGTGGTCTCGCGCTGCAGCTCGAAGACGCAGTCGGTCAGCGATGCATTGAGCACCGGCGCGCGCACCGCATGGCCGTTGAGCTTGCCCTTGAGCTCGGGGTAGATCAGCGCGATGGCGGTGGCGCTGCCGGTGGTGGTGGGCGCCAGGCTGAGCATGGCGCTGCGGGCCCGGCGCAGGTCCTTGTGTGGCGCGTCGACCATCAGGTTGGTATTGGTCGGGTCGTGGATCGTGGTGATCTGGCCATGGCGGATGCCGATGTTTTCATGGATCACCTTCACCACCGGGGCCAGGCAGTTGGTGGTGCAGGACGCGGCCGTGACGATGCGGTGCCTGGCCGGGTCGTAGAGCTGGTGGTTGACGCCGACCACGACGTTGAGCACATCGCCCACCTTGACCGGCGCGGCCACGATCACCCGCTTGGCACCGCGATCGAAGTGGCCCTGCAGCGTCTCGGGGGTGAGGAACCTGCCGGTGCATTCGAGCACCAGGTCCACGCCCAGGTCACCCCACGGGATCTCGGCCGCCGTGGCGTGTGACGAGAAGCCGAGCGTGCGGTGATCGATGCGCAGGGCCGTTTCTCCGACGGCGGCGATGTCGGCGCGCCAGCGGCCCTGCACGCTGTCGAACTGCAGCAGGTGCGCGGTGGCGGCAGCACCACCCTTGAGTTCGTTGAGGTGAACCACTTCGAGCCGATTGCCCGCGCGCGGGTCGTCGGCCTGCCGCTCGGCCGCCCCCAATGCCGCGCGCAGCGCCAGCCGGCCGATGCGGCCCATTCCGTTGATGCCCACTTTCATGCCCTGCGCTCCCTCACGTTGAAGACCGATATGATTCCATCAAACTGGAAATGTAGGACGCGACTGTGACGGCACCGTGACAGCGCGCGGCAGGCCGGCTGTGCCCTGCGTACCAAGAAAAAGCCCCGCGCCTTCACAGGTAGCGGGGCTTGATTTGCGGCGCCAGGACAGCCCTGGCAACCGGATC
>MESD01000125.1:0-22867 GCA_001770815.1 Burkholderiales bacterium RIFCSPHIGHO2_12_FULL_69_20
GGGCTCGAACCAGGGACCTACGGATTAACAGGCACTATTGTTGGAAGTCCTGACTTTGCGGGGGGGTCAGAGTGCGAGCCGCGCCAACGCACCTGCCGCAACGTCGCCGCGCAGGTGACCGTAGTGCCGCTCGATCATGGCAACGCTCGTCCCGGAGATCTGCGCGACGGTCAGCAAGTCCAGGCCATCGTGCACCAGGTCACTGATGACGCTGTGCCGCAAGGTGTAGGCCGTTGTGCCGGCCGGCAGGCCAGCAGCTTCGACAGCTGCCTTGATCGGCCACTTCCATGCATCCTTGTTCCAGGCCTTGCCGTCAGTGCGTGAGAGCAGAGGTGCGGTAGGCTGCTTGCCCTCGGCAGCAGCTTGGAAATGCTCCGCCGTCACCTCGGGCAGCTTGATGCGCCTGTCCTTGCCGCTCTTGTCCTGGCCGATCTTGAGCACCTTGAGGCGCTTGTCGAAATCGCCGGCCTTCAGCTTTGACAAGGCCCCTGGCCGCAGCGGTAGCTGGCACAGGCCGCGCAGGAACGCCGAAAGTTCCGCGGGTGCCTTGTCGATGAACTTCAGGCGCTGTGCACGGTCGAGGTAGAGCTCCCGACGTTGATCAGCGTTCTTGATGGGGCGAAGTTTGCTTCGCCATGCGTAGTCGGTTGTGAGCAGGCCGTCCAGGTAGGCGAGGTTCAGAGCGGCCCGGAAGCAGGTCATGTCACGGTTCAGCGTGCTGTCCGATCGACGCTTGCCGCGATTGCCACCGCTGCGCGTGGGCATCTCCGTCAGCGACTTGCGCCAGGCTTCGAGCTGGGTTGGCGTGAGCTTCGGCAGTTCTGTCGCAGCAAGTCTCGCGTTGTTCAGGACGTAGTTCTTGAATCGTGTCTCCGCGTCCTTGGCGGCCCGCTCTGTCTTGTTCACCTTCAGCTGGCGGACATATCGGGAGCAAGCGTCCGCGACGGTGGCTGTTGCCGCAGTGCCTCCGCGCCCGAGGTGGTCGAACCAGGCCAAAGCAGCCTTGGTTGCCGCGTCGAAGCGCAGGTGGTCGGCGAGTTCTCCGAATTCACCGAGCGTCTGAAACAGTTGCTTCGTTCCAGCCTCCTCGGCCCGTGCGCGGGCCAGCCAGGTGCCGTGCCCCGACGAGGTCATCTTCCGGTAGCCGACGAAGCATCCCTTGCGGACGCGCTGCCAGTAGGGCTCCCTGCGCGGCTTGAGCTTCTCGCGCGAGGCGACTGTGTCGATTCGTATGGCCATGCCGGTGTCACTCCCACCAAGTACGAAAAAAGTACGAAAAACCGGGGTGAATTTTAGGAGTGTTTTTGGGACGAGTGCAAAGCGGAATACCTATGAAAACGCGATCCCAGGACGGTCCAGAAAGTCTCGTTTTCCTACCTTGACATGGTGGGGGTCGTTGGTTCGAGTCCAATCGCGCCTACCAAAATGAACAGCCGGTAAGTCCTAAGAATTCAAGGGCTTACCGGCTTTTTGCTGTGTGGTGCCACAGGAGGTCTCATGCCCGAATCCACCACCCAGCCACCGCTGACCCTGCGCATGCACGATCGCGACAACGTCGCCATCGTCGCCAACCACGGTGGTTTGGCCGCCGGCACGGCGCTGCCAGGCGGGCTGGTGCTGGTCGACCGGGTACCGCAGGGCCACAAGGTGGCGCTGGTGCCCATCCCCGCGCATGCGCCGGTGCTGCGTTACGGCACAACCATCGGCCTGGCGCGCCAGGACATTGCCGCCGGCAGCTGGGTGCACGAGCGCTTGCTGGCCATGCCCGATGCGTGCGGGCTCGACGGGCTGCCGCTCGCGACGATCCAGCCCGAACCGCTGCCGCCGCTGGCGGGCTACACCTTCGAGGGCTATCGCAACGCCGATGGCTCGGTGGGCACGCGCAACATCCTGGCCATCACGCAGACGGTGCAGTGCGTGGCGGGCGTTGCCGACTTCGCGGTCAAGCGCATCAAGGCCGAGCTGCTGCCGCAGTTTTCGAATGTCGACGACGTGGTGGCGCTGGCGCACGGTTATGGCTGCGGCGTGGCCATCGACGCACCCGATGCCATCGTGCCGATCCGCACGCTGCGCAACATCAGCCTGAATCCGAACTTCGGTGGCGAGGTGATGGTGGTGAGCCTGGGCTGCGAGAAGCTGCAGCCCGAGCGGCTGCTGCCTCCGGGCAGTTTCAACATCGTCGATCAGCGCCACAGCACCGATGCCGCCGCCGCCGCCGGCGCCGATGCCAGCGCGCAGGCGCCGCTGGATGTGGTCTGCCTGCAGGACGACGCCCACATCGGCTTCATGGCGATGGTCGAGGCCATCATGCGGCAGGCCGAACGGCACCTGGTGCGCCTGAACGCCCGCCGGCGCGTGACCGTGCCGGCCAGCGAGTTGGTGGTCGGCGTGCAGTGCGGCGGCAGCGATGCCTTCTCGGGCGTGACAGCCAACCCGGCGGTCGGCTTCTGCACCGATCTGCTGGTGCGCTCCGGCGCCAGCGTGATGTTCTCGGAGGTGACCGAGGTGCGTGATGGCATCGCCCAGCTCACCGCCCGCGCCGCCACGCCCGAGGTGGCGCAGGCCATGATCCGCGAGATGGCCTGGTACGACGCCTACCTGCAGCGTGGTGGGTCCGATCGCAGCGCCAACACCACGCCCGGCAACAAGCAGGGCGGCCTGTCCAACATCGTCGAGAAGGCGATGGGCTCGATCGTCAAGTCAGGGTCGGCGCCGATCTCGAACGTGCTGGCGCCGGGCGAGAAGCTCCGGGCCAAGGGCCTGACCTACGCGGCCACGCCGGCCAGCGATTTCATCTGCGGCACCCTGCAGCTGGCGGCGGGCATGAACCTGCATGTCTTCACCACCGGCCGCGGCACGCCCTATGGCCTGGCCGCGGTGCCGGTGATCAAGGTGGCCACCCGCACCGATCTGGCACGCCGCTGGCACGACCTGATGGATGTGAACGCCGGCACCATCACCGACGGCACCACCAGCATCGAGGACGTGGGCTGGGCGCTTTTCCACCTGATGCTCGAGGTGGCCAGCGGCCGCAAGAAGACCTGGGCCGAGCACTGGCAGCTGCACAACCCGCTGGTGCTGTTCAACCCGGCGCCGATCACCTGAGATCAGTGCGGCGCTGTCGATCCGCGATCAGCCCGGCGCCGGTGCCGGCAGCTTCTTCCAGGCCTGAAAACCACCGGCCACCGACAGCGCGCGCGGGTAGCCCAGCGAGCGCAGCAGATCGGCCGCATACAGGCTGCGCCGCCCGCTGTTGCAGATGCACAGCACGATGTGGTCCTGCACATGGTGCAGGTCGTTGACCATCGAGAAAAAGTCCTTGGCATCCAGCTCGGACGGCTGGCCGGCGTCGAGCACGTCCTGCTCGTCCTCGGTCAGCGCGTGGCCCAGCAGCCGCTTCACCTCGAACAGCGGGATGTGCACCGTGCCGGGGATTGCGCCCTTCAGCTGGATCTCGAAGTTCTGGCGGATGTCGACCATCGTGCCCAGGCCCAGCTGGCACAACTCCATCGCACTGGACAGGCTGATTTCGAGCTTGCTGCGGTCGAACTGGTTCTCGTCGGTTGACAAGGCGGCGCTGTCCATGGAGGTCTCCGGAAATTCGACAGGATTGTGCCGGCTGTGCGGCATGGGCATGGTGTTCACTGCGTGCGCAGCGGCGATGCCGACGAAGGCCTCGGTGCCAGCGCACGCGCTGCCCACCAGCCCAGCAGCACCAGCGGCAGCGCGATGCCGAAGGACCAGCGGATGCCGAAGGCCGTGGCCACCCAGCCCAGCAGCGGCGGCCCCACCAGGAAGGCGATGAACGAGGTCTGCGCCAGTGCCGCCACGTTGACCGCCGCCGGCCGGTCGGTGGCCTGCGCCGCGGCCGACATCGCCAGCGGAAAGATCGCGCTGGTGCCCACGCCCATCAGCGCAAAGCCCAGCAGCGCCAGCGCCGGGTGCGGCGCCAGCAGCACCAGCGCGGCGCCGGCCCCCAGCAGCAGCTGCAGCGCACGCGCCACCCGCACCGGGCCGTGGCGCTGCACGAAGCGGTCGGCCACCAGCCGCGCCACGGCCTGCGCCGCTGCGCCCACGGCCACCGCCGAACCGGCCGCGAACGGCGACGCAGCGAACACGTCGCGCATGTAGATCGCCGACCACTCGATGCCGGCGCCTTCGAGCACCATCGCCGCCAGCGTGGCGGTCACCAGCACGGCGGTGATGCGGGTGGGCCGCGCCCAGTGCGGCGCCTCGCCGCGGTGGCCGTCGGGCCGGTGCGAGGCCGGCTCGAAGCCTCGCAGCAAGACCACCGCGGCCAGCGCGATCACCACCACCATGCCTGCCAGATGGGCCTGCACCGACACGCCCAACTGCGCCAGCCCGGCGCCGATCAGCCCGGCGGCGAAGAAGCCGATGCTCCAGAACGCATGGGCGCGGCTCATGATGCGCTGTCCCAGTTGATGCTCGACCCGGTCGGCCTCGAGGTTGACGACGATCTCCACCGCCCCGATGCACAGCCCCGCCGGCAGCAGCAGCCAGTACAGCGCCAGCGGCCCGCTGGCCCAGGACGCGCTGGCATACACCGCCGCCAGCAACGGGATGCCGACCATCAGCACCGCGCGGTGGCCCAGCCGGTCCAGCCAGCGGCTGGCCAGCGTCAACGACACCATCGTGCCGGTGGCGGTGCCGATCAGTGCGAACCCCAGCGTGCGCTCGTCGATGTCCAGCGCGCGCTGCAGATCACCCAGCCGCGGAAAGATGCCGCCGATGGCCAACGCGTACAGGAAGAAGGCGCTGTAGACGCGCTGCGGCGGGCTCATCCCGGCGGCGAGCCGCCTCAAGGCTTCAGGTCCAGGGCCACCAGGATGCGCGCGACCATGTTGTAGGCGGCGATCACGCCGACCAGCTCGAACATCAGCGCATCACTGCCCAGCACCGTGCGGGCGCAGTCGAAGGTGGCCGCATCGACCTTCACCTGGCGGGTCATTTCCACCACCAGTGCCAGCACGGCCTGCTGGTCGGCGTCGAACACTGGATCGGCGGCCAGCGCTGGGTCATCACCCAGGCGGTGCACGGCCGCCAGCTGCGCCTCGGTGGCGCCAGCGGCGCGGTACAGCGGTGCGTGGTGGTGCATCTCGAAATCGGCGCCATTGAGCGCGGCCACGCCGCACATCGCCAGTTCGCGCAGCAGCGGGCTCAGCGCCAGCGAGCCCCGCACCCGGCCCATGAATTCACCCCAGCCGGCGGCAAACGCCGGGCTGTGCAGCAGCAGCCGGTCCAGGTCGAGCAGGTCACCGCCGCGGCGCTGGCGGATCGCGGCCACCAGATCGGGTGGGCCCACCTGGTCATCGGTCAACAAGGGCAGGCGGGGCATGGGGGTTTCCTGTGGCGAAGGGGTGGGTGGTGGTGCTGCCGGCGGGCGGATTCTGCGCGGTCGGCCGTTGCCCGCCATGACGCGTGCGCGTCAGGCTGGGTGGTATCGTGGCCGCAATGATCGATTCCCTGCTGCTTGCCGCCACGCGCATTGCCACCTTCGAGCACCAGCGCGGGCTGACCAATGCCAGCGGCTTCTTCTTCGAGCGCGACGCGCGGCTGTTCCTCGTCACCAGCCGGCATGTGCTGATCGACGAGCCGAGCAAGCACCACCCGAACCGCATCGAGATCGAGCTGCACACCGATGCCGCCAACCTGGGCAAGTCGGCGCGCTTCTCGCTGCTGCTGTACCAGGACGGCAAGAGCCAGTGGCGCCAGGGCACCGATTCGGCCGGCGAGATCGACGTCGCGATGATTCAGATTCAGCGCGCAGCGCTGCCCAAGAACGCGCTGCTATTCGCCTTCAAGCCCGAGCATCTGGTGCAGCTGACCGAGCCGGTGGAGGTGGGCAGCTCGGTGTTGATCGTCGGCTTTCCGCTGGGTTTTCACGACACGCTGCATCACCTGCCGGTGGTGCGGCAGTCGGTTATCGCCTCGGCCTTCGGCATGCGCTTCCAGGGCCTGGGCTATTTCCTCACCGACGCGCGCACCCACCGGGGCACCAGCGGCGCGCCGGTGGTGATGCGTGATCACCTGGCGACGGCCGATGCGGCCCTGCCCTGGAAGCTGCTGGGCGTGCATTCGGCGCGGCTCGACATGGCCGGCCGTGATCTGGTGCAGGACGAATCGCTGGGCCTGAACTGCGCCTGGTACGCCGACATGCTGATGACGCTGAGTGAGGATTGAGCGCACTCGCGCGGTGCCTGCCCACGAAAAAGGCGCTGACCGATGCGATCGGCCAGCGCCTGGTGGCTTCAAGCGGCAGGTCAGGCGGTCTGCGTGACCACCGGCTTGATGGCCTGTGCCAGGTTGCCCTTGGGCCCCTGCACCAGTTCGTAGCTGACCTTGCTGCCCTGCTTCAGGGTGCGAAAGCCATCCATTTCAATCGCCGAAAAGTGCGCAAACACATCCGGGCCACCTTCTTCGGGTTCGATGAAGCCAAATCCCTTGGCGTCATTGAACCATTTCACGGTTCCAAACAACATGACAACTCCAGCATCCTCATACAGCGAGGGTGAAGTGCATTCTGTGAACGGTGACCGGCCAGCGTCTAGGCGGAGGTCTGGACCGTGAGCAGTCGAGTTTTCCCTACAGATGGATCGATTCGAGGCGCCTGTCGTGGATTTGACGCCAATAGCGGAGCCAGCCGGTCATCAGGCAGCGTCGCGCCGTGCTTTTCACGCCTTGCAACGGACCGAATGGGCGCAATATCCCACCCAAGCCGATGGCGCCCGATGTGACTCGATAGAATGAACCATGCCCCAGGACGAACCGCCTTCGCCACCACCCAAGCCGCCTGCGCAACCGCGCCGAGGCGGCGACGGGGCCGTGGTGGTCGAGCGCAAGACGGCACGTACCAAGCCGCCGCAGATGTACCAGGTGGTGCTGCTCAATGACGACTACACCCCGATGGAGTTCGTGGTCATGGTTTTGCAGCAATACTTCAGGCGTGATCTCGAAGCGGCCACGCTCATCATGCTGAAAATTCACCACGAAGGGCGTGGCGTCTGTGGCGTCTATACCAAGGACGTTGCGGCCACCAAGGTTGAACTCGTGCTCGCCGCGGCCCGCCGCGCCGGGCATCCGCTGCAGTGCATTATGGAGGCCGCATGATTGCGCAAGAACTTGAAGTCAGCCTGCACATGGCGTTTGTCGAGGCGCGCCAGCAGCGCCACGAGTTCATCACCGTCGAGCACCTGTTGCTCGCGCTGCTGGACAACCCCTCCGCGGCCGAAGTGCTGAAGGCCTGCGCAGCCAATATCGATGACCTGCGCAAGAGCCTGACCACCTTCATCAAGGAAAACACGCCCACCGTGGGCGGCACCGAAGAGGTGGACACGCAGCCCACGCTGGGCTTCCAGCGGGTGATCCAGCGCGCCATCATGCACGTGCAGTCCACCGGCTCGGGCAAGAAGGAAGTCACCGGCGCCAACGTGCTGGTGGCCATCTTCGGCGAGAAGGATTCGCATGCCGTCTACTACCTGCACCAGCAGGGCGTGACCCGGCTCGATGTCGTCAACTTCATCGCCCACGGCATCAAGAAGAGCGAGCCGCCCGAGCCCACCAAGGGCAACAGCGAGCCGGGCAGCAACGAGACCGAGAAGGAAGAGGCTGCCGACTCGAGCAAGGGCTCGCCGCTGGACCAGTTCACCCAGAACCTGAACCAGCAGGCCAAGGATGGCAAGATCGACCCGCTGATCGGCCGTGACGCCGAGGTCGAGCGCGTGATCCAGATCCTGTGCCGCCGTCGCAAGAACAACCCGCTGCTGGTCGGCGAGGCCGGCGTGGGCAAGACCGCCATCGCCGAGGGCCTGGCCTGGCGCATCACCCAGGGCGACGTACCCGAGGTGCTGGCCGCCGCCACCGTCTACGCGCTCGACATGGGCGCGCTGCTGGCCGGCACCAAGTACCGCGGTGACTTCGAGCAGCGCCTGAAAGGTGTGCTCAAGCAGCTGAAAGACCAACCCAGCGCGGTGCTGTTCATCGACGAGATCCACACGCTGATCGGCGCCGGTGCGGCCTCGGGCGGCACGCTCGATGCCAGCAACCTGCTCAAGCCCGCGTTGAGCAACGGCACGATGAAATGCATCGGCGCCACCACCTTCACCGAGTACCGCGGCATCTTCGAGAAGGACGCGGCGCTGTCGCGGCGCTTCCAGAAGATCGACGTCGTCGAGCCGTCGGTCGAGCAGACGGTCGAGATCCTGAAGGGGCTGAAGTCACGCTTCGAGGACCACCACAACGTCAAGTACGCACTGGGCGCACTGCAGGCCGCGGCCGAACTGTCGGCCAAGTTCATCAACGACCGCCACCTGCCCGACAAGGCCATCGACGTGATCGACGAGGCCGGTGCCGCGCAGCGCATCCTGCCCAAGAGCAAGCAGAAGAAGACCATCACCCGCAACGAGGTCGAGGAGATCGTCGCCAAGATCGCGCGCATCCCGCCGGCCTCGGTGAGCAGCGACGACCGCGGCAAGTTGAAAAGCCTGGACCGCGACCTGAAGAGCGTGGTCTTTGGGCAAGACCCGGCCATCGACGCGCTGGCCTCGGCCATCAAGATGGCACGTTCCGGCCTGGGCAAGCCCGACAAGCCGATCGGCTCGTTCCTGTTTTCCGGCCCCACGGGCGTCGGCAAGACTGAAGTCGCCAAGCAGCTGGCCTACATCCTGGGCATCGACCTGATCCGCTTCGACATGTCCGAGTACATGGAGCGTCATGCGGTCAGCCGGCTGATCGGCGCCCCCCCGGGCTACGTCGGCTTCGACCAGGGTGGCCTGATGACCGAGGCGGTGACCAAGAAGCCGCATTGCGTGCTGCTGCTCGACGAGATCGAGAAGGCCCACCCCGACGTCTACAACGTGCTGCTGCAGGTGATGGACCACGGCTCGCTGACCGACAACAACGGGCGCAAGGCCGACTTCCGCAACGTCATCATCATCATGACGACCAATGCGGGCGCCGAGGCGATGAACAAGTCGACCATCGGCTTCACCAACTCGCGCGAGCAGGGCGACGAGATGGCCGACATCAAGCGCT
This sequence comes from Burkholderiales bacterium RIFCSPHIGHO2_12_FULL_69_20, assembly GCA_001770815.1. GTDB lineage: Bacteria > Pseudomonadota > Gammaproteobacteria > Burkholderiales > Burkholderiaceae_C > Pseudaquabacterium. The sequence goes on from MESD01000125.1 coordinate 9,052, forward strand.
TGTTCACGCCCGAGTTCCGCAACCGGCTGGACGCAACCGTCAGCTTCCGCGCGCTGGACGAGAACATCATCTTGCGTGTGGTCGACAAGTTCCTGCTGCAGCTCGAAGGCCAGCTCGGCGAGAAGAAGGTCGAGGTCACCTTCACCGACGCACTGCGCAAGCACCTGGGCAAGAAGGGCTTCGATCCGCTGATGGGCGCCCGCCCGATGCAGCGGCTGATCCAGGACACCATCCGCCGCGCTTTGGCCGACGAACTGCTGTTCGGCCGCCTGGTCGACGGTGGCCGCCTGACGGTGGACGTGGACGACAAGGGCGAGGTGCAGCTCGACATCCTGCCGCCCAAGAAGAGCGACAAGGCCAAGGCCGAGCCGGCTCCAGCCTGATCCTTGCCTTCAGCGCCCGGCGAAAGCGGCCGGGTCCTGCTGAAAGTAGCGCGCCAGCAGCCCGTACAGATCGGGGTGCTCGGCGCGCAACTGTTTGGGGCTGACGAAGAAGGTCTCGCTGGCCACCGCGAAGAACTCGTCGACGCTGGTGGCGCCGTAGGGGTCGAGCAGGGTGTCGCGGCCGGCATCCACCGCGGCGCAGAGCTGCTCGAAGGCGGGGTCCAGCACGGCGATCCAGGCCTCGCGCGCGGCGGCGCTGGGCAGCGGCGGCACGCCGTCGGGCTCGCCGTCACCCATGTCCAGCACATGGGCGAATTCGTGGATCACCACGTTGTAGCCCCAGTCGGCCGATTCACCCGAATCGGCCACGTCGGTCCAGCTCAGCATCACCGGGCCACCGGCCATGGCCTCGCCGGTCAGCACCTCGTCCCAGGCGTGCACGATGCCGTCGTCGTCCATCACCTCGCGCTGCGCCACCACCTCGTCGGCATGCACGACGATGCCGACGAAACCGCGGTAGGGCGCCAGGCCGAAGCGCAGCACCGGCAGCACCGCCTGGGCGGCAATGCACACCGCCATCCCGTCGTCGATCACCAGGCCGCCGGCGCCGGTGAACTCCTTCTCATCGAGGAACAGGCTGGCCAGGCGTCGCAGCTCGTCCAAGTCGTCCGGGGCGCGGTTGGCCAGGAAGGGCAGGCGGGCCAGTGTGAGCTGCCACAGCGCCTCGGGGATGGCGCGGCGCGCCAGCACGCGGGACTCGCGGTGCATGCGCCAGCGCTGCAACAGTGCCTTCAAGCGCGTGCCTTCATGCCACCAGATCCAGCGCCTGCAAGCCGGCAGCGCTCAGCCGCAAGCAACGGGCGCGTGGCGCACCGTGGTCAAAATCCCAGTCGCCCAGCACATGACGCAGGCGACCGCCGGGCAACACATGGGTGGCGGGTCGGTGGGTGTGGCCATGCACCATGGCGTCAGCGCCGGCGGCCTGCAACCAGGCAGCGGCGGCCGCGTCGTCGACATCGCTCCACTGGTCGGGCGCCTGCCCGGACTGGTGCGCGGCACTGGCGTCGCGCATCAAGCGGGCCCGCCGCTGGCGTTCAGCCAATGGCAGCGCCAGGAAGGGCCGCTGCCAGGCGTCGCCACGCACCTGCTGGCGGAACTGCTGGTAGGCGGTGTCCGCCAGGCACAGCACGTCGCCGTGCGTCAGCAGCCAGCGCTGGCCGAAGGCCTGCAGCAAGGTGGGATCGGCCAGGCGCTGCATGCCAGCCTCGGCCAGCAAGGTGTCACCGACGAGGAAATCGCGGTTGCCGGGCAGGAAGGCCAGTGCGCGGTGCCGGCTGGCTTGGCGCAGCACCGCGACGCACGCGGCTTCGAAGGGGCCGAAGCGTGCGTCGTCGCCCACCCATACCTCGAACAGGTCACCCAGGATCAGCACCGCGTCGGCCGGCGTGCCCAGCAGGTGGGCGCGCCAGGCCTCGAAGGTGCGCGGCATGTCGGCATGCAGATGCACGTCCGACAGCAGGTCGATCTGCGTCCAGGCGGGATCAGCCTGAAAGCTTGCGAACGCAGGCAGCACCGACGTCATGGCCGGGTCGGCCCGGTGCGGATCGGCCGTGCTCAGGCGATTTCCACGGCCTTCAGGATCACCACGTCCTCGAGCGGCACGTCGCCATGGCCACCCTTGCTGCCGGTGGCCACGCGCTCGATGGCATCGACCACCTCGGTGCCCGAGACCACCTTGCCGAACACGGCATAACCCCAGCCCTGCGCGCTGGGCGCGGTGTGGTTGAGGAAGCCGTTGTCGGCGGCGTTGATGAAGAACTGCGCGGTGGCCGAATGAGGCGCACTGGTGCGCGCCATGGCCAGCGTGTATTTGGTGTTCTTCAGGCCATTGTTGGCCTCGTTCTGGATCTCGGCGCCGGTGGCCTTCTGCTGCATGGCCGGGGCGAAACCACCGCCCTGGATCATGAACCCCTTGATCACGCGGTGGAAGATCGTGCCGTCGTAGTGGCCGTTGTTCACGTAGCTAAGGAAGTTGGCCACCGACAACGGCGCCTTGGCGTCGTCGAGCTCGATGCGGAAACTGCCGGCGCTGGTGGTCATTTCAACGGTCTTGGTCATGTCATTTCTCCGAGAGGATGGTGGCTTGCTGGATGGTGATGGCCTGCTGAGGCACGTTCTGGTGGCCGGCCTTGTTGCCCACGGGCACGGCCTTGATGCGGTCGACGACATCCAGGCCCTCGACCACACGGCCGAAGACGGCGTAACCGCCGCCGCCGGTGTCGAGCCGGGTGTTGTCGGCCACGTTGATGAAGAACTGCGCGGTGGCCGAGTCGGGAATCATCGTGCGCGCCATCGCGATCGTGCCTCGGGCGTTCGACAGGCCGCGGCCGACTTCCAGCGGGATCGGGTCACGCACCGGCTTTTCGGCCATGCCGGCGGTCATGCCACCGCCCTGGATCATGAAACCGTCGATCACGCGGTGGAAGATGGTGCCGCTGTAGTGCCCGGCCTTCACGTATTGCACGAAGTTGGCCACGGTCTTGGGCGCCTTCTCGGCGTCGAGTTGCACGACGATGTCGCCCATCGAGGTGGCGAGTTTGACCTGCTGGGCCCAGGCCGGTGCCGCGGCGACCAGGCTGGTGGCCAAAACGGCTGCGAGGGCAAGATGCTTCATGGGATGACTCTCCGAAGGATTTGTGTCGGGCAAGGGAACAGGTCAATGGTGCTGCAGCGGCGCCCGCGCTCAGCGTGCGGTGGCCAGTTCGCGCACCAGCCGCAGCTTGGTCTGCAGGGCCGGCTCGGTGCGGCCGCCGGCGGCTGCGGCCTCGTAGGTGCGCAGGGCCAGGCGCACGAACACGTCGCCCAGGTTCTCGTGCGCGGTGCGGTAGGCCGGGTCCAGGCGCAGTGCGGTTTCCAGCAGGCTGCGGGCGCGGTCAAGATGGCCGTCGGCGGCCTGCAGCACGGCCAGGTTGTTGTAGGGCTCGGGCAGGTCGGGAAAATCCTCGGTCATGCGCTCCAGCACCGGCACGGCTTCGGCCGATCGGCCGGTTTCGGTCAGCAGCACGGCCCTGAGAAATCGCAAGCCGGGGTCGGCCGGGCGCGCAACCAGCGCCTGGTCCAGTTGCTGCAGTGCCAGTTGCTGCTCGCCGTTGCGAAATTGCCGCTCGATGTCGCGCGCAGAGGCGCCGATGTCGGCCGCCAAGCTGGCCGACACCAGGACCGCCAACATCCCTGCCAGCAGCCCGCGCAGCAGCACGCCAGGGCCGGCTGGTGGGCGATCAAGAGGGGGGGTGGGCAGAGGTGGCAAGCGAGGGCCGGGTGGGCAGATCCGAGGGTGCGGCGCCATGGGCCACCGCTATACTGATTTTGATTGTATCGACCCACCGGCCCTGGCCTGGCGCTCCCTGCGGGATGCCCTGTCCACCCACAGGCCGAGCGCAGTTTCACCCTCCCAGACCCTCACGGCCGCGCTTGCGGCCGTTTTCCGCATCGGCCGATGACGCTCCGACTCTTCAACACGCTGACCCGTCGCCTGGAAACCTTCACGCCCATCGTGCCGGGCCAGGTGCGCATGTATGTCTGCGGCATGACCATCTACGACCTGTGCCACATGGGCCATGCGCGCATGATGATGGCCTTCGACGTGGTCTACCGCTGGCTCAGCGCCAGCGGCTACCAGGTGACCTATGTCCGCAACATCACCGACATCGAGGACAAGATCATCAAGCGCGCGGTCGAGCGCGGCATCACCATCCGCGCGCTGACCGATCAGATGATCGCGGCGATGCGCCAAGACCTGGCCGCCATCGGCACCGTGGCGCCCACGCACGAGCCGCGCGCCACCGATTACGTGCCGCAGATGCTGGCGATGATCCACACGCTCGAGGACAAGGGCCTGGCCTATCGCGCCCATGGCGGGCAGGCGGGCGGCGACGTCAACTTCGCGGTGCGCAAGTTTCCGGGCTACGGCAAGCTGTCGGGCAAGAGCATCGACGAGTTGCGCGCCGGCGAGCGCGTGGCCGTGGCCGAGGGCAAGGACGACCCGCTCGACTTCGTCTTGTGGAAGGCCGCCAAGGCCGACGAACCCGCCGACGCCACCTTCCCCAGCGACTACGGCCCTGGCCGGCCGGGCTGGCACATCGAGTGCTCGGCGATGAGCTGCGCGCTGCTGGGCGAGCGCTTCGACATCCACGGCGGTGGCATGGATCTGCAGTTTCCGCACCACGAGAACGAGATCGCGCAGAGCGAAGGTGCGCTGGGCCATCCGTTCGTCAACGTCTGGTTGCACAACGGCTTCCTCAACGTCGACAACGAGAAGATGTCCAAGAGCCTGGGCAACTTCTTCACCATCCGCGACGTGCTGCAGAAGTTCGACGGCGAGACGCTGCGCTTCTTCATGCTGCGCACGCACTACCGCAGCCCGTTCAACTTCAGCGACCAGTTGCTCGACGACGCGCGCACCGCGCTGCGCCGGCTCTACACCGCGCTGGACGGCATCACGCTGCCCGAGGCCCATATCACCATCGACTGGACGCAGCCGCAGGCCGCCGCCTTCAAGACGGCGATGGACGACGACTTCAACACGCCCGGCGCACTGGCGGTGCTGTTCGAGCTGGCCAACGAATGCAACCGCAGCCGCTCGGCCGACACCGCGGCGCTGCTGCGCGCGCTGGCCGGCACGCTGGGGGTGCTGCAGCAGGCGCCGCGCACTTTCCTGCAGGCCGCGAATGCCGAGCATGCCGACAGCGGGCTCGATCAAGCCAGCATCGAGGGTTTGATTGCTGACCGCTCGGCCGCCAAGGCAGCGAAGAACTTCGCCGAGGCCGATCGCATCCGCCAGCACCTGGCCGCACAAGGCATCGAGTTGAAGGATTCGGCTGCGGGCACCACCTGGGTCAGGGCCTGACATGCCCAAGAGCAGTACAGCGCCTGCCGATACCGCGGCCGAACCGGCGCAGGCCGATCCGGTCACCGTCACGCCGGGATATTGGGACGAGGCTTGCCGCCACCTGGCCAAGCGCGACCGGGTGATGAAGAAGCTGATCCCCAAGTTCGGCGAGGCCCGGCTGCAGAGCCGAGGCGATGCCTTCACCACGCTGGCGCGGTCGATCGTCGGCCAGCAGATCTCGGTCAAGGCCGCCCAATCGGTGTGGGATCGCTTCGTCATCGCCGTGGGCGGGCCGTCGGCGCGGCTGGCCCCCGCCGCGGTGCTGGCACTCGACACCGCCACGCTGCGCGGCGCCGGCCTGTCGGCGCGCAAGGCCGAGTACCTGGGTGATCTGGCGCGGCACTTCGACGCCGGTGCGGTGCATGTGCCGCAGTGGCAGCAGATGGACGACGAGGCCATCATCGACGAGCTGGTGGCCATCCGCGGCATCGGCCGCTGGACGGCCGAGATGTTCCTGATCTTCCACCTGATGCGGCCTAACGTGCTGCCGCTGGACGATTTGGGCCTGATCAAGGGCATCAGCCTGGGCTATTTCAGCGGCGAGCCGGTGTCGCGCGCCGAGGCGCGCGAGCTGGGCGAGGCCTGGGCGCCGTTCCGCTCGGTGGCCACCTGGTACATCTGGCGTAGCCTGGATCCGCTGCCGGTAGACTATTGACTCTGGCCTCACGGGCTACTATCCACCCCACCCGAACCGGCGCATGAGCAAACGACATTTCCTCGACTTCGAGCAACCGATCGCCGAACTCGAGTCCAAGATCGAAGAACTGCGATTCGTGCAAAGCGAATCGGCGGTCGACATCTCCGAAGAGATCGGCCGCCTCGACAAAAAGAGCCAGCAGCTCGCCAAGGACATCTACTCGAACCTGTCGCCCTGGCAGGTGACGCAGATCGCGCGCCATCCGCAGCGGCCGTACACGCTGGACTACGTCACCGAGATCTTCTCCGACTGGCAAGAGCTGCACGGCGATCGGCACTTTGCCGATGACAACTCGATCGTCGGCGGGCTGGCGCGCTTCAACGGCCAGGCCTGCATGGTGATCGGCCACCAGAAGGGCCGCGACACCAAAGAGCGGGGCCTGCGCAACTTCGGCATGTCGCGCCCCGAGGGCTACCGCAAGGCGCTGCGGCTGATGAAGCTGGCCGAGAAGTTCGGCCTGCCGGTGTTCACCTTCGTCGACACGCCCGGCGCCTACCCCGGCATTGGCGCCGAAGAGCGTGGCCAGAGCGAGGCCATCGGCCGCAACATCTTCGAGATGGCGCAGCTCGAGGTGCCGATCATCGTCACCATCATCGGCGAAGGCGGCTCGGGCGGCGCGCTGGCCATCAGCGTGGGCGACCAGGTGCTGATGCTGCAGTTCTCGGTCTATTCGGTGATCTCGCCCGAAGGCTGCGCGTCCATCCTGTGGAAGACCTCCGAGCGCGCCAGTGATGCCGCCGAGGCGCTGGGCATCACCGCCCACCGGCTGAAGGCGTTGGGCATGATCGACAAGGTGGTCAGCGAGCCGGTGGGCGGTGCCCACCGCGACACGCGGCAGATGGGCTCGCAGCTCAAGCGTGCGCTGGTTGACGCGCTGCGCCAGGTCAGCGACCTCCAGCCCAAGGACCTGCTGCAGCGGCGCTACGACCGCCTGCAGGCCTACGGGCGGTACGCCGACACCAAAGACCGCTGACCGCGCACGCGCGACGCTTGATGTCAGCAGTCGTCGCGGTCGCGTTCAGCGGCGGGCGCGATTCACTGGCTCTGCTGCATGCCACCAGCCGCTCAGCCCGGCTGTTGGGTTTGCAGGTGGTGGCGCTGCACATCCACCACGGCCTGCTGCCCGAGGCCGATGCCTGGCTGGCCAGCGCGCAGCACTTGTGCGATCGATGGCGGCGGCACGGCTTTCCACTGCAACTGCGCTGGGCACGGCTGAGCGGTCGGCCTGGATCGGGCGAGAGCCTGGAGGCCTGGGCGCGGGCCGGGCGCTACGTCGCATTGGCGCGGCTGGCCGGCGAGGTGGGCGCCTCGCTGGTGCTGCTGGCTCATCACCGGCGCGACCAGGCCGAGACCGTGCTGCTGCAGGCCCTGCGTGGCGGCGGGCCGGCCGGCCTGTCGGCGATGCCGGCGGTGGTGCAGCGTGCCGGCCTCACCTGGGCGCGGCCGTGGTTGCAGCAATCGCCCGCGGCGATCGACGCTTATGTGCGGCGTTATCGATTGCAGCCGGTGGTCGATCCGTCCAACGCCGACCCGGCGCTGGCGCGCAGCCGGCTGCGGCTGCAGGTGTGGCCGGCGCTGAGCGCGGCCTTTGGGGATGCCGAGGGCGCACTGGCCGCCACGGCACGGCGCGCGCAGGAGGCGCAATCGGCCTTGACCGAACTCGCGGCGATGGACCTGGCCGAGCGGATCGATGACCAGGGCCGCTTGCGGGTGGCCGCCTGGCGGCAGCTCTCGCCTGCGCGCCAGGCCAATGCCCTGCGCGCCTGGTGGCAATCGTTGACCGGCCGGGGTGCGCACGATGCGCTGGTGGCGCGGCTGCTGGCCGAGGTGCCGACGCGTGGCGCCGCATCCTGGCCAGCTGGCCAGGGCGGGCGCGTGGTGCTGCATCGTGGCCTGCTGTGGGTGGCTGGCGATGCCCCACTTCAGGCGGTCGACGGACCCATGCTGACACTCGATCTGTCGCAGCAAGGCCATTGGCCGGTGCCGGGCTGGGGCGGCGCTTTCGCGGTGGCGCCGATCGATCAACGCGGCGTGGCCGCTGAACTGCTGCAAGCCGTCACGCTGCGGCCACGCCGCGGCGGCGAGCGCTTCCAGTTCGATCCGCTGAGCCTGCCGCGCGGACTGAAGAAGCAGTTCCAGGCCGCTGCCGTACCGGCCGATGGGCGCGGCGGGCCGCTGGCCTTTGCCGCCGACGGCCGCCTGCTGTTCGTGCCCGGCCTGGGGTTGGATGCCCGCTGCCACGCCCCGCCCGGTGCGCCGCAGTGGGGGCTGCAATGGCGCCCTGATCCGGGCCTGTCAGCCTGGCCCAAGCCCGCCGGCTAAAATGCGCGGTTGCGCACCGAGGCCGCGCCACGCTGGATCAATCCGCACCCGCGGCGCGATCCGGCACCGATGGAGCCTCGATACAACCCCGACCATGGCATTGATCGTTCACAAGTACGGCGGCACGTCGATGGGCTCGCCCGAGCGCATCCGCAACGTCGCCAAGCGGGTGGCCAAATGGGCCCGCGCTGGCCACCAGATGGTGGTCGTTCCTTCCGCGATGAGCGGTGAAACCAACCGCCTGCTGGGTCTGGCCAAGGAATTGCAGCCCGCCTCGCTGGACGCCGCCGCGATGCGCGAGCTCGATGCCATTGCCGCCACCGGAGAGCAGGTGTCGGTGGGCCTGCTGGCGCTGGCGCTGCAGGCCGAGGGCCAGCCGGCGGTCAGCTACGGCGGCTGGCAGGTGCCGGTCAAGACCGACAGCACCTACACCAAGGCGCGCATCGAGAGCATCGACGATGGCCGCGTGCGTGCCGATCTGGCCGCTGGCAAGGTGGTCATCATCACTGGCTTCCAGGGCATCGACGACGGTGGCAACGTCACCACGCTGGGCCGCGGCGGCTCCGACACCTCCGCGGTGGCCGTGGCCGCGGCGATGAAGGCCGACGAATGCCTGATCTACACCGACGTGGACGGTGTCTACACCACCGACCCGCGCGTGGTGCCCGAGGCCCGGCGCATGCACACCATCAGCTTCGAAGAGATGCTGGAGATGGCCAGCCTGGGCAGCAAGGTGCTGCAGATCCGCTCGGTGGAGTTTGCCGGCAAGTACCGGGTGCCGCTGCGCGTGCTGTCCAGCTTCACCCCGTGGGACATCGACATCGACGAAGAAGCCAAGTCGGGCACCCTGATCACCTTTGAGGAAGACGAGAAAATGGAACAAGCGGTTGTCTCGGGCATCGCGTTCAACCGCGACGAAGCCAAGTTCACCGTGGTTGGCGTGCCCGACAAGCCGGGCATCGCCTACCAGATCCTGGGCGCGATCGCCGAGGCCAACATCGACGTCGACGTGATCGTGCAGAACGTGTCGCACGACGGCCGCACCGACTTCTCGTTCACCGTGCACCGCAACGACTTCCAGCGCACCAGCGATCTGCTGAAGAACGCCATCGTGCCGGCCACCGGTGCGGCGCAGTTCATCGCCGATCCGCGCATCTGCAAGGTGTCGATCGTGGGCATCGGCATGAAGAGCCATGCCGGCGTGGCCAGCACCATGTTCCGCACGCTGTCGGAAGAGGGCATCAACATCCAGATGATCACCACCAGCGAGATCAAGACCTCGGTGGTGCTGGACGAGAAGTACATGGAGCTGGCGGTGCGCGCGCTGCACAAGGCTTTTGGCCTGGACGCGCCCGAATCGGTGGCCTGATCAACAAGCCTTGAATTCCGGTTCAGCTGTGGCGCCAAAAGCCCGCACAAGCTGGGCTAGAATGCGATCCTTGCCCCGGAGTCGTGACCGAGTGGCCGAAGGTGCTCCCCTGCTAAGGGAGTATGGGGCTTAAAACTCCATCGAGGGTTCGAATCCCTCCGACTCCGCCAACCCGCCTGCCGCAAGCAGCCTGGCTGGACAACAAAGACAAAGCCCCGTATCCCGGGGCTTTGTGCTTTCCGGGCCGGCTGCTTCGTGCGTCGAGGCGGGCCGCTGCGGCTGCGCGTTGCCTTCCGCCTTGTTCGAGCTCAGTAGTGCGGTGGCAGCTCGTCGCGCAGGCTTCTGAAGGGCTGTGGCGTGCCGTCCTCGGGCAGTTGCTGCCGCAAGCCGGCCAACTCGGCCAGCAGCGCGTCGATCTGCCGCTGCTGGCGCACGATCACCGCATTGAGCTGGTCGACCGCGTCTTCAGTGAAGCTGGCCTTGATTTCCAGGTCGATGATGCGCTGCTCCAGGGTGTGCATGGGCGGTGGCAAGTCGGGAAGGGTGAGGGCTGGCGAGGGCGCCACTTGCGATGGTAGTGGCTGGCGGTGTGGCAGGTGATGTGGCAGGGTGGTGCGGCAAGCGGCGGCCCAGCGCGGTGTGCGACGATGCTCGCATGCAGCCAGCCTTCGACGTGATCTTATTCGGTGCCACCGGTTTTACCGGCGCCTTGGTGGCCGAGGTGCTGCTGGCGCGCGCAGCGGCCGACGGTGGCCGGCTGCGCTGGGCGATGGCCGGGCGCAACGCTGCCAAGCTGGTCGAGTTGCGTGGTCGCATCGGCGCGCCGGCATCGGTGCCCTTGATCACCGCCGATGCCACCGATGCCCGTGCGCTGGCCGATCTGGTGCGCCAAGCCAAGGTCGTGATCACCACGGTGGGCCCGTACCAGCGCCATGGCGAGGCGCTGATCACTGCCTGCGCCACCGCCGGCACCGACTATGTCGACCTGTGCGGCGAGCCGCTGTGGATGGCGCAGACGATCCCGCGCCTGCAGGCGCCGACCGCCGCCAGCGGTGCGCGCATCGTGTTCTCGTGCGGCTTCGATTCGATCCCGTTCGACCTGGGCGTGGTGTTTCTGCAGGCCGAGGCGCAGCGGCGTTTCGGCCAACCGCTGCAGCGGGTGCACGGCCGCGTGCGGCGTTTGAAGGGTGGCGTGTCGGGTGGCACCGCGGCCAGCCTGCTGGCCACGCTGGCGCAGACCGGACGTGATCCGGCGCTGGCGCGGATGATGGCCGATCCGTTTGCGTTGACGCCGGGCTTTCGCGGCCCGGTGCAGCCCGAGGGGGAATCGGCGCGTTACGACCCGCTGGCCCGGTCCTGGACCGGCCCGTTCATCATGGCCACCATCAACACCAAGAACGTGCATCGCACGAATGCGTTGCGCGGCCACCCCTGGGGCCGCGACTTCGCCTACGACGAGCGTTTGATGCTGGGCGACGGCGCCGCCGGCCGGCGCAAGGCGCTGCTGCTGGCGGCCACGACAAGGGTGCAGCGCGCCTTGCTGGGCTTCGGCCCCACGCGGGCCTTGCTGGGCCGCCTGGCGCTGCCGCAACCCGGCCAGGGCCCGAGCCGGGCTCAGCGCGAAGCCGGCCGCTTCGATCTGCTGTTCATCGGCCAGACCGTTGATGGCCGCACGCTGCGCGCGTCGGTGCAGGGCGACCGCGACCCGGGCTACGGCGCTACTTCGAAGATGATCACCGAGGCGGCGCTGTGCCTGGCCGACGACCTGCCGCGCAGTGCCACCGCGGGTGGCGTGTGGACGCCCGGCGCGGCGATGGGGCTGGCGCTGGTGCGCCGCCTCGAGGCCCATGCAGGGCTGCGCTTCCAGATCGAGGATTGAACACGCATGGCCAAACCCATCCCCCGCCTCAGCCCCGAGGAGATCCAGCGCGTGATCGCCACCGCCTGGGACGACCGCCCGCCCTTTGACGCGGTGCTGCGTGAACATGGTCTGAACCACGGCCAGGTGGTGCAGTTGCTCAAGCGGGAGCTGACGCCCAACGCCTTCAAGGTGTGGACCGCGCGCACCCGCAGTGCGGCCGGCCCGGGCCCCGCGGCGCCGCGCCGGCCCGGGCGTGGGCGGCCCTGACCGGCGGCCTCAGCTGGCGTTGGCGTACTTGATGGTGCAGCCGTAGGCGCGGGTGGCCGGCGTGCTGACCGGCTTGCCGGACAACGATTCGGCCAGCGCCTGCTTGACATGGTTGGTGGCGCTGGGGATGTCGGCGGGGTTGGCGGTGGGCTTGCTGTCGATGGCCCCGGCGTAGGCCAGCAGGCCCTTGGCATCGATCATGAACAGGTGGGGTGTGGTGCGCGCGCCATAGGCACGGCCCAGTTGGCCGTCGTCGTCCATCAGCGTGGCCGTGGCGGCGGCGCCCTGGTCCTTCATCCAGGCGGCCATCTTGCCCGGCGGCAGGTAGTCGCCGTGGTCGGGCGTGGTCGAGTTGACTGCCAGCCAGACCACGCCCTGGGCGGTGGCGGCCTTTTGCGTGGCCTGCATGTTCAACGCGCCGTAGTGCTTGCGCACGTAGGGGCAGCCGGGGTTCACCCACTCGAGCACCACCGTCTTGCCCTTGAAATCGGCCAGTTGCACGCGCCGGCCGTGGGCATCCACGGCGCTGAAGGCCGGCGCGGGCTGGCCCACCACGGCGTTGGCCAGCGCGGTGGCCGACAGCATGGCCAGGGTCAGGGCGGTGAGCAGGGCTTTCATTGCGGGCACTCCATCAAGGGGTCAGCGCGGCCAGGCTGCCGCGCACTTCGTCGACGCTGAGGATCTCGGTCAGCACGCGCGGTGCCGCGGTGGAGGGGCCATACAGCGCATACACCGGCACACCGCTGCGGCCCAGGCGCGACAACTCGGCGCTGATGGCGGCGTCGCGGCGGGTCCAGTCGGCGCGCAGCAGCAGCACGTTGCGGGCGCTGAAATCGGCCAGCACCTGGGCATTGGCCAGCGTGGTGCGCTTGTTGTACTGGCAGGTCACGCACCAGGCGGCGGTGAAATCGACGAAGACCGGTCGGCCCTGAGCTTGCGCTTCGGCCACGCGCTCGGCGGACCAGGGCTGCCAGGTGGCTTGGGCGGCGGCCTCGGCGGTGCCGGCCGACGCGCCCTCGCGCAGCGCCGGCGCCAGCCAGGCCAGCGCCGCGGCCAGCAGCGCGATGCCCAACGTGCCCAGCACCCGGCGCGTGCCGGTGCCGTGGCCTGGCGCGCCCAGTGCCCAGGCGGCAAAGGCCAGCACCACCAGGCTGCCCAGCAGCGCCGCGGCGCCGTCGATGCCCACCTGCTGGCCCAGCACCCAGACCAGCCAGACCACGGTGCCGAACATCGGAAAGGCCATCAGCCCCTTGAAAGTGGCCATCCACGCGCCGGGCCGCGGCAGGGCCCGCGCCACCGCCGGGAAGGCGCTGGCCGCCAGGTAGGGCAGGGCCATGCCCAGGCCCAGCGCGGCGAACACGGTCAGCGCCTGCGCCGGGGGCAGGGTGATGGCCAGCCCCAGCGACGCGCCCATGAACGGCCCGGTGCAGGGCGCAGCCACCGCCACGGCCAGCAGGCCGGTGAGCGCTGAGTCGAGCAGCGGATGGCGCAGCTGGGCGGTGGCCAGGCGGCTGGGCAGCAGGCTGCCCAGCTCGAACAGGCCGGCCAGGTTCAGGCCGATCAGCGTGAACAGCACGGCCAGCGCCGCGATGATCGGTGGCGACTGCAGCTGGAAGCCCCAGCCCAGTTGCTCGCCGCCGGCGCGCAGCGCCAGCAGCAGCGCGGCCAGCACCACGAACGAGCCCACCACGCCGGCGGTGTAGGCCAGGCCGCCGGCCAGTTGGGCGCGGCGGTCTTGCGCGTGGCGGGCGAAGCCCAGCACCTTCAGCGACAGGATCGGAAAGACGCAGGGCATCAGGTTCAGCAGCAGGCCGCCGAGCAAGGCCAGCGCGATGGCCAGCCCCAGGCCGAGGGGCGGCGCTTCGGGCGTGGCTGGTGCGGCGGGCGCTGCGGGCAGCGGCGCCGCGGCCAGGGCCGCCGGCGCGCCGATCGCCGGCCAGGTGCCGGTCACCGCCAGGGTCAGCTGGGC
>MESD01000125.1:22878-32865 GCA_001770815.1 Burkholderiales bacterium RIFCSPHIGHO2_12_FULL_69_20
CGCCCGGCACGGTGAACACCGCCGGCATCGCCGCCGGGCTGTCGCTGCGCTGCGGGTCGAGCGGCACCTCGGCCGTCCAGGTGCCGCCGGTCCAGCGCGCCACCGGCTTGGCGGCGTTCTGGATCACGCCCACGGTCTCGGGAAAGAAGCGCACGTCGCGGCCCTGCCACGCGGCCGGCAGGCCGCTGACGGTCAGCACCAGCGACGCGCCCTTCAGCGCGGCCTGGCCCTGGGCACCGGGCACCACCACCGGCGCGGCGGCGCGTGTGGCGTCGAACAATCCGGCCTGGCCCGCGGTGGCGGCTTGCGCGGGAATCGACAGCTTGAACTCGCCCGACTCGGGAATGCACACCTCTTTGCAGACCAGCCACTCGGCGCTGAGCGTGACGTCGAGCGTGGGCGCGTTGAAGTCGGCTGGCACGGTGACGGCCACCGGCAGCAGCAGCGTGCCGTCGTAGCCGTAGTTCATCAACGGCCCCAGTGGCAGCGGCTTGGGTGTGGGCCACTGGATCTCGCCCGCGGTCACGCCCGCGGGCAGCTGCCAGGTCAGGCGCGTGGGCAGGCCGGAGTCGCCCGGGTTCTTCCAGTAGGTGTGCCAGTGCGGCTGGTGCTGGATCAGCAGGCCCAGCGCCAGTGGCTGGCCGGCGGCCACGCCCTGCGGCGCATGGGCCACCAGCTCGGCCCGCACCTGGGGCGTGGTGACCACCGCGCCGGTGGCGGGCTGGGCTGCGGCCAGGCCCGGCAGCAACAAGGAGACAAGCAGGAGTAGGGGCCGCATGGTGGAGTTCGAGGGTTGGGGCGGGGGTTGGTTCCGTGCCGATCTGCGCCAGCGCTGCAGGCGGCTACAGATCCTGCAGCGCGGCCTGGGCCAGCGCGGCAAATCGATCTGCGTCGCCCAGGTCTTGCGCCAGCAGCAGCGCCAGCTTCGCCAGCAGCAGCTCGGACTTCTCGGGCGGTGCCTGGTCCAGCGTTTCGGCCAGGCAGTCGTACACGGCTTCCAGGCCGTTCAGCGTGAGGGTTGGGTGCATGGTGGTCTCGTCGAAATCGGGCGCTGACTCAGGGCTGACCCAGCGCCTGGTGCAGCGCGCGGTCGAGCTGGTCGGCGCTGAGCGCGTGCCAGCGGCCGCACACATGCTGGTCGGGCCGCAGCAGGTAGGCGCCGCCGGCGGCGGGCAGGCCCAGGCGCTGCTGCAGCCGGCCATCGGCGTCGGCCAGCACCCGGCGCACACCAAGGGCGGGCGGCACGCCGTGCGCGGCCAGCTGGATCACCGGCAGCGGCACACCGCGCTGCTGCCAGCGCTGCACGCACGCCAGCACGCCGGCGTCTGGCGGATCGCCCTGGATCAACAGCGTGAAGTGGCCCGCCGCCTCGCCGCACAGCGCATCGAGCAGGTAGGCATCGTCGCCCAGCCGCCCATTGGGTAGCGGCGCACCGGGCGCCGGGCCGGCCGTGAACAACGCGCTGTCGTCGTCCGGCGCGTTCAGCGCCGAGTGGCCGTATGCATGCGGCCGTGAGGTGCGCCAGTGGTAGAGCGGCCGCACGAAGGCCTGCGTCAGCGACAGCGACAGCACCGCGTCGCGCAGCAGCCGGAAGCCGCGTGTGGGCGGTGTCATGAAGCGGGTGCTCTTGCCTGCCTCGTCGATGATCTCGCGCGCGGCGGCCACACGCTCGGCGCTGTAGCTGGGCAGCAGCGCCGGGCCGGCCAGGCCACGCAGCACCAGGCCCAGCTTCCAGGCCAGGTTCTGCGCATCCTGCAGCCCGGTGTTGGCGCCGCGCACGCCGAAGATCGGCAGCAGGTGCGCAGCGTCACCGACGAAGGCGATGCGCTGGTGCACATAGTCGGGCAACGTCAGCGCGCGTGCCGAGTACACCGAGCTCCAGTCCATCTGCCAGGGCAGGCCGGCATGGCCGATGGCGGCCAGTTGTGCGTCGATGCGCGCCTTCATCGACGCGGGCTGCAGCGCCTGCTCGGGCGTCTCGCCGGGCGGCAACTGGTAGTCGATGCGCCAGATGCCATGCGGCTCGCGGTGCATCAGCACGGTGTTGCCGGGGTTCCAGCCGGGGTCGAAGAAGGCCAGCCGCTCGGTGGGCAGCGGCAGGTCGATGCGGATGTCGGCGATGACGAAGCGGCCTTCGTAGGCCGCGCCTTCGAGCTTGAGGCCGCACAGCGATCGCAGCGTCGAACGGGCGCCGTCGGCGGCCACCACCCACAACGCCGCCTGGGTGTAGGGGCCTTGCGGTGTGTCGATCTCGAGTTCGACGCCTTGTTCGTCATGGCGATGCAGCGCGCTGACCTGGTGGCCCCAGCGCAGCTCGATCAGCGGTTGCCGGGCCACCGCGTCGAGCAGAAACTCTTCGAGGTACTGCTGCTGCAGGTTGGTCATCGGCGCATAGCGCTCGTCGTCGCTGTGCGGCGCCTCCATGCGGAAGACCGGCTGACCGCGGTAGTACGAGTTGCCGTGCCGCCACGGCAGGCCCATGCGCTGCACCGCATGGGCGGCACCGGCCTGCTGCAGGATCTCCATCGAGCGGCGGGTGAAGACGATGGCGCGGCTGCCCTCGCTGACCTGGCGCTCGGCCTCCAGCACCACGCAGCGCACGCCCTGCTGGGCCAGGCCCAGCGCGGTGGTCAGCCCGATCGGGCCGGCGCCCACCACCAGCGCCGGCACGATGCCAGGGTCGGCCGGCGGCGGCGCGCTGTCGAAGACCTGGTAGCGGTAGTACAGCGACGGGCGGGGCTGGTCGGCGGGCTGGTGCATGGCGGTGGTGACCGTGGCGGCGGCGTGGTTCAGCGGCGGCGCTGGTAGATCACGAAGGCGTAATCACAGGCCGGCGGGCCGGCGCTGTGGCGCACATCGCGCTGCACCTCGGCAAACTCGGCGCGGTCGAACGCAGGGAAGTGTGTATCGCCGGGCAGATCGGCGTCGATCTCGGTCAGCACCAGCTGATCGGCCAGCGGCAGCGCCTGGGCAAAGAGCTGGGCGCCGCCGATGACGAAGATGCGCGGCGCGGCCTGGCGGCGAGCCAGCGCCAGCGCCTGGTCCAGGCTGTGCGCCACCTGCGCGCCGTCGTCCTGCCACAGCGGATGGCGGGTGATCACGATGTTCTCGCGCCCGGGCAGCGGCCTGAAGCGCGCCGGCAGCGAGTCCCAGGTCTTGCGGCCCATGATCACCGGGCAGCCCAGCGTCTGCTGGCGGAACCAGCGCGCGTCCTCGGACTCGCGCCACACCAGCTGGTTGCCCTGGCCGATGACGCCGTTGTGCGCCACGCTGGCGATCAGCGCGAGCGGGGCTGTGGTCGCGCTCACACCGCCACCGGCGCCTTGATCGCCGGGTGATGCTGGTAGTCCAGCACCTCGAAGTCGTCGTACTGGTAGTCGAAGATCGACGGCGGCCGGCGCTTGAGGTTCAGCGTGGGATAGGCATGCGGCGCGCGGGCCAGTTGCGTCTGCACCTGCTCGACATGGTTGTCGTAGATGTGGCAATCGCCGCCGGTCCAGATGAAGTCGCCCACGTCCAGGTCGCATTGCTGCGCCAGCATGTGCGTCAGCAGCGCGTAGCTGGCGATGTTGAACGGCACGCCCAGGAAGATGTCGGCGCTGCGCTGGTAGAGCTGGCAGCTGAGCCGGCCGCGCCCGCCCGTTGCGGCGGCGGGGGCGACATAGAACTGGAAGAACGCGTGGCAGGGCATCAGCGCCATCTGGTCCAACTCGGCCACGTTCCAGGCGCTGACGATGATGCGGCGGCTGTCGGGGTTGGTCTTGAGCTGCTGCACCACCTGGGCGATCTGGTCGATGTGGCCACCGTTTGGGGTGGGCCAGTTGCGCCATTGCACGCCATAGACCGGGCCCAGGTCGCCGTCGGCGCGGGCCCATTCGTCCCAGATCGTGCAGCCGTTGTCCTGCAGCCATTTCACGTTGCGGTCGCCGCGCAGAAACCACAGCAGCTCGACGATCACCGCGCGCAGGAACACCTTCTTGGTGGTGACCAACGGAAAGCCTTCGTTCAGGTCGAAGCGCATCTGGTGGCCGAACACGCTGCGTGTGCCGGTGCCGGTGCGGTCGCCCTTGGCCACGCCGTGCGCGAACACATGGCGCATGAAGTCTTCGTACTGCGATCGAATGGGGTGTGTCACTTCAGTAGGATCCAAACAAGGTGTCCAGGGCATCGAGCACATCGTCGCGCCGGGTGTCGGCTCGGCAGACCGGCTGCTTCAGCAGGCTGGCCGGCACCGGCGCCAGCGCAGCGGTGTCGAGCACCACGGCCATGCCGTTGACGTCGAGCAAGGGGTTCAGACCGGTGGCCTGCCGGCCGTAGCTGCCGGGTGCACGCAAGGGGATGACGATGCGCGTGGCCAGCGGCCCGAGGTGATCGTTCTGCACATCCAGCACAAAAGGCGTGTGCACCCGCTCGGCCGCGAAGGGATTGGCAAAGATGTCGAATCGGGCCATCGAAAGGCGGGCGCTTCAGGCCGCGTCCTGGTCGGATTCCGGTCGCATGAAGCTGCGATAACGGTCCGAGAACAGACCCTCGCGCTCGATGCGCGCGTTGTAGTGCGCAATCGCCTCGGCGTTGTCGTGTTGCCAGCGCTGCCAGTGCTGGCGCAGCACTTCTTCGGTGAGCAAGGCGTCCACGGTCTGGGAGATGTTCATGCCCATCTCGCGGGCCATGTCCAGCACCTTGGCATTGAGCGTCAGGTTGACAGCGCGTTTCGGTGCATTGCGAATGCTTCTCACGGCAAGCTCCCGGTGATGGGTGGATTCATGCGTTTTCAATGCGCATGAATTATGCGCGAGACCAACCTCAGGCCTCGGCCTTCTCCAGCCCGAACTGCATCGCCGCCAGCTTGGCATACAGACCGCCGCGCGCCACCAGTTGATCGTGCGTGCCGATGTCGACGATGCGCCCGGCCTCCATCACCACGATGCGGTCGGCGCGCTGCACCGTGGCCAGCCGGTGGGCGATGACCAGCGTGGTGCGGCCGCTCATCGCGCGCTCCAGCGCGGCCTGCACCATGCGCTCACTTTCGGCGTCGAGTGCGCTGGTGGCTTCGTCCAGCAGCAGCAGCGGCGGGTTCTTCAGCATCGCGCGGGCGATGCTGATGCGCTGGCGCTGGCCGCCCGACAGACGCACACCGCGCTCGCCCAGAAAGGTGTTGTAGCCCTCGGGCAGTGCGCTGATGAAATCGTGCGCAAAGGCGGCCTTGGCCGCGGCGATCACCGCCTCGTCGGGCGCATCGGGCTGGCCGTAGCGGATGTTCTCCAGCGCGCTGGTGGAGAAGATGGTCGAGTCCTGCGGCACGATGCCGATGCGCTGGCGCAGATCGGCCAGGGCCAGGTCGCGCAGTTCCACGCCGTCGAGGGTGATGCGGCCGCTGCCGGCATCGTAGAAGCGCAGCAGCAGCTGGAACACCGTGCTCTTGCCCGCGCCGCTGGGGCCGACGATGGCCACCGTCTCGCCCGGCGCCACGGCCAAGGTGAAGTGCTGCAGCGCCGGCAGCGTCGGCCGCGACGGGTAGTGGAAGCCGACGTTGTCCAGCGCCACCGCCGAGCCAGCCACCCGATCCCCTGACAACCGCGACATCGGCGGCAGCGCACGCGGCGCGGTGGGCTCGGCCACCGGCGAGCGGGCGACCAGCAGCTCCATCAGCCGCTCGGTGGCGCCGGCGGCGCGCAGCAGGTCGCCGTAGACCTCGGACAGCACCGCCACGCTGCTGACCAGGATGATCACGAACACCACCGTCTGCCCCAGGTGCCCGGCGCTGATGTGCCCGGCCACCACCGCCTGCGTGCCCTGGTAAAGGCCCCACAGCAGCGCGCCGAAGGTGGCGGTGATGATGAAGCCCACCAGCATCGCCCGCACCCGGGTGCGCTTGCGGGCGGTGTCGAAGGCGGCTTCGGTGGCGGCGTCGAAGCGCTGTGCCTCGCGCTGTTCCTGCACATAGCTCTGCACCACGGGGATCGCGTTCAGCACCTCGGCGGCGATGGCGCTGGAGTCGGCCACCCGGTCCTGGCTGGCGCGGCTGAGCTTGCGCACCCGGCGGCCGAAATAGAGGCTGGGCAGCACCACCAGCACCAGCATGCCCAGCACCTGTGTCATCACCCAGGGGTTGGTGACGATCAGCATCACCATCGCGCCGGCGCCCATCACCAGGTTGCGCAGGCCCATGCTCAGCGACGAGCCCACCACCGTCTGCACCAGCGTGGTGTCGGTGGTCAGCCGGCTCAGCACCTCGCCGGTGGCGTTGCTCTCGAAGAACTCGGGGCTCTGCTTGACCACGTGACGGTACACCGCGTTGCGCAGGTCGGCCGTCACCCGTTCACCCAGCCAGCTGACCATGTAGAAGCGCAGCGCCGAGAACAGCCCCAGCGCCGCGCCGACCGCAAACAAGGCCAGGAAATGCCCACGCAAGGCCATCAGCCGCTCGGTGGGATCGGCGGCCACCACCCCCTGGTCGATCAGCGATTTCAGGGCGATCGGAAAGGCCAGCGTGCTCAGCGCCGCGCCCACCAGGAACAGCAAGGCCAGCCCGATGCGGCCGCGGTAGGGCCGCAGAAAAGGCAGCAACCCCGACAGCGAGCGGGGGGTGGCCGAGGCGGGGCGGTCGTCGACGGGCTTGGACATGGCGGCAGTGTAGGGGGCGACCCTCGGTCGGTAGCGTGGCGTGGCAGGGCGCGGTGCCACCGGCCGGCCGGGAGGGCGCGGCTGGCTTGCAGCGCTGGCCTGCAAAACACTGCCAAGGCAATCATTGTCTGGTCAAGTACATTGATCGCCATGGCCGACACCGCTCCCCGCGCCGCGGACTTCTACACCGCCGACTCGCTGCATCCCGACAACAGCGTGGGCCTGCTGATCAAGCGGGTGATGCAGTCGGTGCTGCTGCAGATCGACCGCCGGCTGGCGCCGCACGACCTGACGCATGCGCAGTGGCTGCCGCTGTACCGGCTGGCGCGCGGCGAGTGCGTCACCACCGCCGCGCTGGCGCGCGACCAGGCGCAGGACCCGGGCGCGATGACCCGCGCGCTCGACCGGCTGGAGGCCAAGGGCCTGGTGCGGCGCGAGCGCTCGCTGCAGGACCGGCGCGTCGTCAAGCTCGAGCTGACCGACGCCGGCCGCGCCGCCGCCCAGGGGGTGCCGCCGGTGCTGGCCGAGGTGCTCAACGCGCATCTGGCCGGCTTCAGCAGCGCCGAATGGCAGCAGCTGATCGACCTGCTGCAGCGCATGGTGGTCAACGGCGACGCCTTGCGTGATGCCACCAAGGAGGGCGAATGATGCACCGGTGGTGGCTGCTGACGGCGATGGCCACGTTGGTCGGCTGCGCCACGCCGGGGCCGCAGGCGCCGATGGTGCCGCCGATCACGCCCGGCGCGGCGGGCCTGGCCGAGGAGTCGGCGGCGGGGATTTTTCCGACGCAGGCCTGGTGGCGCGCACTGGGTGATCCGGCGCTGGACGCGCTGATCGCCACCGCGCTGAACAGCCAGCCCAGCCTGCAGACGGTGGCGGCGCGGCTGGCCCTGGCCGACGCGGCGGCGTTGGCGGTGCAGGCGGCCAACGGTCCGCAGGCGTCCTTGTCGGCCGACGCCACGCGCCAGCGCTTCAGCGGCAACGGGCTGGTGCCGCCGGCCGTGGCGGGCAGCACCCGCGACGTGGTGACGCTGCAGGCCGATGGCCGCCTGGGGCTGGATTTTTTCGGCCGCCACGCCGCGGCGCTGCAGGTCTCGCTGGGCCAGCAGCGTGCCGCCGCGGCCGAACTGCAGGCCGCGCGGGTGCTGTTGTCGGCCCAGCTGGCGCGCGGCTGGGTGGGGCTGGCGCGGCTGCTGGCGCTGCGTGATCTGACGGTCCAACAACTCGCCCAGCGCGAGGACCAGCGCGCCTTGATCGCCCAGCGCGTGGCCGCCGGGCTGGACAACGCGATGCTGTTGCGCAGCGCCGAGGGCGCGGTGCCCGAGGTGCGCCAGCAGATCGAGGCGCTGAATGGCCAGATCGTGCTGGCACGCCACCAGCTGGCGGTGCTGGCCGGCCAGGCGCCGCAGGCACTGGCCACGGCCGCGCCGGCGCTGCAGCCGCTGCGACTGGCGGCGATGCCCGATCGGATCGGCGCCGATCTTCTGGGCCGCCGTGCCGACGTGGTGGCCGCGCGCTGGCGCGTCGAGGCGGCGCGGGCCCAGGTGGACCGCGCGCGCGCCGACTTCTACCCCGACATCGACCTGGTCGGCTTCGTCGGCCTCAATGCGCTGGGGCTGGACCGGCTGCTGTCGCTGGGCAGCCGCCAGCTGGGCGTGGGCCCGGCGCTGCGGCTGCCGCTGTTCGACGGCGGCGCGCTGCGCGCCCAGCTGGGCGTGCGCCATGCCGAGGCCGATGCCGCGGTGGCCGCCTACAACGCGGCGGTGCTGCAGGCCGCCCGCGAAGCGGCCGATGCCGCCGCCACGCTGCGCTCGCTGGCGCTGCAGCAGGCCGAGCAGGCGCGCGCGGCCACCGCCGCCGAGGCTGCAAAAGGCCTGGCCCAGCGGCGCCACCGCGCCGGCCTGGCCAACCGGCTGGGCGTGCTGGACGCCGACACCGCCGTGCTGGCCCAGCGCGCCGCCGCGGCCGATTTGCAGGCCCGCGCGCTGGATGTGCAGGTGCAGCTGATGCAGGCGCTGGGCGGCGGCTGGCACGACGAGCCGCCGCCCACCGCGCGGCGCTGAGCGCGCCACACCCGCGCCGGCCCTTACTCCGCAATTTCTCGAGACCGCCCATGCCCGACGTTCCTGCCGCTGCCAACCCGCCCGACGTTGCCACGCTCAGGCGCCGCAAGGCGCTGGCCACCATCGCCGCCGTGGTGCTGCTGGCCGGCGCCGGCTACGGCCTGTACTGGGCGCTGGCGCTGCGCCAGGTTGAATCCACCGACAACGCCTACGTGCAGGGCAACGTGGTGCAGATCACGCCGCAGGTGGGCGGCACCGTGGTGGCCATCCTGGCCGACGATGCCGACGTGGTGAAGGCCGGCCAGCCGCTGCTGCGGCTGGACGCCGCCGATGCGCGGCTGGCCCGCGCCCACGCCGAGGCGCAGCTGGCGCAGGCGGTGCGCCAGACCCGCGCGCTGTATGCCGGTGATGCCGCGCTGGCCGCGCAGATCAGCCAGCGCGAGGCCGAGCTGCAGCGCCTGCAGGGTGAGGTGCAGCGCGCCGCCGACGACCTGGCCCGCCGCGCGCCGCTGGTGGCCAGCGGCGCGGTGGCGCAGGAAGACGTGGCCCATGCCAGCGCCCAACTGGCCAGCGCACGCAGCGCGCAGGTGGCGGCGCAGTCAGCGCTGCGCGCGGCGCGTGAGGCGCTGACCACCAACCAGAGCCTGACCGACGGCACCAGCGTGGCCGATCACCCGACGGTGCAGCAGGCCGCGGCGCGCCTGCGCGAGGCCCACATCGCGCTGCAGCGCACCGAGCTGCCGGCGCCGCTGGGTGGCGTGGTGGCGCGGCGCAGCGTGCAGATCGGCCAGCGTGTGGCCGCCGGCACGCCGCTGATGGCGGTGGTGGCACTCGACCAGCTGTGGGTCGACGCCAATTTCAAGGAAGCCCAGCTGCGCCACCTGCGCATCGGCCAGAGCGCCACGCTCAGCGCCGATGTCTACGGCCGCCAGGTGCACTACCGCGGGCGGGTCAGTGGCCTGGGCGCCGGCACCGGCGCGGCCTTTGCGCTGCTGCCGGCGCAGAACGCCACCGGCAACTGGATCAAGATCGTGCAACGCGTGCCGGTGCGCATCACGCTGGAGCCGCAAGACCTGGCGGCGCACCCGCTGCGGGTGGGGCTGTCGATGGAGGTGTCGGTGGACGTGTCCGACGCCAGCGGCAAGACGCTGGCCGATGCGCCGCGCGCCCAGCCGGTGGCGCAGACGGCGGTATTCGACGTGCTGGCCGCCGCCGCCGATGCCGAGGTGGCGCAGGTGATCCGCGCCAACCTGGGCCGCTCGGCGCAGACCCACCGCTCGAGCACCCAGGCCCGCTGATG
>MESD01000125.1:32891-40052 GCA_001770815.1 Burkholderiales bacterium RIFCSPHIGHO2_12_FULL_69_20
ATGAACGTGCTCGATTCGTCGATCGCCAACGTGTCGATCCCGGCGATTGCCGGCAACCTGGGCGCCAGCCCGGCGCAGGGCACCTGGGTCATCACCAGCTTCGGCGTGGCCAATGCCATCGCGCTGCCGCTCACCGGCTGGCTGACCCAGCGTTTTGGCGCGGTGCGGCTGTTCATTGCCAGCGTGACGCTGTTCGTGCTGGCGTCGATGCTGTGCGGCATGGCCCAGTCGCTGGAGATGCTGGTGGCCGCGCGCGTGCTGCAGGGCCTGGTGGCCGGGCCGATGATGCCGCTGTCGCAGACCCTGCTGCTGGCCAGCTACCCGCGTGTGCAGGCCGGGCGCGCGCTGGCCTTCTGGGGCATGACCACGCTGGTGGCACCGGTGGTGGGGCCGCTGCTGGGCGGCTGGATCACCGACAACTTCTCCTGGCCCTGGATCTTCTACATCAACCTGCCGGTGGGGCTGATCGCGGTGGGGCTGACCTGGAGCATCTACCGCCACCGCGACACGCCGCGGCGCACCCTGCCGATCGACCGCATCGGCCTGGCGCTGCTGGTGCTGTGGGTCGGGTCGCTGCAGCTGATGCTCGACAAGGGCAAGGAGCTGGACTGGTTCAACTCGAGCGAGATCGTGGTGCTGGCGGTGCTGTCGGTGGTGGGCTTGGCGGTGTTCGTGGCCTGGGAGCTGACCGACGCGCATCCGGTGGTCGACCTGCGCCTGTTCGCCAACCGCAACTTTGCCTGGGGCGTGGTCACCATCGCGCTGGGCTACGGCCTGTTCTTCGGCAACGTGGTGCTGCTGCCGCTGTGGCTGCAGCAGTGGATGGGCTACACCGCCACCAGTGCCGGCATGGCGCTGGCGCCGGTGGGCCTGCTGGCGATCCTGCTGTCGCCGGTGGCCGGGCGCATGGTGTCGGTGTGGGACCCGCGCTGGATGGCCACCGGGGCGTTTCTGGTCTTCGTCTGGGTGCTGTGGCTGCGGTCCGGCTTCACGCCGCAGACCGACCTGTGGCACATCCTGCTGCCCACGCTGCTGCAGGGCGCGGGCATGGCGATGTTCTTCATCCCGCTGACCACGCTGAGCCTGTCGGGCCTGGCGCCGCAGCGCATGCCGGCGGCCGCGGGTCTGAGCAACTTCATGCGCATCACCGCGGGCGCGATGGGCACCTCGATCACCACCACGCTGTGGGAAAGCCGCGCCGTGCTGCACCACGCCCACCTGAGCGAGCAATTGCAGCCCGGCCACCCGGCCTTTGCCAGCGCACTGGCCGCGCTGACCGGCGCCGGCCTGAGCGACAGCGCCGCGCTGGCGCAGATCACCCGCCAGATCGACCAGCAGGCCTACACCCGCGCGGCCGACGACATCTTCCTGGTCTCGGCCTGGGCTTTCCTGGCGCTGATCGCCTTGATCTGGATGACCCGGCGCCCGCCCAAGTTGCTGGCGCACCAGGTGGACAGCGGCGGCGCGCACTGACGCGGCCGGCGGCGCAACCCGCTACAGGTTGCCCGCGAACAGCCGCCGGATGAACATGGTCTTGAAGCTGGTGGCGTCGTCCAGGCCCAGCCGCTCCAGGTAGGCGTGCGGCGCCTCCTTGCCGTCCCACAGGCTCTTGACCACCATCGTCACCAGGTCCACCGGGTGTTCAGTGGCGCGCTTCAGGCGCTTGAGCGCGGTGACGATGTGCTGTTCGTCGGCCGTCAGGTCGGTGCCGAAGGGGAAGGCCGGCAGCAGCGCCGCCTGGCTCCAGGGGTGCAGCTTGGCATCGAGTGCGGCCGGCAGGTTCTGGCGGTAGCGCTCGGGCAACGTGTAGTCGGCCGGCAGCTTGCCGTGGGCCTGCGCCTGCTTGACCAACTCGGGCTGGAAGCGGCTGTCGGCCACCGCGATCAGGCGCTTGACCACCTCGCTGTCGATCTGGCCGCGCAGGTCGGCCACGCCGTATTCGGTGATGACAATGTCGCGCAGGTGGCGCGGGATGGTCACGTTGCCGTAGTTCCAGACGATGCTGCTGCGCAGTCCGTCCTTGTTCTCGTGGGTGGCGCGCAGCATCAGGATCGAGCGGGCGTCGGCCAGCGCATGGCCCATCGCCACGAAGTTGTACTGCCCGCCCACGCCGCTGACCACCTGGCCGCTCTCCAGCGCGTCGCTGGCCGCCGCGCCCAGCAGCGTCACGATCATCGTGGTGTTCATGAAGCGCGCCTTGCGGCGCTGCGCACGTTTCAGCTCGATGCTGCCGGCGCGCGGGTCGTCACCCTGCGTATAGAGCTGGTTGATGAAGTCGATGCGCGTCATGTCGATCTTGGCCAGCTCCTGCGGCGGCATGCTGCGCAGCCGCTCGTAGAAGTCGTTGGGGCCGAGGAAGAAGCCGCCGGTCATGAAGATGCCGCCGGTCAAGCGCGCGCCCAGCATGATCGTGCAGATGGCGTCGAACTGCGACTCACCGACCAGGTCATTGGGCAGCGGCACGCCGTCGAGCACGAGGTGGTCGCCATCGATCACCACGCCCGGCTTGAGGATGCCGAAGCGCAGCAGGAAGTCGAGATCGGCCTGCGACAGCGGCGAGGCTATGCGCCGCACCGCCAGCAACGCGCGCAGCGTCTGCGGCGTCACCGCCTCGCCGGCGATCGCGCCACTGTTGAGCAACTGCTGCAGCACGGTGTCGCCGAACACCTCGCGGCGGATGATGCCGGCCTCGATCAGCTTGAGGAAGCCGTTGACGAACATCTCCGAGCAGCCGTAGAGGCCCTGGTCGAAGCGGCCCAGCTCGCGCAACGCCACGCCGTCCGGGCACAGGCTCTCCATGATGCAGCGGTACTCGGGCCCATGCCGGTCGCGCACGATCAGCGCCTGTCCGATGGCATCGCCCAGCGAGCCGATGCCGATCTGCAGCGTGCCGCCGTCGGCCACCAGGCTGCTGGCGTGCAGGCCGATGGCGTAGTCGGCGGTGCTCACCTTGCCGTTGGGCGGGCCGAACAGCCGGTGCGTGGCGGCCGGATCGGTGACCACGATGTCGAAGAAGCCCGGCGCCACCTCGGCGCCGTTCGGCATGAACGGCATCTGGTGATTGACCACGCCCACCTTCAGCAGCGGCATGCCCGCGGCGGCGTATTTCTCGACCACCTCGAACACCACGTCGGGGTTGCTGCTGACCGACAGCCGCCAGTCGTCACCCTCGCCCCGCGTGGCCACCGCCTGGGCGATCACGTTCATGCCCTGCACCAGCATGTCGCGCGCCACGAAGGTGTAGTTGGTCGAGATGTGCGCCTGCTGCGCCACTTGGTTGTGCAGGTAGTCGCCGGTCTTCATGAAGAACTCGTGCACGGCGATGTTGGCCGGCAGGCCGGCGCCGCGCAGATCTTTCACATAGTCCAGGTCGGGGTAGTCACCGAACACCCGTTCGACCAGCGGCTCGAGGAAGTGCCGCTCCAGTTCACTCTTGCCCACCGGCTTTTCCAGCGACAGCGCGGTGACGATGGTCAGCCGGCGCGCCGGGTTGGCCTTGATGCGGCGGTACAGCGCATTGACGAAGGGGTTGGGCTTGCCGATGGCCAGCGGGATGCCCAGCACGATGTCGCCGGGGATGGCGTCGAGCACCGCGTCCACCGCAGCAGCCAGGGAGTCGATCACACGGGGTGGGGTCATGTCGGGGTCTCCAGGGTTGAGGCTTTGAGTGCAGTCTCGCGCCATGCCGGGCAGCGGGCGTTGACGGTGGACAAGTGAGGGGCGGACCGTCAAAAGCGCAAAGTACGCACGTCCCGGGTCACAACTCGGCACCCACGGCCGACGGGCTTTGTGTTTGAATCAAAAACAAACCATCGCCCGCGCCATGACGACTGATCAATCCTCCCGCCAGCCCGCCGCCCAGACCGGGGTTTCCGAGGTGCAGGCGCTGCAGCGCCGCCGGGCGTGGGCGCTGGCCGCCGCCACCGGCGCTGCGGTCGGCGTGGGTGCTTTGCTGGGCCACGGCCTGGCCCCGAGCCTGATCCAGGCGCTGCCGGCCGACTGGGCCGGGCTGATGCCGGCTTTGGTGGGTGCGGCGGTGGCCGCGCTGCTGGTGCCGCTGGCCGGCTGGGCGGCCATCCGCATCGTGGCGCCCACCCTGCCCAAGACGCCCCGCGTGGCCGCACCGGTCACCCCCTTGCGCGTGGCGCCGCCCGTGGTGGCTGCGGCACCCAAGGCAACCAAGGCGGTGGCCCCCACGGCCGACGCCCAGGCCCCGGCGCGTGATGCACTGACCGGCGCCTACACCCAGCAGCATTTCGTGGCCGCCACCGACCGCGAGTGGTCGCGCATCCGCCGCCACGGTGAAGACGCCGCGCTGCTGATGGTCGACGTCGACCACTTCCAGCGCCTGAACGACGAGCACGGCACGCCTGCCGGCGACGCGATGCTGGTCGAGATCACCCGCCTGGCCTCGTCCACGCTGCGGCCCTACGATCTGCTGGCGCGTTTTGGCGGCGGCGTGCTGGTGATCTACCTGCCGCACACCGATCCGCTGGGCGCGCTGGATGTCGCCGAGCGCATCCGCGAGCGCGTGGCTGGCCTGCGGCTGGCCTGGCAGGGCAAAAACGTCAAGGCCACCATCAGCGTGGGCGTGGCCGGCATCGGCAGCGGCCATGCCGGGTTGGATGCGGTGATCGCCGACGCCGGCGCCGCGCTGCGCGAGGCCAAGGGCGCCGGCCGCAACTGCGTGCGCGCCGCGCCCATCCCGCCGCGCCAGAGCCACACCCCGGCCCGCTCGGCAGGCTGAGGCCGGACCGAGCGAGCCCCTGCGGGCTCGCGAGTGCCTACCGAAGGATCTGCCTGCATGCTTGCGGGCAAGCACCTAAAGGGCCTACAGCCCCAGCCGCAACGGCTGCGCCCGGCCGGTCATCTCCAGGTAACCCAGCCCCACCCGCGCACCGCCGGGGCCCAGCAGTTCGGCCAGGCCTTCCCAGTAGACGGTGCCGGTGCTGGCGCGGCTGTCCAGCTCCTGTGCGTCCAGCAAGGCGCGCAGTTCGAACGCGCCCACCGGCGTGGTGATGCGCCACTGCACCGGGTAGCGCGCGCCGGTGGCCGGGCTGGTCCAGCGGCGCAGCGCGGTGAATTGCACCTGATCGGGGCCGAAGGCCTGCACCGCGCCGGCCGGCGGCCGGTGGCTGCCGCCGGCCCAGACCACGCCGCCGTCCGCCAAGCGCAGCACGAAGGCGGTCAGCGCGCCGCCGTCGGTCAGGTTGATGCCGATCCAGTCCCAGCCCACCGCGCCGGGGGCCAGCAGCTCGTCGCTCCACTCGTGGTCCAGCCAGCCGCGGCCCAGCGCGCGCAGCGGCCGGCCGTCCAACGTCAGCGTGGCTTGCACTGCCAGCTGTGGCTGGGTGTAGTAGTGGCTGGCCTGCTGTGGCTGCGGTCCTTTGCGGGAGAAACCGGCATCGCCCTGCAGCAGCAGCGGCTGGGTGGGCTGCAGCGTGAGATCGAGGCCGAAACCTGCTTCGGGCGCGGCCAGCCGCGCGCGGTAGGCACCGTCAGCGGCCTCACGCCGCAGCGTCCAGCGGCCCAGCGCCAGCCCGGTGTCGGCGCGCATTGCATGCGCCTCGGGCAGCGCCTCGTCGCCCGACCAGCGGGTGATGCGCTGCGCGTGGCGGTGCCGCCCGGCGGTCAGCGCGCTCACCGCGGCGTGGGCGAACAGCAGCTGGCGCGGCGCGAAGCGGCCGGGCAGCGATTCGGCCAGGCCGGTGCGGCTGCGGAAGAAGGTGAGCTGGAAGCCGATCAGCGGGCCGCTGCCTTCGCCGCCTGCCGTGGCGGCCTGCAGCCAGCCGGTGGCGTACCACCACTCAATGCGCGCGCCAGGGTGGGCGCCGTGGTCGCGCGGAAAGGTCAGCGGGCGGCCGGCCCGGATGTGGTCGTGATCATCGAGCGCCAAGGCCAAGGCCTGGGTCGTTGACGACGCCAGTGCCGGCGCGGCCCAGGCGGCCAGCGCGTGGCGCAGCCACCGTCGGCGCGGGGCGGTCACCAGTCCTCCTTGACCGCCATCACCGCCGAGCGGCCGGCGGCGCGCCGGGCGCTCCACAGCGCGGTGGCCACGCCGGCGGCCAGCACCGCGCCGGCCAGCGCCGCCAGCCGCGGCACCGGGATCTGCAGCGGCATGGTCCAGTGAAAGCTCTGCGGGTTGACCACGTGCACCAGCACCACCGCCATCGCCAGCCCCAGCCCCAGGCCGATCAGCGTGCCGGCGGCCAGCCAGGCGGCGGCCTCGGCGCCCACCAGCGCGATCACCTGCCGGCGTGTCAGGCCCAGATGGGCCAGCAGGCCGAACTCCTTGCGCCGCGCCAGCACCTGCGCCGACAGGCTGGCCGCCACGCCCACCAGCCCGACACCGATGGCCACCGCCTGCAGGTAGAGGGTGACGGCGAAGCTGCGGTCGAAGATCTTCAGCGACAGCTGCCGCAGGGCGGCGGTGCTGGCCATGTCCAGCGGCCGGTCGGGCCCGGCGGCGCGCTGCAGCGCGGCCTGCACCGCGGCCGGCGCGGCGCCGGGCGCCAGCCACAGTGCCAGGTCGTTGATGCGCCGGTCGCCGGTCAGGCGCTGGTAGTCGACCGCGTCCATCATCACTGCGCCGAACTGGCGCGCGTAGTCGCGCCAGATGCCACGCACGCGCACCAACACGCCGCCGTCGTCCGCGCCAGGCGCCGCGCCCGGAATCGGCAATCGGATCTGCTGGCCCACGCGCCAGCCGTAGATCGCCGCGGCCGGTTCGCTGACGAACACGCCCAGCTCGCCGGCGGTGGCCGGCACGGTGTCGCCCAGCAGCGGCAGGGCGGCCGCGGCATCGGCACCCAGCGGTCGGGCCATCAGCACCACCGCCGGTTGCTGTGGGTCCAGCACCAGCGGCACCATGCGGGAGGCGATCACCCGTGTCACCCCCGGCAGCCGCGCGGCCAGATCGGCAAAGCCCGGCGGCAGCACCGCCTGGTCGGCCGCCGCGCTGTTGCCGGTGCTGCGGGCGTACAGGTCGGCCGGCAGCACGCTGTCCAGCCAGTCGGCCACCGCGTCGCGGAAGCTGGCCACCATCACCGTGATCGCCACGCTCAGCGCCAGGCTGGCCAC
Organism: Burkholderiales bacterium RIFCSPHIGHO2_12_FULL_69_20; assembly: GCA_001770815.1. Classification (GTDB taxonomy): domain Bacteria; phylum Pseudomonadota; class Gammaproteobacteria; order Burkholderiales; family Burkholderiaceae_C; genus Pseudaquabacterium. The sequence continues at coordinate 39,972 of MESD01000125.1, forward strand.
CACGCCGGCCACGGTGGCGCTGGCGGTCTGGCGGGCGAAGCGCGCGCGGCGCAGCGCCAGCAGCAGGATGGGTGACGACGT
>MESD01000125.1:40172-53834 GCA_001770815.1 Burkholderiales bacterium RIFCSPHIGHO2_12_FULL_69_20
GCCGGCGACAAGGCTTCGGCCTGCCGTGCCGGAAACCACGCGCCCGCCACCGCCGCCGCCGTGCCCAGCACGAAGCAGGCGGTCAGCGCCAGCGGTGGCCAGGCCAGGCTGGGCGCACCGCCACCGAAGTAGCCGCCGCCCAGATCACCCCCCAGCAGGCGCAGCGCCAGCGCGGCCAGCGCCGCCCCCGCGGCCAGGCCCAGTGCGCTGCCGACCAAGCCCACCACCGCGCTCTCGGCCAGCACCAGCGCCCGCCGGTCGCGCGCGGCCAGGCCCAGCACGCCCAGCAGCGCCAGCGAGGGCGTGCGCTGCGCCACCGACAGCGACACCACCGAATACACCAGGAAGCCGCCCACCAGCAGCGCCACCAGCGCCAGCACGCCCAGGTTCACCCGGTAGGCGCGTGACAGGTTGGACACCCGCTGCACCGCATCGTCGGCCCGCGCCCAGCGCACGCCGGCGGGCAGCACGGTGGCGGCCTGCCAGGCGCTGGCATCGGTGCCGGCCTGCAGCCGCAGGTCGATGCGCGTCAGCCGGCCAACCCGGCCGAAGCGCGCCTGCGCGCTGGCGATGTCGACCACCACCAGCGGCCGGCCCGCAGCCGCCACGCTGCCGGCCACACGCAGCGCCTGCCAGCCGGAGGCCGATTGCAGTTCGAGGCGATCGCCCGGGCGCACGCCCAGCGCCGTCATTGCCGCGGGGTTGAGAAAAGCGGCGTCGGGATCGAGGAAGCCGGTGCGGCCCGCCGCGGTGGCCGCCACCGCCGCATCCGGCCGCGGCAGCAGATCGGGCGCCAGCGCGGCCACCGTCAGCGCATCGACGCCGACGATGCGCAGCGAGGTGCGAGCGGCCGGTACCGCCGATGCCGCACCGGCCGCCGGGGGAGTGTCGTCTGAGGCGCGCCGGCCCAGGCTGTCGAGCGTCAGCACCGGGCTGGCCAGCGCCACTGCCTCGGCCAGCACCAGGCGCGCATACAGCGCGTCGTCGAAGCCCTCGGGCCCCGCGCTGGCGGCCACCGCATCGGGCTGGCCATTGACCGATCGCACCGCCTGCGAGAACTCGGCCAGCGCCGATTCATTGATCATCTGCACCGAGCTGGCCAGCGCCACGCCCAGCGCCACCGCCAGCAGCGCCACGCCATGCCGCCAGGGGTGGTGGCGCCATTCGGCGATCGACAGCTTGAGCAAGTGGCGCCACATGGGCGCATGGTATCGGCCGGTGGTCACGCGACGTTCACGTCGTGGCCTTCAGCCCGCGTGGCAGCGCCGGCTGGCCAATCGGGCCGATCGGGGCAAGCCCGTCACAGCAAGTCCGTCGTGGTAAGTCAGTAGGCGCTGCGGCCTGCCGAGCGGGCAGGATGCCGCTTGCATCGCGCGTGGGCACCGATCCGGGCCCGCGCTCCCATCGTCTAGCCTTGTCGAGGTCTGCATGAAGTCGATTCCCTCCCGTTACGCGGCCCTGCTGGCCGGCCTGGTGCTGTCCATGGCGGCGCCGCTGTGCGCCCAGGCGCAGAACCTGTCGATTGCCACCGGCGGCACCGGCGGTGTGTACTACCCGATGGGCGGCGGCATCGCCTCGGTGCTGTCCAAGCATGTGCCGGGCATGCAGGCCACTGCCGAGGTCACCGGCGGTTCGGTCGACAACCTGAAGCTCATCGCCAGCGGCAAGCCCTATGTCGGCTTCACGATGGCCGACGCCGGACAGGACGCCTACAAGGGCGAGGCCAAGTTCAACGGCAACAAGGTGCCGCTGAAGACGCTGATGATCCTGTATCCCAACCGCATGCACGTGGTCAGCGTCGAGGGCCGCGGCATCAACAGGATGGCCGACCTGAAGGGCAAGCGGGTGTCCACCGGCTCACCCGGCAGCGCCACCGAGGTGATGGCCTTTCGCCTGCTGGAGGCCGCGGGCATCGACAAGGACAAGGACGTCAAGCGTGAGCGCCTGGGCGTGGCCGAGTCGGTCAACGCCGTCAAGGACGGCAAGATCGATGGCTTCTTCTGGGTTGGTGGCCTGCCCACCGCCGGGGTCACCGACCTGGCCAACACGCCGGGCACCAAGCTGAAGATGGTCGACCATGCCGAGGCGGTGGCGGCGATGAACAAGAAGTACGGCAACCTCTACGTCGAAGACCTGATCCCGAAAGAAACCTACCGCGGCATGGACACCGACAACAAGCAGGCCACGGTGATGAACATTCTGGTGGCGCACGAGAACATGGACGAGAAGACGGCCTACAACATCGTCAAGACCATCTTCGACAAGCGCGACGACCTGATCGCCGTGCACAAGGAGGCGGCCAACATCAAGCTCGAGAACCAGAAGGCCGGCGCCACGCCGATCCCGTTCCACCCGGGCGCGCTGAAGTACTTTGCCGAGAAGGGCGTGAAGGTCAACTGACCGCCGCCGCAGCGCGGCCCTGCAGCAGCGGGGCCGCGCACCGGCTTTCATCGGCGCCCCATCCAGGGCGCCTTCAGGCGCACCTTCAGGCGGCACCCCAGGCATGCAGCGAACAGATCCTCCCGTCTCCACCGACATCACCATCAGCGACGAGGCGCTGCACAAGGCCGAGGAGTTCATCGAAGCCGAGGAGGGCGCCGCCAACAAGCTCAAGGGCTGGCTGCAGGCCTTCATCGTGGCGGCGGCGTTCGGCATGTCGGCCTTCCACCTCTACACCGCCTGGGCGATCGTGCCGACGCAGACGCTGCGGCCGCTGCACGTGGGCATGGTGCTGTTTCTCTGCTTCCTGGTGTTTCCGGTCACCGCGCGCTTTCGCCACCGCATCATGTGGTGGGACTGGCTGGCCGCGGCAGCCTCGATCGCCATCGTCGTCTACCTGATCCAGGGCGGCGACGACTTCACCGACCGCAACACCTCGCCCGACACCCTCGACGTGGTCTTCGGCATCGGCCTGATCGTGCTGGTGCTCGAGGCCATGCGCCGCACCAACGGCTGGATCATGCCGATCATCACCTCGGCCTTCATCGCCTATGCGCTGTTCGGGCCGTCGCTGCCGGCGCCGTGGACGCACAAGGGCTACGAGATTGGCCGCCTGGTGGGCGTGATGTACATGACGCTCGAAGGCATCTACGGCGTGGCGGTGGACGTGTCCTCGTCGCTGATCATCCTGTTCACCATCTTCGGCGCCTTCCTGCAGTACTCGGGCGCGGGCAAGTTCTACATCGACTTCTCGTTCTCGGCGATGGGCGGCAAGCCCACCGGCGCCGGGCGCACCGTGGTGCTGGCCTCGTTCCTGCTGGGTGGGCCGTCGGGCTCGGGCGTGGCCACCACGGTGACGCTGGGCGCGGTGGCCTACCCGATGCTGGCCAAGGTGGGCTACGAGCGCAACGCCGCCGGCGGCCTGCTGGCCGCGGGCGGCCTGGGCGCCATCATCTCGCCGCCGGTGCTGGGCGCGGCGGCCTTCCTGATCGCCGAGTTCCTGAAGATCAGCTACCTCGACGTGCTGCTGATGGCGGTAATCCCCACGCTGCTGTTCTACCTGGCGCTGTTCCTGATGGTCGAGATCGACGCGCGCAAGTACGGCATGGGCAACACCGCGTTCGACAAGGTCGACACGGTGTGGAACCTCACGCGCAAGTACTGGTTCCACTTCCTGTCGCTGGTGTCCATCGTGTTCTTCATGATGGTGGGCTACTCGCCGGTGTTGTCGGTGTTCTACGCCACGCTGGTGTCGTTGGCCACCAGCTTCCTGCGGCGCGACACGGCGCTGTTCTCGTACGACCTGTTCCAGGGCAAGGGCTCGTGGGCCAGGCACCTGTTCCAGTCGCCCTTCGTCAAGGCGATGGAGGCGGGCTCGATCGGCGTGCTCAACGTGGCGGCCACCTGCGCCGGCGCCGGCATCATCGTCGGCGTGGTCACGCTCACCGGGCTGGGGCTGAAGTTCAGCTCGATCGTCATCGACTACGCCGGCGGCTCGCTGCTGCTGACCGCGCTGTTCACCTCGCTGGTGGTGTGGATCGTCGGCCTGGCGGTGCCGGTGACGGCGTCGTACATCATCTGCGCGGTGATCGCCGCGCCGGCGCTGATCAAGCTGGGCGTGCCCGACTTCGCCGCCCACATGTTCATTTTCTACTACGCGGTGCTGTCCGAGGTGTCGCCGCCCACGGCGCTGTCGCCGTTTGCCGCGGCGGCCATCACCGGCGGTGATCCGTACAAGACCACGCTGCAGTGCTGGAAGTACACCGTGCCGGCCTTCCTGGTGCCCTTCATGTTCGTGCTCGACCCGGCCGGCCAGGGCCTGCTGCTGATGGGCTCGACCAAGGCGCTGGCCAACGCCGACTGGGCATCGATCGCGCTGGTCGGCTTCACCGCGGCCGTGGGCGTGGCCGCGCTGGCTGCCGGCTTCCAGGGCTGGGCCTTCAAGCGCACCACCTTGATCGAACGAACGCTGTTCATCGGGGCGGGTTTTGCGCTGGTGCTGCCCGGCCTGCTGTTCGATGCGATCGGCTTTGCCGGCGTGGTGGTGGCGCTGGCGCTGCAGTTCCTGCACCCCCGACCGCTGCTGGCGCGATGATGCGGTGCTGTGACGCCGCGCCTGCCGGGTGCAGGCGTGCCATCCTGCTTTCGATCGACCGACGGACCCTGCCATGACCGATGCCACCCCTTTGACACTGACCCCCGAGGCCGTGGCCATCCTGTCGAGGGTGACCACCGCCACGCTGACCACACTGCTGCTGAAGAAGGGCCTGCGCAACGTCTGGCTGCGCGGCACCCGGCCGCTGCGCACGGGCCAGCCGCGGGTGGTGGGCCGCGCCTTCACGCTGCGCTTCGTGCCGGCGCGTGAAGACCTGGCCACGCCCGAGAGCTGGGCCTCGCCGATCTCCACCCGCGCGGCGATCGAGGCCATGCCCGCCGGCTGCATCGCCGTGGTCGATGCGATGGGCGTGCAGGAAGCCGGCATCTTCGGCGACATCCTCTGCGCGCGCATGGCGCATCGCGGCGTGGCCGCGCTGGTCACCGACGGCGTGGTGCGCGATGTGGCCGGCGTGCTCGGCACCGGCCTGCCGGTGTGGTGCGGCGGCGTGGCCGCACCGCCTTCGGTGGCCGGCCTCACCTTCACCGGCTGGCAGCAGCCGATCGCCTGCGGCGGGGTGGCGGTGTTCCCCGGCGACGTGATCGTGGTCGACGACGACGGTGCGGTGCTGATCCCCGCCAATCTGCTCGATGAGATGCTGGCGCTGGGGCCCGAGCAAGAGCGCCTGGAGGCCTGGATCATGGACGAGGTGAACCGCGGCGCACCGCTGCCGGGCCTGTATCCGATGAACGCCGAGACCCAGGCGCGCTACCAGTTGCACAAACTGACCGCCGGCACCGCCGACGCGGGCAAGCCATGAGCAACAGCGCCGACGACGACGCCGGCCCTTCCGGCATGCGCAAGGGCCTGACCAGCTACGGCGATGCCGGTTTCTCGCTGTTCCTGCGCAAGGCCTTCATCAAGGGCGCGGGCTACACCGATGCGGCACTAGCCCGCCCGGTGATCGCCATCGCCGACACCGGCAGCGACTACAACCCCTGCCACGGCAATGCGCCGCAGCTGATCGAGGCGGTCAAGCGTGGTGTGATGCTGGCCGGCGGTTTGCCGATGGCCTTTCCGACGATCTCGGTGCACGAGAGCTTTGCTGCGCCCACCAGCATGTTCCTGCGCAATCTGATGGCGATGGACACCGAGGAGATGATCCGCGCGCAGCCGATGGACGCGGTGGTGCTGATCGGCGGTTGCGACAAGACCGTGCCGGCGCAGCTGATGGGCGCGGCCTCGGCCAACATCCCGGCGATCCAGCTGATCACGGGTTCCATGTTGACCGGCAGCCACCGCGGCGAGCGGGTGGGCGCCTGCACCGATTGCCGCCGCTACTGGGGCCAATTCCGCGCCGGCGAGATCGACGCCGACGAGGTGGCCGACGTCAACCACCAACTGGTGGCCAGCGTGGGCACCTGCTCGGTGATGGGCACCGCCAGCACCATGGCCTGCATCGCCGAGGCGCTGGGCATGACGGTGCCGGGTGGTGCCTCGCCGCCGGCCGTCACGGCCGACCGCATCCGCATCGCCGAGCTGACCGGCGCACAGGCCGTGCAGATGGCGCGCGACCGGCTCACCATCGACAAGATCCTGACCCCGGCCGCGTTCGAAAACGCGATGCGGGTGCTGCTGGCCATCGGCGGATCGACCAACGGCATCGTGCACCTGGCGGCGATTGCCGGGCGCATGGGGCTGGCGATCGACCTGTCGGCGCTCGACCGCATGGGCCGCGAGACGCCGGTGCTGCTGGACCTCAAGCCGTCCGGCGCGCACTACATGGAAGACTTCCATGCCGCCGGCGGCATGGCCACGCTGCTGCGCGAACTGAAGCCGCTGCTGCGCCTGGAAGCGATGACGGTCACCGGCCGCACGTTGGGCGAGGAAATCGATCGCGCCGGGCCTGGATTCCCGCAGACGGTGGTGCGCCCCATCACCGACCCGATCTACCCGCAAGGCGGCATCGCGGTGCTCAGCGGCAACCTGGCGCCGGGCGGCGCGATCATCAAGCAGTCGGCCGCCGACCCGGCGCTGATGGAGCACGAGGGCCGCGCCGTGGTGTTCCAGAACCTGGAAGACCTGGCCCATCGCATCGACCGCGACGATCTGGACGTGGGCGCCGACGACGTGCTGGTGCTCAAGAACATCGGCCCCAAGGGCGCGCCGGGCATGCCCGAGGCGGGCTACATCCCGATCCCGCGCAAGCTGGCGCGTGCCGGCGTGAAGGACATCATGCGCATCTCCGACGGCCGCATGAGCGGCACCGCCTTCGGCACCATCGTGCTGCACGTGACGCCTGAGTCAGCCATCGGCGGCCCGCTGGCGTGGGTGCAGGACGGCGACCGTATCCGCCTGAGCGTGAAGAACCGCGAGATCACGCTGCGGGTGTCGGACGAGGTGCTGGCACAACGTGCGATCGATCACCCGGTGGTCGAGCCCACGGCCGAGCGGGGTTACCGCAAGCTGTACCTGCAGAGCGTGCTGCAGGCCGACCAGGGCGTGGACTTCGACTTCCTGCAGGCGCCGCACCCGCTGGGCAAGGTGCCGCGGTGCTGATCAAAACCGGCTGAGCACCGAGGCCCCGCCGACCCGCGCGGCACCATGTCCCCTGGCCAGCACCCCCCGCGCCACCACCTGACCTGGGCCGAACTGTGGCCCTCGGTGCGGGCGGGGTTGGCGGTGGTGCTGCTCTTCGCCGCCGGGATCTGGCTGGCGCGCGACTTCGCCGCGCCGATCACCGAGGCGCTGGCCGTGCATGCCGTGCTGGGCATGGCGGTGTTCTTCGCCAGCGCGGTGGTGGCGGTATTGCTGCCGATGCTGAGCAACCTGCCGCTGATGCCGCTGGCGGTGCTGGCCTGGGGGCCGTGGTGGTCGGCGGGCTTGCTGCTGTCGGGCTGGGTGGTCGGCGCGATGCTGGCGTTTGCCTTCGGTCGCCATGCCCGGGCCTTGATCCTGCGGCACTTTCCATCGGTGCAGCGCCACGCGCAGATCGACCGGTTGATGTTGTCGCGCCACCGCTGGTGGTCGCTGGTGCTGCTGCGGATGACGTTTCCGGTGGACGTGCTGTCCTACGCGCTGGGCCTGTTCAGCGCCCGGACCACCGCGGTCGAGAACGCCGGTTCCACGGCCGTCGGGGCGGCGCCGTTCGCGCTGTTGTTTGCGCTGTTCCCGACGCTGTCCGGCACGGCCCAATGGACGGTCTTGGCCGCCTCGTTGCTGGTGTTCGTGCTGTACGTGGTCTGGTTGCTGCGCGACCCGGCTGATGCCGCTGATACCGGCGGGACCTGACGCGGGCGAGGCGCGCGCCGGCCGATCAGGCCTGCGCCGGCACGATGCCGGTGGCGGTGAGCCGCAGCACCCGGTCGGCCCGCGCGGCGGCGGCGGCCGAGTGGGTGACCAGCAGGCAGGCGGCGCCCTCGGCACGCACCTGCGCCACCAGCACGTCGAGCATGCGGCCGGCGGTGGCCGGGTCGAGGTTGCCGGTGGGTTCGTCGGCCAGGATCAGCGCCGGCCGGTGCACCAGCGCCCGCGCCAGCGCCACCCGCTGCAGCTGGCCGCCCGACAGCTGCGCCGGGCTGCGCCCGCCCAACCCAGCCAGGCCCACGTGATCGAGCAAGGTCGATACGCGCGCCTCGTCGGGCCGGCCCAGCAGCAGCAGCGGCAGCGCCACGTTCTCGGCCACGCTGAGGTGCGGCAACAGGTGAAAGGCCTGGAACACGAAGCCCAGCCGCTCGCGCCGCAGCCGGGCGCGCTCGGGCTCGGCCAGGCCGCGCACCTCGGTGCCGGCCAGCAGGATCTGCCCGGCATCGGCGTCGTCCAGCCCGGCGATGCAGTTCAGCAGCGTCGACTTGCCGACGCCCGATTCGCCCAGCAGGGCGACGAACTCACCGCGTACCAGTCGCAGGTCGACGTCGCTGAACACCGGCGTTGGGCCGTAGGCGCGGGCCAGGCCGGTGATCTGCAGCGCGGCGGCGGTGCTCATGCTGAAGTCTGCGCCGTGATCAACGTGCGCAGCGCGGCCAGCCCGGCCGTCGGCGCATCGGGCGCGTCGCACGCCACCACGGTGCGGGCCATGCTGCGCAGCCAGGTCAGCTGGCGCTTGGCCAGTTGACGGGTGGCGGCGATGCCTTGTTCTCGCAGTGGCGTCCGGTCACCCGCGTCCAGCGCGGCCCAGGCCTGGCGGTAGCCCACGCAGCGCATCGCCGGTGTCTCGGGCGACAGGTCGCCGCGCGCCTGCAGCGCCCGCACCTCGTCGATCAAGCCGGCGGCCAGCATCGCGTCGAAGCGCTGGGCGATGCGCGCGTGCAGCCAGGCGCGGTCCATCGGCTCCAGCGCCAGCAACGGCAGTGCCAGGCCCGGTGTGCGCTGCTGGCCGTGGAAGCCGGACAGCGGCCGGCCGGTGAGTTCAAACACCTCCAGCGCACGCTGGATGCGCTGCGCATCGCCGGGCGGCAGCCGCGCCGCGGTGATGGGGTCGATACGCGCCAGTTCGGCATGCAGTGCCGGCCAGCCTTCGAGGGCGGCGCGGGCGTCGAGCGCGGCGCGCACGTCGGCATTCGCCGCGGGCATCGCATCCAGGCCGTCGATCAGCGCCTTGAAGTACAGCATCGTGCCGCCCACCAGCAGGGCGATGCGCCCGCGTGCGTTGATCTCGATGATCAAGCGCCGCGCGTCGGCTGCAAACTGGGCGGCCGAGTAGGCCTGGGTGGGCTCGAGCAGGTCGATCAGGTGGTGCGGCACGGCGGCGCGTTCGATGGCGCTGGGCTTGGCGGTGCCGATGTCCATGCCGCGGTAGACCAGGGCCGAGTCGACGCTGATGATCTCGACCGGCCAATGCGCCGCCGCGGCCAGCGCCAGCGCGCTCTTGCCACTGGCGGTCGGCCCGGCGATGCCGACCACCCTGAGTGGCGTTGCGGTGGGTCCGGCCAGCGCCACGGCCTGCACGCCGCCGGTCATGCCGCCGCTCATGCTGCCTTCAGCGGCTCGCCGTGCCGGCGCACCAGCGTCCAGGCCACGGCCACGGTCAGCAATGCAGCGCCGGCCATGCCCAGCGCAAACGGCCGCACCGTGCCGTCCAGCGCACGGCCCAGCCACAGCCCGATGCCGAAGGCCGCCGCCGCGGTGACGAAGCCCGCCAGCGCCGAGGCCAGCCCGGCGGCCCGGGGGAAGGGCCCGACCGCGCCGGCCTGGCCGCAGGGCATGTGGATGCCGTGGCCCAGCGCGTAAAGCCACATCGGCACCATCACCGCCAGCACCGACGGGTGGCGGTTGCCGGCCAGCATCACCATCGCCACGCAGGCCGCCAGGGTGAACCAGGCGCCGCGGCCCACCGCGCCGGCCAGGCCCAGCCGGGGAATCCAGCGCCGGCACAGCAGCGTGCCGGCGATGTAGGCCATCGAGCAGGTGCTCATCACCGCGCCGGCCGCCGACGGTGCCAGCTTGAGCACGCCGATCAGCACGAAGCCCGAGCCGGCCAGAAAGATGTAGAGCCCGCCGTAGCTGCAGGACACCAGCGCCGCCCAGGCCCGAAAGCCCGGATGGCGCAGCGTGTGGCTGATCTGCCGCAGCAGCGGGCCGATCTGCGTGGCCTCGGGCCGGCGGTGGTGGGCGGTCTCTGGCACACGCAGCGCGATGAACAGGCCGATGGCCGCCCCTACCACGCCCATCGCACCCACCGCGGCTCGCCAGCCGAAATGGTGCACCAGCACGCCGCCCAGCAAGGGGCTGGCGATGGCCAGCGCGCCCAGGCCGGTGAGCGCGCGCGCCATCACCATGCCGCCTTCTTGCGGCTCGTACAGATCACGCACCATCGCGCGGGCGCAGACCACCGCCGCCGACATCGCTGCACCCTGCAGCGCGCGCCACACCACCACCGCCATCACGCTGCCGGCCAGCGCCGCACCCAGGCTGGCCAGCGCATACAGCGCCAGCCCCAGCAGCAGCACCGGGCGGCGGCCCACGCGGTCGGCCACCGGGCCCCACACCAACTGCGCCACGCCAAAGGCCAGGATCAGCGCCGACATGGTCAGCTGCACCGGCGCCATGCCCGCCTGCAGATCGGCCGCCAGCGCCGGCAGCGCGGGCAGCATCAGGTCGGTGGTGACCGGCTGCAGGCCCATCAGCAGCGCCAGTACCAGCGCCGCAAAGGCATGAGACAGGCGCGGCGCGGGCGGCGCCGCCGACGCGCCGGCGGTGAGGTCGGCCGCCGCCATCAGAAACGCTCGTCGGGCCGCAGGTAGCGCCACTGGCCGACGGGCAGCTTGCCCAGCACCACGCTGCCGATGCGCACACGCTTGAGGCCGGTCACGTCCAGGCCCACCAGCTCGCACATGCGGCGGATCTGGCGCTTGCGGCCCTCGCGCAGCACGAAACGCAATTGGTCCTCGTTGGCCCAGCTGACCCGCGCGGGCTTGAGCCGGCGGCCGTCCAGCTCCAGGCCATGGTGCAGCGCGCGCATCGCCTGGGGCGGCAGCATCGGCTCGCCATCGGGCACCGGGCGCAGTGGGCGCACGCGCACCAGGTATTCCTTCTCGATCGAGCTGTCCTCGCCGATCAGCTGCTTGGCCACGCGGCCGTCCTGTGTCAGCACCAGCAGGCCGGTTGAATCGATGTCGAGCCGGCCGGCCGGCGCCAGGCCGCGCACATGGCCGTGGTGCCACTTCAGCGGCACCTGGTCGTCCGACCAGCGGTTGGCAGCGGTGAACAGCACCGACGCCGGCTGGTAACCGTCCTCGGCCTGGCCCGAGACATAGCCGATGGGCTTGTTCAGCAGCACGGTGACGCGCTGCGCCTGCTGCTGGCGCGCCAGCGGGTCGATGGTGATCACCGCGTCGGGCATCACGCGCTGGCCCAGCACGGCGGGCTGGCCGTTGACGTCGACCCAGCCGGCCTCGATCCATTCATCGGCTTCGCGGCGCGAGGCCAGGCCACGTTCGGCCATCACCTTGGACAGGCGCACGCCATCGGCGGCGGGGGCGGGGGATTGGGGGCTCATGGCGGGATTGGATCATGACCCGGCCGCCGGCCATGCCGAGGCCAGGGCCGGGGCTCTGCCCGCGCCGCACTCGGGGCTTTCCGCAGCAGGCAGGGCGGGGCGCTTTGTGCACACTCGGCGGCCGCGCGGGCCTCACTCACTGGCCTGTGTTCCCTTGATTCCGAATCCCGCCATGCGCCGCCCGTTGTCGAACTCGTCGCCCCTGCCATGCCCGTTGGCCGATGCGCCCGTGGCGCCGCAGCACTTTCCGTACAACCGCTGCCGCGTGTGGGCCTGCGCCGCCTGCGGCCGCGGCTTTGTGCAATACACCGAATACGGCGGCTACTACGTCGACCACCGCCTGCGCCAGATCGACCCGGCGCGGGTGGTCTGATCCCACCGCTATTCACCGAGACCCTCATGGCCCATCTGCCCTACGCCGACCTGACCCCGCCCGAACTGCAGCCGCTGGTGCAGCGCATCGTCGCCGAGCGCGGCAGCGTGCTGCACCTCTACCAGATGCTGATGCACAGCCCGCCGCTGGCCGAAGGCTGGCTGGGCTTCATGACGCAGGTGCGGCACCAGCTGGATCTGGGCGGCGATCTGCGCGAACTGGTGATCATGCGCATTGCCCACCTCAACGGCGCGCCCTACGAAGCCGATCAACATGCGCCGATCGCACTGCGCGAGGGGCTGACGCAGGGCCAGCTCCACGCGCTGCCGGCCTGGGCCGAAATGGCCGACGCCTACAGCCCGCTGCAGCAGGACGTGCTGCGCCTGTGCGACGCGATGACGCGTGAGGTGCATGTGGCCGCACCGCTGGTCGAGGCCGTGCGCACGCAACTGGGCGACAGGCAACTGGTGGAGCTGGTGGGCACCATCGCCTCGTACAACATGGTCTCGCGCTTTCTCGAGGCACTGCAGATCCACAGCGACGATCCGCGGACGACGGCAGGCGGCTGAGGTGGGCGGACCCGCATTGGCAGGACGGTAGGGTGGCCGGAGTCGGCACTTTGCGGCCGCTTGTTGTGGGTTAGGGCTGTCGTTCTGGTTTCGGCGCGAAGCCGAGGCCGCCGGGTGAGCGGCTGCCTCCGTGTCCTCCGACTTCAGCCTTGCGGCTGAAGCCTCCCCCTTTACCTGCGGCATCCGCTCACCCGACGCCCTCGGCTACCCACCACTGGCGCACTGCCGGGATCTTTCAAACCCGCGTGCCGCGGTGGTGCCTGAGCGTCGGGTCGGGCGGGCGTGCTCTGCGCAGGTAAAGAAGGGAGGGCCGCAGGCCCGGAATGACACGGAGCAGAGCACGCCCGCTCGGGCCGGCGCGATCGCTCAGGCCGTCGAACGCCGGCTTTCAATCACAACAACAACTGACCGCAACGAGCCGAACCCCGACGCCCAGCGCAACACGGCCTGGGAGCACAAGGCTTGCGGACTCATCACCGCCCGCGCAGGAACAGCCCGTCCAGCTCGCGCATCGTCACCTGCCGCCAGGTGGGGCGGCCGTGATTGCACTGGTCGGCACGCTCGGTGCGCTCCATGTCGCGCAGCAGCGCGTTCATCTCGGGCAGCGTGAGGTTGCGGTTGGCGCGCACTGCGCCGTGGCAGGCCATGGTGGCCAGCAGGTCGTCGCGCGCACGCTGCACCAGCCGCGAGGCGTCCACCTCGCCCAGCTCGGCCAGCACCGCACGGGCCAGCGCCACCGGGTCGGCATCGGGCAGGGCGGCCGGGCGGGCGCGCACCGCCAGCACGCCGGGCGACAGCGGCGCCACGTCCAGCCCCAGCGCGGCCAGCGCATCGGCCTGGGCCTCGGCGGTGGCCACCTCGGTGGGCGTGGCCGAGAAGGTGGCCGGGATCAGCAGCGGCTGGCTGGCCAGTGCTTCTTGCCCCTGTGCGGCCTTCAGGCGCTCGTAGACGATGCGCTCGTGCGCGGCATGCATGTCGACCACCACCAGCCCCTGCGCGTTCTCGGCCAGGATGTAGGCGCCGGCCAGCTGCGCCAGCGCGCGGCCGAGCGGCCAGGTGTCGGACGCCGATGCCGGGCCTGACGATGCGCCTGCGGTGGGCACTGCCGCGCCGCCGGCCGATCCCGCTGAACCCGCCTGCGGGGCCCAGCGTGGCGGCGGCTCCTGCGCGTACAACACGGCCAGGTCCT